>WALU01000046.1 GCA_015522685.1 Thermoproteota archaeon | reverse complement strand
CCTCAAGGGGAAAAGTTCTATATGGGCTCCTTCCCCCCCCCCAGAAAAGTGAATATATTTAACATATATTATGCACAAAATGCAGCAGCAATTGTTGATAGCATAACTGAAAAACAGGCCTTATTATTTTGTTTAGGTCTTACATAAGGCCTCAATACTTTGCTTGTTTTGGTCCATGTAGTAACTAGAAGCAAGAGCTTTATTGAAAAATCTTACTTAATTTATTTATTTTTTCCTTATTTATTTATAAGAACTTCTATTTAGATTTTCGCAGTTTTTCTTAAGAAAGAGTTTCTCTTATCCTCAAAGTCCCTTGTATTTTACGGCTTAAGTTATAACCGATAGCGCATAAAATGCTTTTTATAACCACCGAAAAACGCAAGATAGGCAGAGAATTTTTATAAATACCGTGAGATTGCTCCGCGAGGGTGTATTATTTGGTGGATGTCAGTAGAAGGAATTTCCTTAAGGGATTAGCCGTCGTAGCTGTCGGTAGCATGGTCCCCTCTATAAAGCTTTCCGCTGCTAGCGGAACAAAGATCCCGGAGCTCCCTTGGCCCTATGAGGAGCTAGATGTAGAATATGCGAGGAAACTAGGTCATCTAGGTTATTACGCATTCGAGTGCGGTGGAGGGAGCTTTTGGGCTATAGCAAATGCCCTGAGGGAGAAAGTTGGTTTTCCATACACAACTCTTCCCATACCCTCGAAGTAGGAGGTACTTGACGCCCTCAAGAAGAAGAAAGAGCTGAGCTCTTTGATCCAGTTTGGTTATGGAGGAGGGTTTGGTTGGGGAGGTAGCTGTGGAGCCCTAGTGGGGTCAGGCGCTGCTGTCCAAATGGTTTCCAAGGAGAAGAAAGATTGGGTTAGGATAGGGCAAATCCTATTTAGGTGGTATGAATCGACGAAATTACCAACAGAAATAAGTAATAGATATGCAAGTAATCATCAGTTTCTCGTCCCTAAGTATAAAAGTGATAAGATTCTCCCCCAGAGTGTTAGTCATTCCATCTTCTGCCATGTATCTGTAGGGAGATGGTGTGAGACTTCAGGCTATGCGAGTGGTTCTCCTGAGAGATCAGAGAGGTGCGCGAGGATTGCAGGAGACGTGGTCGCTAAGGCAGTAGAACTATTGAACTTAAATCTTAGAGGAGCTTTACCTGAAGCTGCTTCTAAGGTGACTCTTTCCCCTTACACTGCCGGTTGTAGAACTTGCCACTACAAAGGGAAGAACTATGAGCAGGGACAGTTTGAAAGAGGCTTCTTGGAATGCGAATCCTGCCATAAGGACATGAGACCTCATATATCGGGGACTAAACTTCAAACAGCCTTTGGTACGCCTATTGATACATGGGCCAAGTTCCTTACTGGTGCAGCTGTAGGAGGTATTGGTGTGCATCTGATCACAAAACTAGCGAGGGGAGAACATGAAGAGAGTTAATGTTGTAAGACATACGCTTCTCTTCAGAGTGATGCATTGTCTCATAGTAATAGAAGGTCTTATACAGGGAATAACTGGTCTTAGTCTCTCTAAATCATTAAACATCGATCTGATAGGGTATGGATTAGCTAGAGATATACATGTAGTAACAGGCTTGTTATTTACTGCCACAGCCATCTTCTTCCTTTACTACTTTGTAGCAAGCGGCGAGTATAATTGGTATGGTCTTAGAAGGATAGGTATGGGATTTGACCACTTTTTCGCAGAGACGAAGGCTTGGTTCTTAAGAGAGCACATTGATGAGCCTATAAGATATGATGAGAAAAGTGGACGCCATATTGAGAAGGTAATACCAACAGAAGTACTAGTTTGGTGGGTTTGGTTTATCTTGGGCATAGCTATAGTGTTCAGTGGGCTTGGTTTAATATTCCCAGAACAGCTAGCTTATATTAACGCATTTTGGGGGTATATCTTCCCTGAAGGATTTGGAGGCGCTGCCATAGCTACAAGAATAGGACATTCCATAATAGCTATGATGATTCTCTTTACTGCAATATTTCACGGATATGCCGCATGGGCTTATAAAATGCTCCGTTCTATTGTATTTGGCGATAGGGACGATCCCGTCTCTTAATTTTTTCATCCTATCTTTTCACTTGTCTTCGGGGGATGCGCTAGTGAGTAAGGGATTAACAATAATAGTCTTAGTACTTCTCTCATTAATAGATGCTATAACTTTGGCTATCTCTCAAATTGAGGGGCCTTTCCCTTCTATTGTTCCTTTAGGTAATCCCACAGCTTACAGGAGTTTATATATTCATGTCCCTATATCCATTACAACATACCTTCTCTTTACTCTGGGCTTCTTATTTGCTATAGTTTATCTTCTTAAGAGAGAATCCCGTTTTGAGATAGCAGCCCACTCGTTCATACTAGCAGGCATTTTGATGGGATTTTCTACCTTAGTTACTGGGATAATATGGGCATCTGAATCTTGGGGATCATCATGGAATTGGGATCCTAGAGAAACCGGAGTTCTTTTCATGTTCTTAGCTTTCCTCGTATATCTTGCAATTAGATCGAGTATAAAGGATCCAAATGTAAGGCCAAGAGTATCTATGGCCTTTGCTGTGGCTGCTTATGCTACGATACCTCTAAGTTTCTTAGCTCCCTACTTAATGCCTAGCCTACATCCTACGGCATCTGAGACAGAAATGTTCATGGGAGGAGGGATCCTTGAGCTTTTTATCACAAGAGTATTTATTGTAGCAATAGAATCCATTTTCTTATCCTATTTTACGATATCAAGAAGGGATAAAAGAATAATCTCTGCTATAATTCCTACTCTACTAGTAGCTATGATATTGGTTGCAGTACAACTCCCTCCTAACTTAGCAAGTGATCATCCCAATGGGACTTTTAAGGTCCAAGTTTTGAGAGGAAGTATAGAAAACGATTTTTTGAAACTTAATGTGAGGACCACATATAAGCAGGATTATATATTATTATATCACGGTAAGCCGCCCATAAATCCCCTATTCGTAACTATGAATGGGAAGGAGAATGGAAAGAGAAGATTTACTTTAGAAAAGCATTGGCTTCTCGTTGAAGGCACCACACAAGATAGAGTGATCAAAGCTAGGAGTATAAAGCTTATCTCTTACTGGGGAAACTCAGTGAATGCTTTAATATACTCTCTAACTCTCTTATCCCTAGCGTATTTTTTAGGAAGGGAGAGAGCTTGAGAGGATTCATTTTGGCCAGCTCCCTAGCCTTAGTGATTTTAGTGGCTGGCTACATGACAATAACTTCTAGCTCATATGAGAGTATTTCTCAGCTGTCTAGGTATAGGAAGCCTACTATGGTAACGCTTCGTGCATCTATAGAGAGTACAAGGATCATTCCTGAAAAAAATCTCATACTCTTCGTCCTTCAAGGTAAGAAGGGGAATAGAGTTTATGCTTTTTATGAATTAAGTAGATTCATTAGTCAATATGGAGCTCCTCCCTCCCATTCCATCGTAGATCAGGAGGTCGTGATTAGGGGAACATTCTATCCTGCTAAGGTAGGCAATGTAATGGGTAAGTTGGAGATAGAGGAGATACTTCAGGGATGTCATAAAGCCTACGAGGCCCCTCCTGCCACAGGTGGTTAGATGTTAGAGTTCAGGGGCGTGTGGAAGAGTTTCGGCGATGGTTATGTACTGAGAAAAATTGATCTAATATTAAAGTGCGGTGATTTTATTGCAGTCGTAGGTCCAAATGGATCTGGTAAGACTACTCTCTTAAAGCTCGCATCAGGCCTCACATCACCATCTAAGGGGAGAGTCTTATTATCTGGAATTGATGTCCGTAAACCAGAGGCTAAGTTCTCCTTAGGTTATGTTCCACACTCCCCTCTTCTTTACAGGGATCTAACTGTTAAGGAAAATTTATTGTATTATGCAGGGCTTTATGGAAATCCTAATTTATCTAAGGTGGATGAATTACTGGATGAATTGGGGGTTCTACGGTTTATGAATAAAGAAGTGTCAGAGCTGAGTTATGGATGGAGAAGGAGAGTAGATATAATAAGGGCTCTAATGCATGATCCACCTATTTTACTTATAGATGAGCCGTTCTCGGGACTGGATAGTAATGGAAAGAAGTGGTTAACCGATCTGTTCTTGAAGCTGCTCTCATTTAGGAGGTCTGTGCTTATAACCTCACCTCGAAGTTCGGATGTGAGAGAATTAGGAGCGAGGATATTAGAATTAAGAGAGGGCATGTTAATTGCTTCTTCAGATTAAAAGAATAGTTTGGAAGGATCTAAAGCTAGAAATACGTAATCTTTCTGAGTTAGGAAGTGCTGTTATATTTTCAGTGGCAGCCTCTAGCCTCCTAGGCTTCGCTCTGAGTAGAATCCCCATAGAAAGTTCTCTTTTCCTTCTTGGTACTGGATTAATGCTAATAGCTCTCTTCCTAGCTACATTTACTTCAGCTATGACTGTAGTTAAGGAGGATGATTTAGGAACACTTGATGGGATAAAACTCTCTCCAATCAAGTCTCTAATATTTTTCTTTGGAAAGCTTATATTGAACCTAATTCTAATGGAGGTTCTAATATCCACATCTTTCGTGATAACCCTGCTTTTTTCTGGAGGTTTGCTCGAGGATCCCTTCTATATATATTTGCTTGCTATCTCTTCAAGCATGTATCTATCTGTGATTTCAGCTCTATCATCTACCATATCAGTTTTCCTGAGGGCTAGAGGAGTATTAATGCCTACCATAATCCTTGTGCTAAGTCTACCGGTTATTCAAGAAACTCTCTACTTTCTTTCCACCGAAGAATATTCGGGAGTGATAATGATAGTTTTATCGAGCTTTCTCTTCTTCACGATAGCCTCTTGGCTGGCTAGATATCTTCTGGAGGTGTGAAATACGTGAGAGTAAGCTATCAGAGTATTTTAGCGATTGCGATAATTCTAACATCTGTAGCAGTAGGCTTGCTTGCATCCTTCGCTAGCAATGGAGCGACTCTTTATATGCCTGCTATTAAGCCGAATAGCCAGCTTAAGAAGGGAGCCGTAGCAGTTATGTTCTGGAGCGAGACGTGCTCCGCCTGTGAGATGATGCTTCCTCATTGGAGGTCCATAGAGAAGTCGCCACCTGCAGGAGTAAAGGTCTTGGATGTACCTCTTTTACCAGGTAAAACAGATCGTCTCTTCACAGAATATAGAGTGACTGAGACCCCTACCTTCCTTCTCTTGAAGGATGGAATAGTTGTAGATAAAATTGTTGGGGCAGTGAGAGAGAAGGATCCAGCCTCGTACTTCAGGAGATGGATTAAGTTCAGGATTATGCAGTCTTCACCTACAAAGAAGGTTGGAGAATTGGAACCAATATCATTTTTCTCTCTTCCCTTTCTAGGAGCCTTAGTAGCATTCTCTCCATGTTCTGCCCCAATAATCGCTACATATGCCACTGTAGGGAGAATCAAGAGAAAGAAAGATTATGCCTCATGCCTAGGATCTTCTTTTGCCGGAACGGTGATTCTAGGATCTCTTCTTGTGATAGCTGCTTCTTTCGTCGCCAATTTGATAAAAGGGCTTACCTTAGCTTTGGCCATAGCTGCCATACTTTTCGGTTCCCTTGCGATCTTTACTGCCTCTAGATCTTGCCCTCTGCCTGGGCAAAGGACAAGGGGTCTTCTTTCTTCAGGCCTGTTAGCTGCCTGCTTCAGCTTTGGCCTAATATCCTTCCAATGTAGTCTTCCACTACTAGCTGGTTATGTATCCATTATAAGCGCCATTGGATCACCAATGGCAGGTATAACAGGTATATCTCTCCTATCTCTAGGAATGGCGTTTGCGTTAATAATTTCTCTCTACTTAGCGAAGAGAACTGCTGGTGCTTTCTTAAAAGTAACGAATAATCCGACGTGGCTGGAGAGGATTAATGGTATTCTCTTGATATTCTTGGGGATATACATTATAGTCTTTGGGTGATAAAATGCATTACACCGGTATTTTAGCACTGGCTGGTGCATTAATTCTCTTAGTAAACATTTTTACTCTCTTTAAGAGGAGAAAAGTAAATAAGCTAGGCATTCTAGCATATTTAGTTCTTCTGGTAGACTGGATATTTTATTTGATTGCCTTCGCAGTCCAAGATTACACGCTTAAGCCCGTCTATGAGACTTCTTCTAGAGATCTGCCTCTGATTTTTAAGGTAGCTTCCAGCTGGTCTAGTGGAGGGGGAAGCCTCTTCCTCTTGACTGCTGTTCTTTCAATTATCGCATTAATTCATGGGAGGTATCATCGTGATGCAAGGCTCGATTCTATGTATGGAGCTCTCATTCTCTCATCTTTAACTTTATCCTTCCTAAATGGGGCCTTTAGCTCCTTTCATAAACCCGTTATTACAGGAATGGGTCTGAATCCTCTCCTGAAGAGCCCTTGGATATATCCTCACCCTTTATCTACATTCACAGCTTATGCTCTTATCTCAGCATCAGCAGTTTCTCTTTATAGTGGGCATTGGAGAGCCAGTGATCTTCTCGCTAAAGTTGGATGGCTCCTACTTACCTTAGGTATAGCAATGGGAGGTTATTGGAGTTATATTACGTTCGGCTGGGGGGGCTATTGGGCTTGGGATCCAGTGGAGACGTCTGAGCTTACGCCTTGGCTTGCTCTAACTGCTGTTTTTCATGTAAGATCCTTAGATAGAAAGCTCTCATATGCCACGCATATGACAGCTGCTGGAAGCGTTTTCTTGGCAATACTAGTTACTAGAGTGGGAATATCCCCTTTACACAGTTTCGCCTCGCCAAAGTTTATGACGAGTATTATCACCCTAGCCTTGGTTACTCTTTTCATTGTTGGAGGTATAAGGAGATCTAAGGGTATAGGAGAGGGAGTAAAAAAGGCGACCTCCAGCCCCTACCGGATGGGCCTAATCTTCTCTTACTTTTCCTTATTTATGATGTTCATGATCCTCTTCATGGTACTGGCCGAAGGGTCTATAGGTAGCGTGCTTGGTATGAATATGAATGTTCCTCAGATGGACTCGGGCATAGAGTTCTTCCATCCGGTTCTCTTTCCCTTTGCTCTCCTGCTTTTGATATCCCTACCGATGTGTACGCTAGGGAATAAGATTAGTTGGAGAGAGATATTAGGATTATTGGGGGGGCTTTCGATAGTCTCTGTAATTCTCCTTTATCAAACTTTCAGGGGAGATCTTATCTGGTCCCCAGATAGCTCTATGATAACCAATCTCATGATATCTGTTCTCCTTCCTTTTACTGTTGCTGGTTTATTCTCGGGATTGACTGCTCTTTACATATACGCTAGGGAGAGAAACAGTGTGATGACTTCTATATCTCTCCTACATGCAGCTATGGCTCTAACCATGCTGGGAATAATTCTTAGTGGTCCTTTTGCATACAACAGATCATATTTCAAGGATGTAAAATTGCCCCTTGGTCAGGAGGCGAAAGTGTACGATGAGAGATTAATGCTCAAGAATTACAAGTATGATCTCTATGGCGGAAGTGTTGACCTTTACACACCTTATGCAGGAAAGTCTGAGATATATAAGAGAGCTAGTCTCATTATGCTAGATTTATTTACAAATACCAGCCAGGACCTGAAGAAGTATGAAAATGGTGAGAGAAAGCTTGAGGAAAGTGGTATAATGGCTCTTTACAGGTATACGAAGAGAGGATTACTACTTAACGGTACCTATCAGTCTACAGCAGAGGGTATGTTTGTAAATACCATTAGTGCCAATGTTAATACCTCTAAGGAGCTTGAGGATTTAGGAAGCCTAATCATTTCAATATCAAATCCACTAGTGGTTGGTTCCCTAAACACTAGGAGCAATAAAGCGATCTTTAAGATAATGGTGATAGGCAACGTAAAACTACTCGGAAATATATCTCTCAAAGATTTGTCATTCACCAAGATGAATCTCAACTTCTCAGAGCCTCTCAAGCTGAGCTTGGCTGGAGGAACCCTGAAGGTGAGTAAAGCATCACTTATCTTTTTTGATTTATTAAAGCAGAGGCGTTCTATTCCAAAGAAGGTAGATAACTGGCTTATGATACCAAACTCGACTCTAGTGATAGAAAATGGTATATTCTCAGGATCAGGATCAAGATCAGGAAAAAACATGAACATAAAAATCCCAGCAGCTATCGTAGGAGAAGACGTTAGTCTATATCTTGCCTTCAATCAGAGAGCAATATTATCGGATACCATGAAAATAGCCTTAAAGAGTGGATTAGCAAATATTCTCTCTAACAGTACATACATATCAAGAGTAATAGACCAGGTACTACCTAGTAATTGTAGCGAGATAATCTCCCGTGAAATACCATATCGCTGCCTTGGTTACCTTCCAGTTCCCAAGGAACTGCCTGAAGGAGCTAAACTCTCTTTAACACTAATTGCGAATAGTGGGAAGAGAAAGCTGGAGATAAGGTTCGATGCTAATGGGGAGGTTCAAGGAATACATGGACTGGTGGCCCATGTTCTTCCTGTTAGCAATGGTCTTGGGGATACCTACCTGGTATTCAATCCACCCATGGTGAAGCATAGGAGATGGAGTACGGGGTTTCATGAGCTAATGGTCTATTATCTGAGCAAGTCCTTCCAAGGATTGAGAGAAGACCAAAAGCTGGCTTTAGCCTCCCTCTTTACCTCAGCTTACTTAAGCCAGACCATTCAAGAGAGCATGATAACTCCCTATACACTAGATCTCTATGATTTAGCCTCCGGATTCAACGTTACTAACTCCACGCTGAGAAGCTCAGGCGCATTAGTTCAAGTGAAGGATGTACCCTATGTCCATCTTATATGGTGGGGAGTGATACTTATGTCCTTAGCAGAGTTGTATATAGTGATTGCTGGAGTGAGAAAATCTAAGAAAAGAGGAGAGGAAGAATTCAATGAAAGGAGTAGCAGATCAGCCAGCTAAAGGCTTTAACTTTGCTATATAGGCTAGCATACTGTGCAATATTATACTCGTGATATACTAGATTAGAACTATGCAAAAGTGCTATGATATGTAATAGGATAGGATTAATACTAGAATTCTACTCATACAGAAGCATTATTAATTCAGCAATCTATAGAAGGTGATGTATTCAGTTGCTGTTAATCTTAGGTCACCAAGAGAGTGGAGACTGAAGGTACAGAAGTTCATATCAAGGCTTGAGGATTCCTTTAAGGATAGACTAGTCTCGGTTATAGCTCTTCCATCACCTGAGGACTCCCTCTATGACTCTAATGTTCTTGTGATGCTCGATAAGCTTAAGCAGGGTGATCTCAGGGAGGTAGCTTCCCTAGCGCCTGATGAGGTAAGTCCTCTGGTAGTTCCGAAGGAAGATAGAGAGGCAGTGGAAGCATTTTTCTTGAGGGGTGGCACGAGAGTTGCTGGATCTGAGGTCAAAATCCGATGAACTGATGGGAGAGTCTCTAAAGGATCTAGAGGTAGGCTGCTACAATAAAGCTGTGAGTGCTGCGTACTTCTCAGTTAGATTAGCAGCAGAATCAATATTAAAGGGTCTCAAGACTAAGAAGGATGATAAAATTGCTAATGCCCTCATGAAAGTTCTCTCGAGGAAATTAGGGGAGAAGAAGGCTAAAGAATTGAAAGATGAATATATGGCTTTATTTGAGGCTAGAAAGATAGCTGACCATAGACCTATATCTTTCAGTAAGGAAATGGCTGAGTTCTATGTCAGGACTGCCGAGAAGTTGAGAGATATCATCCTAGAAGTCTAACTGCTATACTGATGATAAATTTTTGCCCTTATGCAATTTAGTTGATAAATCTCCTAACGATGCAGAGAAAAGATTATACATTATCGCTTCTCCATAGAAGGATGCCTAGGAGTAAGATAGGTAGGTTTCAGGTGATGGCGCTCCTCCAAGCAGCTCGTTATTACTTGCTGAATGAAGATATAAATAAAGCTGAGTCCTTTGGACTTAATAGAGCCATATTCTATGCATGGGCAAAGAGATCGGGAGGAAAGCCCAGGAGGAGATATGCAGCCGGAGCCGCCACTCCTTCAATGCCTACTCCCTCTAAGTCAATAGAGAGGGTAGGAAATGAGGCCGCTTATATTACCGAAAGTGGGCTCTTCACTATCGGAGATGAGGTTCAGAGGCCTGAAGACTACGATAGAGAGATAGCCCAGCGCATAGAGCCCTTCATTCCATATAGGGAAGCATGGAAGGCATCCTTAAACTATCTTAAGACATTTCCGAAGGAGATATTGTTGGATCAGAGGCAGTTCTATGAGAAGGTTTACTTGCCAGTTAGGGATCACTTTGATGAGGTTGCCAAGAGGTTCTCTAAGTCTGGTGGACTGGAGAATATGCTAAGCTGAGCTAAGGTTAGGGAAGATGAGATGGGAAGAGAGGAGATGAGAGGGAGAATGAGGAGAGATAAAGGTCCATTTGAATGATGAATATTCGAGGTTTCTCTCTTCTTATGGCTATCTAGGGCTTAAGGCCATCCGAAGGATTGCACAGCTTCCAAGGGGCAAACTGCAAGGAAGTTAATGAGGCTAATCAGGCTAAGCAAGGGAAAAGTGAAAGTAAGTAGAAAAGCAGGTAAGAACTTAGATCTTCTAGATCTTCGCTATATAATTCTCAAATTATAGGTAGATAAGCTAATAACAGAGTAGATAGAATACACAGCCTAAAATTCGAGTGTAAGGATTATGATCTAAGAGTTCAAGCCGTCTAAATTCGCTTTTAGTCTCACTAGGGTATATCTCCCCTCTTTCACAAGCTCCACCTTGCCCTCAGATTCCATCCTCCTAAGTCTCCTCCATACGGTGGCTCTTGGGGCATCCAAGGCTTTAACTAGATCTGACTGTAAGGCCTGCCCATTTCTCCTCAAAAGTTCCGATACTATGCTCCTTTCGAGGCTATCAAGTTCCGATTCGTTAATACTTGCTGATCCACGCCTCCTCACAAGTGAGATGGCCAGAACGATGAGTATGACTACGATTATAAGCGTAAAGATTAAGGAGCTATTGAATTCTCTATTTCCTGTATTTATGGAGCTGCTGACCTTCTTAGTCCTAGATGTTGTGACGCCTGGCAAATTTGCATTGCTTTCACTTGACGATAGTGTAACTGGAGCTTGAGCTTCCTTGGTTATACTCTCAGAACCCTTTGGTTTTGAAGCAGTCAAAGTTGGTGGGGTAGTAGGAACTCTCTCGATCTTGTAAGTCACCCAGAGAGAGCCTGAGCTAAAAGAAAATTCCATCCATTGATCTCTCATCTGGATGTTATTTGGAACTGAGGACATTCCAAGAATAACGCTATCTTTAGGGAGTAATAGCGTTACACTGCTGACATTAAGGTTTATGCTCGCGTTCCACAGGCTACCTATTTTAGTTGTCAGGGAGGAAGTTTGGTAAGATACATTTATGTGCTTCGCCCCTAGAGTCTCTATGCTTAAGATGTTGCCCGAGAGTGTATGATTCAGCAGAAGCCATCCTTCTCCCTCTACTAGTAAATAATGCGGCTCTCCATTTATCTTCACATTAACCGAGTTTTCGTTACCTGTTAGATTGAGCATCAATGTTATATCCATCCAGCCATCGGGAAAGATTGTTACCGCTACCTTCGAGTTATTTTGGGCTTTTGCTGAGATAATCGCTGGAAGAATAATCAGTAAGAGTAAAGTCAGAGTAAAATACCGCCCCGGCAAATAGCCACCTCCTATTAATAAATCACTTCCTCAATAAAAAATAGGAGGGTTTGTTTATGGTGCGAAGGAGTTATTCCCGTTAAACCTCCTGTGCCTCTCTCCGTTTCCATTTTCCCACGTGCTTCCATTCATCCTGTTCTTTCCCTTTCCTTTACTCTGATTACTTTGATTACCTCCTGCTGTGAAAGTGGGCTTTAAAGCAGGCTTTCCTTTATGACCCTTCTCCTCGCCCTTGGCTCCAGAGGTGTAGTTGCCCTTCCAAGTTGCATTCTTACTATGATTCTGGCCATGATGAGCATACGATTTGCTCATGTTTATGTTCATTATGCTCCTGTTTCCCCTAACACGCCATTTACCATGCTCAATAGCTTCTATAGATCCTGCTTTGAGAGTTCTCACTATTTGAGCTGTAATTCTATTAGCCTCAGCCATTATATTACTAGCACTTGAGTTTCCTTCCGTGACTAAATCCTTCGCCTTGGAGAGGAGATCCTGGGCCTGAGATACCAGATTCCATGCAGAGCTTACGTTAACCCCGGAGCTATTTGCTGCCTGCAGTACTGCTCTGAGTCTGCTCAGTCTCATCTCATGTCTAAGTATGGCAGACATAAGTCCCGCTGCTACATGACCATTAGCTAGTCCCGTAGCGTTGCCCAATGAACTGCTTGCTGACTGCTTCTGCATTTCTATGCAATGCGTAAGATGTACATATGCTTTACCTAGTATATTGAGGGATTTAAGAGCCTGATGGGCAGCTATATTATAATTGCCTGCTTTAATATTTGCCTCTGCAGCCTCAATATATTGATCAGCTTGTTTTACATAGCCTAAAGTGGTCTCATATATGTTAGTGCAGAAGGATGCATTTACAGCCATACTAGATCCGGATGCATTAGCATTGATCGATACCGCAGCATTAGCACTGACTTCCACTCCAGATCCAGATACGGTTTCATTTGAGGATCCGGATGCATTAGCATTGATCGATGCGTTACCTCCACTAGAAGCCGTTGACACATTGAAATAAGCATTGAGAGTATTCAGTAGATCTATCCTAGCTCCCTTATAAAGGGATATAAGAGTAGTAGCTGTGAGTTCACTTGAATTTTCTGCGGCACTTGAGGATATCAGGGTCGCAGTTATTAGAGATGATAAGAAGATTATCAACAGGAATGTCCTGATCTTCTCCAACTTCATCACCAATTTAAAGGACCTACTAAGAAATTTAATAGCGCCTGTCTGTCTTCTAGCGCCCAGTGGGCGCCCGTTGGGCATTAGCTAATATCTCAATATTGAATCACTAGGAGATTTATAGAGACCTTACCTATTATTCTATCATACATTTTTTGTATAGAAAATAAATGGGTATGGGTCAATCTAACCTCCTAGATAATATCATTACTTCAGCACATTGTAACAATATTTTCATCAAAAAGTATATGAATTTTTTGTATAAAATACTCTTAAAGTTTTATAATATCAAAAAGAATAAAAATATATGAAAATTGGGTAGGCATACAAATGCTTTTTTATTTGATTACTACTAATTTCTTTATAGGGCCAGTTATGGAAGTGGAGCATGAAAGCCTTGAGTATAGAAACGTCTTGATATTTCCAAGAAGGAAATTCCGCGGTATCTCTATATACCTTAAGGTGGATCGCCCAGGCGAGCTGAGGGAGATCCTATCCATAATAGAGAAGTGGAAGATAAACCTCAATTATATATATGGCTTCTCTGAGGCCAAGAATCATGTAAAAATCACTACTGTCATGGATCTCACTGACAAGCACGTTGATCCTAATCAGATAATAGACGAGATAAGAGGTATTGATGCTGTTGACCATGTTGATACATTTGAGCCATCTACTGATGGTCTAATAACTGATACAACATCATTTCCGCTTACAGTGTTTGGTGAAAGGGTGTTTATGCTGAGGAAAT
>WALU01000045.1 GCA_015522685.1 Thermoproteota archaeon | reverse complement strand
GTCCTCTAATATATTCCATCCTTCCGCAACCTTGAAGGCACTTTAGTGTAGCCCATGACTAGATCTTCACTTGAACTGATTATCCTCCTTTTACTCTCTGCTCACTCTCTGGAACTCTCCTCCTGCCTCTTGGAATGCAGATGTATTTATCTTCCCAGCCTTATTCCATCGTTGAATTGTCCTAGCTGCCTCCTTCACGACATAGTGCCGTTTTCATGTGAGTATATTTTCTATTTTCCCATCTAATATTTAGCGGCTTCGAGACCTCCGATTTAAAGGTAGCTGTTGCAACTTAAAAGGATATGGAAGATCTTGATTAAAATATAATATAAAGTGAGGATGCTTAGAATCTTTAGCTTAGAGTATTTTATTCAAATGTAAGTGTTTATGCCGATCAATCCTTGCAATACTCCCCTGAGATGCATTTCTGAGTCTGGTAGAGGCATAAGGAGGTAACTTTATAACTTAACCCCTTGCGAGACCGCAAGGTGAGTAGTGCGCGTTACCGGATATTCCCCCATTGAATGAAGAAGTCTCTAAGGTCGTTCTAGCTTATTCTGGTGGCCTTGATACTACAGTAGCAATAAAGTGGTTCACGGAGCAGGGCGTAGATGTAGTTACCTTCACAGCAGATGTAGGTCAGGGTATAGATCTCAAGGATGCTGAGAGGAGGGCTTGTGAGTCAGGATCTTCTAAGCATTATGGCCTCGACCTGAAGAGCGAGTTCGTCTCGGGTTATGTAATACCCGCCATAAGAGCAAATGCCAAATATGAGGAAGAGTATCCTCTATCAAGTGCTCTCTCAAGACCTTTGATCTCGAGCAAGCTTGTGGAGATAGCAGAGAAGGAAAAAGCTGATGCTGTTGCGCATGGATGCACTTCTAAGGGAAATGATCAGGTAAGGTTTGATATAACTGTGAGAGCTCTAAATCCTAAGCTGAAGGTAATAGCTCCTACTAGGATATGGCGTTGGACTAGGCAGCAAGAGGTGGAATATGCCAAATCTAGAGGGCTTAAGATACCTGAAAGCCATAGCAAGTACTCGATAGATCAGAACCTCTGGGGAAGGAGTATTGAGGGAGGATTGCTTGAGGATCCTTGGAATGAACCACCAGAGGAAGTTTTCGAGTGGACGGTAGATCCAGTGAGGGCATCTAGGGAGCCTCAATACATAACACTGAAGTTTAAGGAGGGAGTGCCTAGAGCCTTGAATGATGTAGAGATGGATACCATCAGCATAATATCTCAGCTGAACTGGCTAGCTGGGAAGCATGGCATTGGTAGGATAGATCACATGGAGAGTAGGATAATAGGATTCAAGAGCAGAGAAGTCTATGAGGCCCCAGCAGCGAGCGCCATACTGAAAGCCCACAAGGATTTAGAGAAGATGATATTGACTAGGAGAGAGCTTCAATTCAAGGAGTTTGCAGACAGAGAATGGACTAATCTAGTATACGAAGGGCTATGGGGAGATCCTCTTAGAAAGAGCTTAGAGGAGATGATAGCTAAGATGAATCAAGTAGTGGATGGAGAAGTGAAGCTGAAGTTCTATAAGGGCAGCGTTAGCGTTGTCGGTAGGAGATCTAAATATGCAGCTTACAGTCTAAATATTGCTGGCTATGATAAAGGTTGGTATCCATCCGATGAGGAGGCTAGAGGGTTTATTCAGGCATGGGGACTTCACACTCTGATAGCAAGGGCGGCGAGGGAAGGTGTACAGAAAGTCTAGTTTAGGAGATCAGCCAGAGTGGTTAACCAGTTTTACCTCATCTTTGGATAAGGATGAACCCCTGTTTAGGGCAGTTATCCTAACTGCCCTAGCCCATTTTTATCACTTATGGGAGAAGGAGTTAATTCCAAGGGATTCTAACAGCGTAATGGCATGGCTTCTGAAGGCCCTTGATGAGGAGAGTGAGATTCTATCAGGAAATTATGAGGATGTTCATGAGGCATTAGAGGAGTGGTTGCTCAAGAATGCTGGTAAGAATGCTGGTTGGCTTGCCTATGGAAAGAGCAGAAATGATCAGGTGGCCACTGCTCTGAGATTGACGCTGAGGTGGAAGATTATTCGCCTTCTTTGGGAGATAAACATGCTTAGGTCTTCTCTTTTGGAGACTGCTGAGAAAAACCTCGATGTAGATATCCCTTTATTCACTCATCTTCGGCCAGCCCAGCCCTCGACAGTTGCTCATTACCTCCTGTATATTGAAGATGAATGCTCCCATCACTGGAGGATGATCTGGGATATCTTGAAGGAGATGGTAGATCTCTCTCCCTTGGGATCAGGCCCTATAGTTGGAAGCTCTCTTCCTTTAGATAGGAAGAGGCTAGCCGATCTCTTAGGATTTGCAGGTGTTGAAGTAAATACACTACTGGCGACTGGGAGCAGATCCTTCGCAATACTCTCCCTTAGTTCTGTAACATCACTAATGGTATCGATGAGTCGAGTTGCTGAGGACCTTATAATATGGTCAACACCCCAGTTCAAACTCGTCGAGATTCCGAATGATCACGTATCTACCAGTAGTATAATGCCTCAAAAGAGGAACCCCGTAACGTTAGAGATAGTCAGAGCGAAATCAGCCGAGATTATAGGTTCTCTAACATCTCTAATGGCCATCATTAAGGGATTACCCAGTGGCTACAACTTAGATCTACAAGAGGCTAATGAATCCATGTCAGCGGTAGATGAAGCTTCTGACTCCATCAGAGTTTTAGCTGATCTATTTAAGAGGGTGAGGTTCATAGGACTTGATATACCATCTACTTTAGCTCAGGATCTTGCAGAGAAGCTAGTGAAGGAGAGGAGTATTACTTACAGGGAAGCTCATTCCATGCTTGCCTCAGCGCTTAAGGAGAGCGAATGGGATATAGAGAGAGCAGCTAAATCACTAGGATTAGAACTTCCTAGCTTTGAGGAAGTCCTTAGATCTAGAGAGAGAGGGGGATCTAACTTAGATATACTGAGAAGGGAAATTTCTTCCAGAAAGAAGTTTCTTCAGGATGATATTGAAAAGCTAACTGAGTATGAGAGGGAGAAGAAGGAAGCTGAGGAGAATCTCCTCAGGCTAGCTAGGGAGTCGGTTGAAGAGTAAGATCTTTTAATCCAAGCAGTGAATCTTAATGGGATGCAGAAACTAAAAAAAGGAGAAAGGAAGAAGAAAATTAGGAGATCTAGGCTAGCCTCGGGAGTTGCTGTCGTTTCCATAGTTGCTAGGCCATATCCCTGTCCCCATGGCAGGTGCATATACTGCCCGGGAGGTGTTGATACTCCACAGAGCTATGTTGATAGGAGCCCTGTAGTGGTCAGGGGGAGAAGACTTGGATACGATCCATATCTTCAAGTTAAAGAGAGGCTGAACGATTTCATTAATGCTGGCTTCAAACCATCGAAAGTAGAGCTCATCACAATGGGAGGGACTTTCAATGCCCAACCGTTTACATATCAGGAGTGGTTCATTAAGAGAGCTTTTGATGCAATGAACTCTTTTTACTCATCAGCTCCCTCTAAGAGTCTCTTAGAAGCTCATGAGATAAATGAGAGGTCCGGTGTTAGGTGTGTTGCATTAACCTTGGAGACTAGACCAGATTGGGCGAAGGAGAATCATATAGATAAGATGCTTTATCTAGGTTTTACTAGGGTAGAGATAGGTGTTCAGTCTCCATTTGATGACGTCTTAGAGAGAGTTAGAAGAGGTCATATGGTGAAAGATTCCATTGAAGCAACTAGAATCTTGAAGGATTCTGCTTACAAGGTAGGCTATCACCTGATGCTTGGACTCCCTAGCAGCGATCTTGATAGGGATTTAGAGGCTCTAAAGCTCATATTTGAGGATCCGAGATTTAGGCCGGATATGTTGAAGATATACCCTACTTTGGTCATGGAAGGTACTCCCCTTTACGCAATGTGGAAGAGAGGAGAATATGATGCACTTACTGAGGAAGAAACTGTAGAGTTCCTCATGAAAGCTTTGAGAATTATCCCCGAATGGGTAAGACTTCAGCATATCCAGAGAGATATACCTGAGGAGTACATAATGGCTGGCCCCAAGAGGAGGAACCTAAGGCAGATAGTAGAGGATTCTCTCTGGAGGGAAGGCATTAGAATAAGAGAGATAAGATTTAGAGAAGTTGGAAGAGTAGCATATAGAGGATTAAAACCGAAGTATGATTCAGTAAGGTTAAAGAGAGTAGAGTATGAGGCCAGTGGAGGGACTGAATTCTTCCTCTCAATCGTGGATGGCAATAATGTCCTGATGGGCCTCCTTCGGTTGAGAGATCCATCTCCGTTGGCTCATAGATGGGAAGTAGATGAGAGGACCTCTCTAATAAGAGAAGTTCACGTTTATGGGCCTCAACTTCCAGTCGGAGAGATGCCCGAGGAGGAAGCTCAGCACAGGGGATATGGTAGGTGGCTGGTGAGCGAGGCCGAGAGAATAGCTAGGGAGGAGCTCCATCATAGGAGAATTATTGTTATATCTGGTGTAGGTGCTAGAGAATACTTCAGGAAGCTTGGCTATAGAAAGGTGAGTGGATCATTTTATATGATGAAAGAACTCCTTTAACCAATCGGTATTTCCATATTTTGCCTCAATTCATCTTCCATTAGGTTGATTAGGTTGATTTCCTTAAGAAAATATTCTACGAGGATTAACAGGGGGATCTGAACGAATTCTACCTTATGTATCTGAGCTATCTTCCTTTTAAGGTCCTTAAGTTCATTATTCGCCTACTAGAGCCACCGGATTAATGGGTAGCTCATCGAATCGAATAGATATTTATTAGATAAATTACTTTAGAATAGAGCTATTGTCTCGAGTATCATCCTACATTTCGCTTGTTATTAGTCTCTAATTACTAAATGCTTTTCATTTCGGTGATCATGCTGGTGATAAATTAGATAAATAGGATATACCTGCTAATTAACCCTCTCCCCATATCCATTTTTCCGGTTTTTTAATCTGAATTGGAGCATACAGTTGCGGAGGCTCCATAAGCTGGAAAATGGCTGTTGAAGTCAGGTTTCCATTCGTCACACTCACCTCTATCTTAACAAGGTATCCTTCCTTATAGTTGAAGTATGCGAGGGTTGTAGTATTCATACCCGTTCGGGGATATCCTATAGATAGGTTCGTATAATTAGCCACTACCTGCGATCCCCACGGCATATCGATGTTTGTCCTTCCATAATACTTCAGGGTGATGGATGATACCTTACCGAGTGATAGTGGAACATCTACTGAATCTACACCTATAAGTTCCTTAGGCAAGGCCACTAACGTAAACGGGATATCATAGCAACCTTTATTTTGGATAGACTTGTTCTCAGCTATACACATATGATATTTAGGCCAAGAAAAGTCTTTTACAGTAACGGTCTTGTTAGCTCTCTGCACTTCCCTGCTCTTATTCTTGTAAGATAGATATACCTTGAAAGCCTGCTTAAGAATGCTTCCCTTGCCTATAGAGAAAGTAAGCTTATCTATCGAGGAATATCTATCTTTAAAGGAAGCCTTATTGGATATGTTGCTCATTTCAGTAAGGAAAAACAGTCCTGCTATAAACAAAACGACGATGGTTACCGCTGTAACTATTAAAACCTTGTTCATGCATATCGGTATTGAAAGAGGTAGTGCTATATATTCTTATTGGTGGGATAGACGAGTCTTACATACTCGTTACAGCTAATTGGTATGCGAGGCACGGTATAAATACATCAACCGCTAAGCTTTATCTCTCTGAATAGAGATTTCGCTCATATACCGAGCTGGGCTAACGGAAATGAAAGAAGTGTCCTGCGGCATTATTCTGTTTTAAAATATAGTGCAAGAAAGGAGTTATCCGTTCATAGGTTCTTTTACTGTTTCCATTAAGAAATTCGCGTACTTACTAGCTTTAGGGGATTTGACTCATGGCATATGCCTAGCGAGATCCTGAGCTATCTTCTCTCCACAATCACCTTCTTTATTATGATGCTTGCTTCTTTTCATTTTATATACTCTAGTATTAGACATCCACTCAAGATTTCGGCTGTTAAATTTGTAGCATCCATATTATATTTCTCTTATGTAAAAAGGATGAGGAGAAACAATTTCAGTAAGTCTATCTCAGCAAGTCTATCAGAAGACAAACTTCTCAACCTCAAGGGATCTTCCGATAACTTCTAGCTTGCTGGAGGATATTTCCTCACCTTCAAATAGGTTTGCATATGGTTCATTGTAAACTAAAGCTGCAGCTATTCTTCCTATAGCATCTCCTTTTAGTATACCACTTCCACTCGCACCAGTCGCCACAACCATATTAGATCTCTTGAATACCACTGGATTGTGATCTACAGAGTTAATCATGTAGAGGCCAGCCCACATGTTATCAATTCTGGCGCCTTCTAGCTGTGGGAAGTACTTTACTATTATCGGATATATGTTATCGTAATAATACTTCTCTTCAGGTTTGTCATCTGTTGAGAAAGGCCTCATCTCATCGGAATAGCTGAACCAGAATGTTCCATCCCTTTTATCGGCCCTTATATAGTGGCCTGTTGGGAGGAATGTGAAGGGCAGTATGCCTTCCTCGCTAAAACCCTTTGTATTCAGTAGAGCCTTCTGCTCCTCGGTCTTGGGTCTAAAGGTGAAAATTTGCCTTTTCTTAGGCTTAGATATACAATCAATTCCTATTGAATCTAAAAGCTGATTCGTCCATCCTCCTGCAGCTATAACCAAATTTTTTGCTTTAATGAAACCTTTATTTGTCTCAATTCCAGTAAATCTTACCTTTTGCCATGCTCTCGGCTCCCTAGGGATGCCCAGCTTTACCTCGGGTTCAACTATTATCTTCTCAACCTTCGTGTTAAACTGGAAGTTTCCTTCCATCTCTTTTATCTTATCTCTATAATAGTAAGCAAGCTTATCAGCATCTATATAACCACATTTTATCCCAAATAAGCCATAATCTATATTCTTGACCCCCAGTAACTCTGCCTCTTCGTCGCCATCAAATTCATAGTTCATCTTCAGTAGATTCTTCAACTCCTCTTTTCTATAGATCTTTAAGGCTCCTTTCTTCTCAAGGAGGTTAGCGATATCGGCTATCTCTTCAAATTGATCCCTGCTTCTCAAGATGAGATAGCCAACCAGTTCTATACCTAAGTCGTAACCCTCCTCCTTCTGAGCATGAAGATAAAAGTTTACTGAGGTGTTTGAAAGCATTTGATTAGTGGGGGAGGTGAATAACTCCGCCCTAAAGCCAGCAGCGCTTTTTGCTGTTGCACCCTGACCAACATCTCCCGTTTTATCAACTATAAGGACGCTAGTCTTCGGGTTAATCCTTAGGATGTTGTATGCGGTAGCTAAACCTAGTATACCAGCTCCTACAACTAGCACATCCGCTTCCAAGTGCTTCACCGCTTATCGTGATTATGAAAAAATAAAAAATGCATTCTAGTGTCCTAAGCAGGTGGCTCTCTTGCTAATTAGGGAAAGCTTTCCTTTACTTCCGGGATGGACCCAGTTAGCTATGTATCTCATACTGATTCCATTTACCCTGATTTTCTGCTATGGCCTATGGAGAATTACTGAGAAATTTGAACTTGATAAGGCTTTATTGCAACTTAATGTGGGGAAGGTAAAAAGAGGCCTCATCAGGGTGTTCAGCCAAAAGAGAGTTGTTGAGCAACCGAGAGGCATACCCCATCTTCTCTTATTTATTGGGATCTTCGTTCTCCTCCTGGGAACCTTAACAGTTTTTCTAGAAACTGATATTTTGGCTCATTTTGGTATAAGGCTGCTTTTCGATGGAACTTACTCAGCATTCGAATTAATAATGGATCTATTTGGCCTTATTCTCCTCATAGGGATATTAGCCTTCTTCTCCACGAGAGATAATGAAGGAAAAGCTTTACTGTTAGGCCTCCTATATATAGGAATTACCGGCTTCCTTCTTGAATCCATGAGAATTTACGCCCATCCAAATGCTGCTAGTCCTTACTCTTTCATAGGATACCTGATATCTGGCATGGTTGGGCCTTACATGCTCCCATTTTATCCGTGGATCTGGTGGAGCCATGCTCTAACGGCATTCTCCATGGTAGCTTATCTACCCTATAGCAATCTTCTCCATTCTCTAATAGCAATAATCACCTCTTCTCTAGGGAGCGACCTTGTCAAATTCCCAAGAGAGCCATTCCTACTGGAAGAGTTAGAGAATCTCGAGGAGGTAAAGCTGGGTTTCCAAGAAGCTAAAGATATACCTTGGTATGAGAAGTACGCCTTGGCTGCATGTGTGAAGTGCGGCCGCTGTACAGAGGCATGCCCAGCTTATGCAACTGGCAAGCCCCTCTCTCCTAAGGATGTTGTATCAGGACTGAAGCAGGCAATTTTAGAGAGAGAATACGAGCTAGGTGATGAGACCGTCTGGTCCTGCGTCTCTTGCGGTGCATGTGTATCTGCATGCCCAAATTACATAAGTCCATTCTCATACTTGATGGAAAGGAGACGCTCCTTAGTATCTGAGGGAAGGATAGATAAGAAAATGAGGGAGCTTCTTAATGGATTAAGAAGATATCATAATGCCCTCTCAGTCCCCCAGAGGGGAAGGTTAAGCTGGCTTAAGAGCGATGAAGATCCAGATTATTATATTTGGGTAGGCTGCCAGTATTCCTTTGATCCCGTAGGTAGGAAGATCGTAACAAAGCTAGTTGATTTACTGAGAAGCACTGGGATTAAGATTGCAGCTTTTGGAGAGATGGAAACCTGCTGCGGAGAACCAGCTAGGAGATTGGGAGAGGAAGGCATGTTTCAAGAGTATGCTCTAGCAAATGCAGAGCTGTTTAAGGAATTAGGAGTAAAGAAGCTCCTTGTGATATGCCCTCACGGCTTAACCGTCTTTAAGCATGAGTATCCTAGGATAGTGAGGGATTGGAGCGTCAAAGTAATATCTCATGTAGAACTGCTCTCTAGTTTAGTAAAGGAAGGAAAGTTAGAGGCTGAGAAGAAAGGCGAGATTACATTCCATGACCCCTGTAATCTAGCCAGATTTAATGGAATAATAGAGGAGCCGAGAGAGATCTTGAGGCATGTAGATGGATTTAGGGAGATGCCAAGGCATGGGAAAGATACATTCTGTTGCGGTGGAGGCGGAGCCAATTATTGGTATCAAATAGGAGAGAGCACTATGGCAAAAGAAAGAGTTAGGGAAGCCCTTGACTCTGGAGCTAAAGAGCTGGTGGTTGCTTGTCCATTTTGTTACGCGATGCTAAATGATGCAGCTAAGAGCCTAAATTTGGAGGGCTTCAGAGTTAGGGAAATAACTGAAATTTTGAGGAAAGGAGGGTAGCATTTCTCATTTATTTTTTACTTAATATAAAAGAAACTTAGATTTTCTTCGAAGGAAGCGTCTCATATTTACGCTCTTCAGGATGGCTCTCTTTATTTATATCTCTATCTATGAGACTCCCTTAGTAATTATGAGTGTATTTCAGTCTAACATCCCCTGAGTTAATGAAAATAGAGGAATTGCTTCCATATGTGATATCATACCTAACTTCTTTCGATTTTAGGTATCTCAATAACTTCATCCATTAGATTAGATAGACAAAAGGAAAGAACGTTATGGAAAAATCCTTCTAATATTCTCTTCTTTTATTTCCACGAGCACTCTTACGAGGCCTGAAGGCATATCTATTTGATCTCAAAATAACTGCTTTGTGCTAATAATTATAGTTAATACCAAGGATACTTTCCTCCAAGAGACATTACCGTATATTCAAAACGGTATAACTTTATTATGGAGCTATATCACATCAATAGTTTTTAGTGATACTAACTCTGTTGTTACAGCACCGTATATGGCATGCCCTCTTGGCTCCTACATGAGGGATCTCCTAATATAGCCCAGATTCTTCATGAAATAGAATCTTTTCTCCAGTATAGTTTTGCCAGGTATTTCAGGAAGCTCACTTGATATTATCCTGAGAGGTCCACCAGTTACATGAGTTTCGAACGCAGTGGAGATTTACCAGTCCTTAGAAGACTCACTTCCTGATTTTTCTAGTATAGAAACTAATGCCATCACTTATAAATATATTGACCTGAGATAAAAGAAATTGAAGAAAATCATCCATCATTTAGTTTAATTAAAAATAAAAGGAGAGGATATACGAGTAAAACTATTTCTTCTCAATAGATTTCAATTTGGCTTCTAGTTCTTTGGGTACATAGGGTTTTTCTTCGAGTAGACCCTGCGGCCTATATATAAGGATTATAGCAGTGATCAGGCCGAGCAACACTTGATCAAGCCAGACTACATCAAAGGGAAGCATTCCCGCTAAGGAATGTTTGTAGTAAATAATGAGCTTATCTAATACTGTAAAGACGAGTGTACCTAGCAGGGCTCCTTTATTATTTCCTAAGCCTCCAAGAAGAACCATTAACCATGGAAGGAATGTCCAGTAGAACCTATGATATGTGGGGGTTACAGTATCTCCATAGAGGGTCCAGAGCACGCCAGCCATTCCGCAGAAAGCTGACCCTATTACCATGGCGATTGCCCTGTATTTAACTAGATTCTTCCCTAAAGCCATAGCAGCTACTTCGTTTTCTCTAATAGCCTTCATTGTTCTGCCGAGAGGAGATCTACCTAGAAATTCAGCATATACGTAGGATATCGCCGCAACAACCAATATTGCTGCCGTAGCAATATAGAATCTATACTCTCCTGACCAAGCAAATACATCTGGTACTTGCACACCAGTAATTCCGCCGATGAATGGCTTATATGCCACGGCTATAACGTTGATCATCTCTGCAAATGCTAGGAGGGTTATAGCTAAGTAATCCTCTCTTAGCCTTATTGCTGGGCCTAACTGTATAAGCCCTAAAATGGCGCCGAAGATTGCACCTATTATTAATAGGATTATCATCAGCGCTATCGAAGTAAGAGACTGAGATTGCAAGAGTGGATCAACCTTGGAGAGAACAGGTATGTTATCAAAGATGGGATCTAAGTTCGTATGCATTCCCAACATGACCAGAGCTAATCTAGTAGCAACAGCCCCAGTTATATAAGCTCCCCCTGCTATAGCAAACATTAAACCGAAGTTAGGTATACCAGCGAAGCCTCTCTGTATGTTAAGGCTTATGTTAATTATCAGATAAACGCCAAAAAGGGCTAGGAGATCTACTGTAAATAGTATTATGTCGCTCCATACAGACATCTCATTCACCCCTCTCTTCTTCTAATTTTTATGGTAGCTAATCCCTTTGGAATGAATATTAGCGTAAGAGCCATTGCTCCAAGGGGTAGTAATGGGGTATACGAAATTATCCAAGGGCCTACCTCTGAGGCTAACCATGAAGTAAGTACGACCTCAGCGAAGCCCATCAGGAATCCTCCTAGAGGCGCCCCATAGACTTGCTCCAATCCTCCGAGGATGCTTACACAGAACATTTCAGCCACTAGAAGCACACCTATATCAGGACTAGTCTCAATGTACATTGGTAGTAGAGCTCCAGAGATGCCTGCAATCCCTCCAGCTATAAACCATGAAAGCATGAGCATTAGGCTCACATTCACTCCAATTGTTTGAGCAAGCGCCGTGTTCTCCATGCATGCCTTTAAAGCTATACCAACAGTGGTTCTATTTAGTAGCAAGTATAGCCCTAGTACTGAGATTACTAGCATTCCTAAAGACATGAACATTATTCCTGGGATTCCCATAATAGAGAAATCCTTCGGAGCTAGATACACCGCTCTAGCCGATGCTTTAAAAACTGTTTGTAGATAATCTGCATAGATATTTAGTATACCATAGAATAGAATGTCGAAGGCGAGCGTACCGATCATTAGTATGAATACCGATGATTTTCTCCTTCTCAGGGGCTCTAAAATAGAGTAAAAGAGTAGTAATGCCTCCAATCCAGTTAAAATAAATCCAGCGAGTATACCCCAGTACGGATGGAAGCCCAGAAGCGAGAGCGTAAAGGAAGCATATACCCCCGTCGTAACAAAAGATGCATGGGCGAAGTTTGGAACTTTCGTGGTTCTATATAGGAGAGTTATACCAATACCCATGAGGGATAGGAGAGCAGACCATGTGAGCCCTCCTACAATAGTGGGTAGTCCTATTCCAAACATTGTTACTCACCTACACCGAGGTATAACTTCATTATCTCATGCTTCTCTTTGAGCTCAGATGGACTTCCTTTGAATATTATTTGGCCGCTAACGAGTACATAGACTTTATTAGCTAGCTCTAAAGCTTTTTGGACATTCTGTTCCACCAGAATTATGCTGATGCCCCTCATATCTCTTATCTCCTTGATCTTGTTAGCTATCATTTTAACATATAGAGGCATTAGGCCAGCAGTAGGTTCATCCAGTAGAAGTATTTTCGGATTCCTTATGAGCCCTATGCTTATAGCTAGCATCTGCCTCTCTCCTCCACTGAGGGTACCAACTAGTTGCTTCTTTCTTTCCCTAAGTATTGGAAATATTTCATATATTTTCTCCGTAGCTTTATTGATATCTTTTACCTTGGAATATGCAGCAGAAATCCTCAGGTTTTCCTCCACTGTCAATTGAGCAAACACATTGAGCATTTGTAGGACGTATGCCACCCCCATTCGAGAAATAACGTAGGCAGGAAGTCTAGTGGTTTCCTTTCCGTCTATCGTGATAGAACCTGAGTATATATTTGCTATTCCAAATATGCTATTTAGTAGAGTCGTTTTACCTGCACCATTAGGACCAATTACTGAAATTATCTCTCCTTTTTCACATTCTAAGGAAACATCATAGAGCACGTGAAGCTTTCCATAACCTGAGTTGAGATTTTTTACCTTTAGCATTATTCACCACCCACATAAACCTCTCTCACCTCCTTATCCCTTGCTATCTCTTCTGGAGTTCCCTGAGAGATTATCTTTCCTCGATACATTGCATAGACAAAGTCGACATACCTCAGGGCTATATCCAGCCTGTGCTCTATTATAAGAAAAGTAATGTCTAGTTCCTTCCTTAGGTTAACTATATGTGAAAAGATATTATGAGCCAGCTTTGGGTTGACTCCCGCTATCGGCTCATCCAAAGCAATCATCTTCGCATCAGATATTAGAGCCCTCCCTATTTCAATGAGCTTCAATGCCCCAGCGTCTAATGATTCTGGCTCTTTATCCCAATCCTCCTCAATTCCAAGCATCTTCATGATGTTGAAGGCTTTCTCGGTGAGTTGCTCCTCCACTTTTATCCACGAGCTTTTTATAAGATGCCTCGTGAATTTCTCTCCAGGATTGTTTCTGGCAGCAACTAATAGATTCTCCAGAACGCTCAGCTTAAGAAAGGGAAATGGTATTTGAAAAGTCCTTACTAATCCTTTCTCGTATGTTTTATTTAGGGGTAAACCGGTAATATCCCCTCCATCGAAGAATACCCTGCCTCCATCGGGTTTATAATATCCAGTAATGGTATTAACAAATGTAGTTTTACCGCATCCATTAGGACCTATTAATAGCGTAATTGAACCTCTTTTAACATTAAGAGTGACCTCATTGACAGCTATAAGACCACCAAACCTCTTCGTAAGTTTATCTGTGTGTAAGATTACTTGACTGTAATCAATGGTGCTATCCATAAGAATCACCTAGCTAACGACCTAAATCGTAACTAATAGCTATTCTATATAGAAATAAATAAAATAAAGAAAAGGGATATAACTCATGGGACATTGATCGGTACAACCCATGTTAAGCTCTTCTCAAGAGATTTGTATACAGCGACTACCTTCCATTGGCCGTTAACAACGGCATATAGCTCCTGATCCATGACTTTTCTATCTCCATTCTGATCTAGTTCTATATTTCCAGTAGCTCCCCAGTAAAGCTTTGAAACAAGGGGTATTGTGTTCTTTATGGCCTCAGCATCATAACTACGACTCATGAGTATGGAGAGAGCTGCAATCCAAGCGGCATCGTAACCAGCAAGGGCATATACATCAGGTTCCTGTCCTAACTTAGCCCTTACAGCTTCACTAACATGCCTATGAGCACTTGACGCTGGGGCCGTGAATAGAGGTCCTATCAGTTTAACCTTCTCTGCTAGTTTTCCAGATTCCTTTAGAACTATCGTGCTCAGTGGAATTGTATCAGGAACTATCCAAAGTAAGTTCATAAGGGGACTTTTTCTCTTATTAGCTTGATCTAATAGAAGAGGTATATGATTCTCCCATACATTCATGAATACAGCTATAGGCTCACTTTTTTGTACGTAAGGAGTTACAGCGCGTTCCAGAGCATCTAAGTGAGCAGTAAAGTCCTTTGTTTCCGGCGGGAATGTGGTATCTAGCACTATGTTGATGCCTGCCGCCTTTGCTGCAGAAGCGAATGCTTTGCGAATGGAGAGGCTGTATGTATCCTCTGTAGTTATCATAGCAACATTTTTTATCCCTTTATCCTTGAGAACTGCTACCAGAGCTTCACCCTCAGCCCCACATGGAGGTAGTACCCTGAATACATAGCCTCCAGGCGGAGCTACAGACTCTCTAGGAGCTGTCGATGCGCCAGCTATTATCACTATCTTGTTAGTATTTGCATAGGAAGATACCTGTTTGACTGCGCCACTTATGAGACCGCCTACTATAACCTTTATCCCTCTTGCAGCCAGAGATTGGACTTTCTGAAGGGCTACATCAGGCTTCGTAGCATAATCCTCGTAATAGAACTTAAATCTTACATTAAGACCTAATTTCTTGACGTAATCATTTATATCCTTCTCAGCTACCTCTAGGGCTGCCTGTCCTCTCGTTCCAAATGTTCCGAAGCTGCCACTAAGTGCGTTTAAGACGCCTATTGGGATTTCTGAAGGTAAACCTCCTGCACCTGCAGCAGTAATTGTCTTCGTTATAGTAGCTGTAGTTCCCGCACCTGTAGTGACTGTTTTAGTTACTACTGCTGTTGGCGCACCTCTAGGAATTAAATAACCTATACCTATACCTATGATGAGAACAACTATTAAGAAAATAGCTAATGCTGAGATTGACAAACCTCTACGTCTCATCTTAACCCTCAGCTAGGTCTTAAGGAGATATAATAACCTTTTCGGTTAGAATTTATCTTTTCTTTCTTCATATCAGTCAGCATGATAACATTGATTGAATATGTATGAATTTGAGATAGGGCATATATGAGCGTAATACTTTCTAGACTAAGATCATGCATTTTTAAGTTACATTATCTTAAATTAAATAGATATTTATATGAGGGGGTCAAAGCAGCAATCGCTCTTTCCATTATTTCGACAGAAATTTCGTACTATGAAGACATTATGACAACAATATTGCATATTTTAATGGCATTATAATGTATTTATTTTTTACAAATGGTTTCATTCACTGGTTCTTGAATAGGAGCCACTACTTTTGTGTATGAGTCTTAAGGAGTTCATAAAGTAGCCAGTAGGTGCTTACAGATAATCTGCTGTTTGTGTTGCATATGCTGGCCTGTTATTTTCAGGATCCTCAGATGTCAAGAAAATAGACAGTTTTGCAATGCCCTCTGGCATGCCTAGCCTCATAGTGGTCATGAAGTTTCCCATTTTAAATCAATTTAAAAATGAGGCTCTTGCGCAAATAATAATTACTGATATAAACAATATTACATGCCGAAGGTCCATGATAAAAGTAATAAGGTTGCCTTAGGGTTAGTACGCGGCGACTTAGTATGGTAACTATTCTCACAGGTCTTAATAGGAGGATATCTAAGCTCCGTGAGCAAAGCTTAAGAACTCCTTATATAGATCCTGAGCGTGCTACTCTTATAACTCAGTTTTATAAAAGCGATCAGGCGAGGGGTCTATCTCCTCCAGTCCTTAGGGCTATGGCCTTCAAGTATTATCTGGAGAATAAAACAATAGGTATAGAGGACGGTGAACTCATAGTGGGGGAGAAGGGAAGGGGACCAAGAGCGGTTCCCACATATCCAGAGCAATGCCTTCACTCTTTGGAGGATTTAGAGAATCTCAACTCCATGAAAGATAACCCCTATATAGTAAAGGATGAGGTCAAGAAGATATATGAAGAGAAGATAATTCCTTTCTGGAAGAATAAGGATATGAGAAGCATGATCTTCAGGAATATGCCAGAAGCTTGGATGAAAGCATTTAAGGCTGGTGTATTCACAGAGTTCATGGAACAGAGGGCTATGGGTCATGCTATAATGGATGATAAGATCTACAAAATGGGCCTTCTAGATTTCAAGAGGAAGGTTCAAGAGAGAAGAAGAGAAATAGACTGGTTAGATGATCCTGAAGCTTGGGAGAAGGATCAAGAACTCCTAGCAATGGAAATAACAATAGATGCTATGATAAATTTCGCCAATAGATATGCGGATCTAGCAAAGAGGATGGCAGATGAGGAGGTAGATCCCAAAAGAAAGAAGGAGTTAGAGCAGATAGATGAGGTCTGCAGCTGGGTTCCGGCTCATGCCCCTAGGAACTTCTGGGAAGCATTACAGATGTACTGGTTCATTCACCTAGGGGTTACGTCAGAGACAAACGTTTGGGACTCCTTCAATCCTGGGAGGATAGATCTATGGTGGTATCCCTTCTATAAGAAGGATCTAGAAGAGGGCAGATTAACTAGGGAGCAAGCTAAGGAACTGTTAGCCTGTTTATGGATAAAGATTCATAACCAACCGGCTCCTCCGAAGGTAGGAGTGACGAAGGAGCAGAGCAACACGTATCAAGACTTCAGCACTCCAAATCTAGGTGGAGTTGATGAATATGGGAGACCAGTGGCCAATGAGCTTTCGGATCTTATATTAGAGGTTGAAGATGAGCTTAGAATTATGATGCCCAATTTATGCATTCAGATAAGTGAGAAAACCCCAGACTGGCTTCTTCTCAAGGCTCTCAGGATAATAGCTACTGGTCACCCCAAGCCATCCATATTCAATACAGATGTTATAATAATGGAGCATCTGAGGCAGAGTAAAACCCTGAAAGATGCTAGACTAGGTGGACCTAGCGGTTGCGTCACAATAGGCGCATTTGGTAAGGAGACTGTTGGTCTCACTGGTTATATGAATTGGACGAAGATCCTAGAGATTACCTTAAACAACGGCTTTGATCCAAGAACAAGAATGAAGGTAGGAATAGAGACTGGAGATCCTAGAGAGTTCAAGTCTTTCGAGGAGCTTTTTGAGGTGTATAAGAAGCAGCTCAAATATTTCATTAATCTCAAGATAATAGGAAATAATATCATAGAAAGATTGTATGCTAAGTATATTCCTCAGCCATTTCTCTCTCTACTGATAGATGATTGCATAGAGAAGGGTAAGGATTACAACAATGGAGGTCCGAGGTATAATACAAGCTATATTCAAGGAACTGGGTTAGGAACTATAACCGATAGCCTAGTTGCTATCAAGTATCACATATTTGATAGGAGGACGTTTAACATGAACACCTTATTAAAGGCATTATCTAGCAATTTCGAAGGAGAATATGAATTACTGAGACAGATTCTCTGGAATAAGACGCCTAAGTATGGCAACGATGATGATTATGCTGATGAGATAGCTATAAAGCTCGTTGATATCTATGTCAAACTCTTAGATGGGAAACCTAACACTAGAGGAGGCGTCTATAGAGCTAATTTGCTCCCAACTACCGTACACATATACTTTGGGAAGGTAGTAGGGGCTACGCCAGATGGTAGAAAGGCTAGCGAGCCAGTTTCTGAGGGAGTTTCCCCAGTTCAGGGAGCAGATAGGAAGGGGCCAACCGCTGTAATAAAATCCGTAGCTAAGTGGGATCATGTAAAGACAGGAGGGACTCTCCTTAACATGAAGTTCTCTCCACAAACCCTTAAAACTGAAGAGGATGTAAGGAAGCTAGCTCATCTCATAAGGGCATTCTTCAAGCTGGGTGGGCATCATATACAGTTCAACGTCGTGAGCGCTGATACCTTGAGAGAGGCTCAGGAAGAGCCTGAGAAATATAGAAACCTTCTAGTGAGGGTAGCAGGGTATAGCGATTTCTTCGTCGCTATAGGCAAGGACCTACAAGATGAGATAATATCTAGAATGGAGCATGAATCTATTTAGCATTTCTCCTTTCTTTTTCTTCTTTTGTGCTAAATTGGTGATTAAATGCTAAAGGCCTTGATATTTGACATAAAGAGATATGCGATTCATGACGGACCTGGTATAAGGACTTCTATCTTCTTTAAGGGGTGTCCTCTCAGATGCTGGTGGTGCCACAATCCAGAAGGACAAGAATTCTATCCAGAGATGATGTATTATGAGAGTAGATGCATTATCTGCGGCACATGCGTGGAAGTTTGCCCTCAGAAAGCGGTAAGTATAGTCAATGAAAAGGTGGTTACAAATAGGCAGCTATGCGATAATTGCGGTATATGCGTGGAGCACTGCCCAACTGGAGCTAGGGAGATGGCTGGGAAGTGGTACACAATTCAGGAACTTCTTGAAGAGATAGAAAAGGATAGACCTTTCTACGATGAATCGGGAGGAGGTGTTACTGTTTCAGGTGGAGAACCTCTAATGCAGCATGAGTTCGTCGTAAGGTTCCTTGAGGAGCTCAAGTGCAAGGGAATACATACTGCAGTTGATACATCTGGATATGCCAGCAAGGAGGTTATGAAAGAAGTATGCAGATTTACTGATCTTTTTCTCTATGATTTGAAGATAATGGATCCTAAAAAGCATCTGTTGTATACGGAAGTCAGGAATGATCTCATATTAAGCAATTTAAAGCTATTAGATGATCTTGGGGCTAGAATATGGGTAAGGTTCCCTCTAATTCCGGGAGTAAATGATGATGAAGCTAGCATTAGGGCTATGGGCGAGTTTGTTTCCACATTCAGAAACGTAGAGCAGTTAAATGTGCTTCCATACCACCCATTAGGGGTGAGTAAGGCAGAGAGATTAGATAAAACGCAGAAAAAATTCGAACAGCCAAGCCAGCAACTCATAAACAAGGTTGTTGGTCTGCTAGAGGAGTATGATTTACTGGTTAGGGTAGGTGGTTAGCCTACTTTCCTTCTTTCGACCTCTTCGAGAGAGTTGTAACCTACCTTACTGAAAAGATGTTCATACTGCTCTTTTAGTAGATTTTTCCCTTCTTTCAAAGCTTTTTGGAGGTCTCTATAAATCAGCTTTAGAGTTCTATCAGAATAAGTCTCTAGCTCGCTCCTTAGATATATGGTAAAGCTTGTATCATCCATCTGGAAAGTATAAGGGTATTTAGAAGCAAGTTCCCTCATCCACTCCAATCTTATTGCCACTATCTTATCTATCAACGAGTTCTCCTTTATCCGAGGGATTAATTCATCTATTCTAGCATATTTCTCTTCTAACAAGTTTCTATTATGCTTTTCTGCTTCCTCCAAATCCATCAAGTAGGATTGAAGTGCTTCATTAGAAAAAACTGAGAAGTACGCCCACCTAACGAGCTTAAATGTTCTAGGATTATCCTTGCATCTATCCAAGTCTCTAACTATCAGGGATTCGAACATTTTGTACTCTTTCTCAACTATCTCCTCAATTATCTTTCCCCTTCCATCGGTTAAACCCATATACTATCCCTGTAATGGAAATTGGATTAAGCTAAAAGCAACAGGTTTTATGATTATTGTTTGATTAATTCATATGTACTTCTTAGGAGATGGCCTCAATCGTTCTCCTTATATCTAAGAATTGGCGAAGATAAAGGTAATGAATCATGCCTGCAGTAGTTGTTGTTGGCATGCAATTCGGTGATGAGAGCAAAGGTGCTGTGGTAGATTACCTTGCAGAATGGGCCAATTTAGTAGTAAGGTACAACGGTGGAAGTAATGCTGGTCATACGGTAGTAGCAAATGGTGAAGAGTATAAACTCCATTTGATTCCCTCAAGTGTTGTTAGGGAAAAAAAAGGCGTCTTAGGTGCAGGAGTAGCATTCGACCCAGAAGTCTTCCTAGAAGAGCTTAGAGATCTAAAATCTAGAGGCAGAAATATAGACGTGCTGGTATCTCTCAAAGCTACGCTCCTTCTACCTTATCACAAGGGGCTTGATTCCGTCATATCTGGCGGGAGGCTAGGGACGACCAAGAGAGGTATAGGACCAGCTTATCAGGATAAGATGGCTAGGGTAACCGGTCTGAAGGTTGCCGATTTATTTAGCTCTAATTTTCCTCAAAGATTGAAGGAGGTATTGGAGATTAAGGAAAGTGAACTTAGAAATGCTGGCATACTTACTGGAAGCATTGATGATTATTATCTGGAATTGCTGACTAAGGCAGAGGAATGGAGGAATTCTCTATCTTCTTTCGTTGGCGATGATCACTTGGAGGTGAACGGGGCGATCGCTGAAGGCAAGTTCGTTTTATTCGAGGGAGCTCAAGGAACTATGCTTGATGTAGATCATGGGACCTACCCCTTCGTTACCTCCTCTAATCCCGTGGCGGGGGGAGCTTGCACAGGCGCTGGGATAAGTCCTCTTGCAATAGATTCAGTAGTTGGAGTTATGAAGGCTTACACCACTAGGGTGGGAAAGGGACCCTTTCCCACTGAGCTAAGTGGAAATGTAGCTGATTACATAAGAGATAAGGGCGGAGAGTATGGGACCACCACAGGCAGGCCTAGGAGGGTCGGTTGGCTAGATTTACCAATGCTTAGGTATTCCGCGATGATTAATGGTGTAGGCTACCTAGCCATGAGGAAGCTTGATGTCCTTTCAGGGCTGGATAAGATTAAGATAGCTGTAGCTTATGAGATTGATGGCGAGGAAGTTGAGATAGCACCCCCCTATGTGAATGAGCTAGAGAAAGCTAGGCCTATATACAAGGAGCTTGAAGGATGGGAAGTAGATGATTGGAAGAAGTTCGTGAAGGGGGGATGGAACTCCTTACCAGAGGAAGTCAGGAACTACGTTTCATTCGTGGAGAAGGAAGTAGAAGCTAAAACAATTCTCATCGGCGTTGGACCGGATAGGGAAATGTCCATTCCCACACAGCACCTTAAGGAGATAGTCCCTTCATAACTCACTCGATGGGCTCTTTGGAGTTAGGCATTCCTGTAACTATCATCAAAAGTAGGCTAGGCGGACTCCTATTCAACCCCCTAGAATTTATAAGGAGAAAACCTTGCTTAAGGAAGGGTTCTAATAGAAAACAAGCTTCTGGAGAGATCTTCTCGTTTGGATTCTCGGCTCATTCTTGCCCTTGATTTTCCTTCTGGGGATCTGGATAACATTCTAAATAGCTTAAAGGATCTGGTAGCTGGCGTTAAGGTAGGTTTTCCTCTTAGTCTAATGATAGGATGGGAAGGCATTTCTGAGATAGTAAAGAGGTATCCTGAATATTACTGGATAGCCGATTTTAAGCTAGCAGATATACCTGATGTTGTCCGGTATATATTAAGGAAATTTGAGGATATGAATATGGATGGAGTAATAATCCACCTCTTCACTGGACATAAGAGATATGATAGTAAACTAGACTTGATCGGAGTTGCAGGAATGAGCCATCCTGAGGCCAGGCTGATAAGGGAAAACTTCATCAAGCTATTGGAGATAGCAGATCTCTTGAATATCTGGGGGATAGTTGTCGGGGCAACTAGGCCTGAGATGATTAGAGAAGCTAGGAGACGCTTGCCTAAGGTTAGGATATTCTCCCCAGGTGTAGGATTTCAGGGAGCTAAGCCTGGATCCGCTTTGGAGGCTGGAGCCGATTTCGAGATAATTGGAAGATCCATCCTAAGAAGTAAGGATCCCGTGAAGGCAGCTGAAGGCATAGTAAAAGTAGAGAGGCATAATTTATGGTAATAAAAGCAAGTGAGATAGGGAAACTCCTAGTTGAGAGGAATATGCTGAGATTTGGAGATTTCCTCCTAACTTCAGGAAAGGCGAGCAGTATCTACGTCGACCTCAGGCAGCTTCCTTCATTTCCGGAGGAGTTCAAACTGCTGGCAGGCGAACTTTCCATCAACATAAGTGAGAAAGATGCTGGAATATGTGGCGTAGCAGTAGGAGGTCTCCCGCTAGCGACAGCAGTTGCTATGATTCTCTTAAGACCTCTAGTTTATGTTAGGAAGGAGAAGAAAGAACATGGGACTATGAGCAGACTTGAGGGAGTAGTAGATAGGAGTGAGTATATCGTTATAGATGATGTAGCTACCACAGGTGGATCCCTACTCAGGGCAGTGAAGGCTGTGAGGGAGAAGGGTGCTGAGGTAAGAGATGCTTGGGTTGTCGTTGATAGGATCCAGGGAGCTAAAGAGTCTCTTGGAGAGGAAGGTGTGAATCTGAATAGCTTAGCCACCCTCCCTGATATTGTTAGATCTATATATAATGATCTCTCCAAGAAGGAGAAGATTTACGCCTCTATGTATCTTAAGGAGGTGAGATATTGAGTTTTACGGGTAAGGATGTTCTTTGCATCCTAGATTTTACTCGAAATGACCTTGAAAGATTGTTCAGAATAGCATCATCAAAGTTTGAGGGAGATGAATTGAGGGGAAAGGTTATCGCTCTCGCGTTTTTTGAGCCAAGCACCAGAACTAGGATGAGCTTTGAGACAGCTACTCTCAGGCTGAGTGGAAACTACATAGGATTTGGTACAACACAGGCAACCTCTATAGCTAAAGGAGAGAGCTTTTCTGATACTGTTAGGATGCTCGATGCATATGCAGATGTGATAGTGGTGAGGCATCGCCTAGAAGGCGCTGCAAAGTTAGCAGCTGAGCTTGCTGAATCCCCAGTGATTAATGCAGGAGATGGTTCCAAGAGGCATCCCACTCAGGCCATAATAGATCTCTACACAATTTGGAGAGAAAAGAAAGGTATAGATAACATGACATATGGCGTCTTAGGCGATCTGAGATATGGAAGAGCTGCAAGAAGCTTTCTTAGAGCTTTGAATCTATATTCGCCGAGGAAAGTTTACTTAATAGCCCCAGAGAGCCTCAGACCAAAGGAGGAGCTCCTAGATTCTCTTAAGATGCCATGGGAGTTCGCCAACCTCAATGATATTCTTCCAGAGCTGGATGTTCTATATGTAACTAGAATACAGAAAGAAAGATTTCCTGATCCAGCGGAGTACGAGAGAGTGAAAGGAAGCTATAGAATAGACACCAACTTGCTTAAGAATGCTAAGACTTCCCTAGCAGTAATGCATCCACTACCTAGAGTAGATGAGATATCACTAGATGTGGATAAAACAGAGCACGCCTTTTACTTCAAGCAGGCAGCAAATGGAGTCCCTGTTAGGATGGCCCTTCTTAGTGAGGTGGTAGCATGAGCGAGGAGCTTGTTGTGAGGAGGATAAGTAACGGAACTGTAATAGATCACATACCTGCTGGAAGGGCCTTGAAGGTCCTTAAGATATTGGGGATAACTGGAGAGGAAGGATTGATGGTATCCCTCGTCATGAATACTAGTAGCAAGAAGTTAGGAAGGAAGGATATAGTGAAGGTGGAGGGAAAGGAATTGAGCAAGGAGGAAGTGGATAAGATAGCCCTTGTGGCTCCCACAGCCACAATAAACATAGTGAGAAACTACGATGTTGCAAACAAGAGGAGGGTAGAGCTTCCAAGGAGGATAGAGGGGATATTGAAATGCGTTAACCCTAAATGCATCACCAATGCCCCTAGAGAGGCAGCTAGACCCGTGTTCACAGTAATCTCAGAGAAGCCATTGAAGCTTGTATGCGAATATTGCGGTGAATACCTGACGGAGGATGAAGTGATTGCCCAGCTCACAGGGACATAAGCCCATGAGGGTACTGATCAGTGAGCCTCTCACACCTAGGGTAAGGAGGATAGTTCTAGAAGGAAGTGTAGGAGCTGCTCCGGGTCAGTACATTATGGCTTGGGTACCTAAGGTCGGAGAAATACCTCTGGGCGTGGCCATGGATGGAAGAGAGACATGGCTCCTAGTCGCTAAGGTAGGGAAGGTAAGCTCGGCAATTCACTCCCTCACCAAGGGAGACTACCTTTGGGTTAGGGGACCTTATGGAAAGGGATTCACTGTTCCCTCTGAGGGAAAAGTTGCCCTTGTTGGTGGAGGATACGGGATAGCCCCTCTTATCCATTTAGCCCATTCTCTGAGGGAATCTGACGTGAAAATCAGGTTTTACGCCGGATTTAGGACGAGGGAAGAAGTCATGCTCGAGGGACTCCTCCAGGATCTATCTGATAAAGTTATTATCAGCACAGATGATGGTTCATATGGCCTGAAGGGACTCGTGACGGATTATGTAAATTACGAATGGCCCAACTTCATCTTCACTGCAGGTCCTGAGCTCATGATGGTTAGAGTTGTCAACGAGGCGGCGAGAAGAGGGAAGGAGGTGGAAGCTTCCTTAGAGAGGTTAATCAGATGCGCTGTTGGGATTTGCGGGGCTTGCGCCCTTGATCCTCTTGGTCTCTTGGTTTGCAGAGATGGTCCTGTGTTCAATGGACGTCTGCTGTTAAGGACCAAGGACTTCGGGAAGTACTGGAAGGACTTCTATGGGAGGAAGGTGCCACTGAGCACCAAGAGATAGCTATGTTCTCCCCCTCGGATCCTTAACTGAGGTCGCATTCATATATCAATAGAGATATGCTTCATGATACATATATTCAATCTAAAGTCGTTGGCGTGAGAGTAAGGCAGAGGATTTCAGCTTTAGCGGAGAATATGGTAATGTTTGGGGATATAGGAGAAAGTAAGGCTCTACGAGGAGCAATAAGAGGATATGTATAGGCCCAATAGACATGATAATCTTGCTAGGAGGAGAAGTACCTGAACTCACTATCCTGATGCCGCCTGAACTAACTCAAGTTAGAGATCCTAGTCTCATAATGCCTCCTTGCCAAACAGATAGTGATGGAGAGATTTATCACCTTGGATGATAATACCTTGATTAAAAAGAACCTTTCACTCCTAATCTAATATCAAGGTGGGTAATCATAAATAATTGAGGAGACTCTTATCTCATAAATGGATATTCGGTTACATGTCACTGCAAATGGCTATTTTTAGCTGAAGCGATGGCTTTAGCCAGCCCAAAGCATATTAATCCAATAATCTTATAATTTTCTCTGAGGCCAACGGATTGTATATTCACCAAAGATTTATTCATGAGATCATTGTATTCTCCTACCAATCTCATCTGGAAATATCCTGAGAAAATGATTACAACGATTTAATTCCGGCCATCAGGAGACTTGATTAATGCAATACTCACACCTTCCAATCCCATTATAACCATTTCCTAGACTAGACTAGATTAGATTAGTTAGGAAGATCTCAAGGGCATTTCGATATGTCCTCGCCTTGAGCTGGAGCTTTGATATGTCTTTTCAGCCGTTAGGCCACGATATTCATAGATTTCCTATGATTAATTATAGAGTTAAATTAACTGCTGAAGGATCGATGAGAGATGCCATCGAACGCTAGCGTTAGGCTTATCACTTATATACCTCTGTATTTGTAGTGGTCCTTTGATAAGCATCAGAATCGAGGAAGATATCAGAAGAGTAATAGTAAAGCATAGATACATAAATTGGAGTAATATTTTACTAAGAAGAGCTATTATTTGGTTGAAAAAAATAGAATCTCAGGAGAAGGTTGAGTAGTAGGGAGGGATTTATTTGATTTTGAGTGAGATAACTAAATATTTCGCTCTGTATAGCTTCGAACTTAGCATGAATTTCAGCGAGAAATATGAAAGCTACGGTGGTCAGTAATGGGGTGCGTCTGCGGTTTAGTTTACCTTCCCTCCTTAGGATTCAGGGAAGCTTGTGTCGAGTTCGATTCATCAATAAGAGAGGTCTCTAAGGCTCCCTCAACTTCTTGTGAGGAGGTTGATGTAATACTTCCGGGATTCGTGGACTTACATGTCCACATGAGAGGACTAGAACAGAGGTATAAAGGGGAATGGAAAACAGAATCAATGGCATCTCTCCATGGAGGCGTCACAGTAGTCGTAGATATGCCTAACAACGTCCCCAAGATAGATGAGAAGGAAAAACTGAATAGAAAGCTAGAAGAAGCTAGCAGAGAGAGCTATGTAGATTTCCTCCTCTACACTGCCTACCCTTACCTCTCAGGAGAGAGATATGTGGCTGGTATCAAGCTATTTCCAGAGGATTTGAGAAATAATCTTAATGAGGTATTCTCCAGAGCCTCTAAGCTTGGAAAGGTGGTGGTAGTTCATGCAGAGGATCCTCTCATACTGGACGAAGCCGAAAGACCAAGCAGAGTTGAAGATCACTGGAAAGCCCATCCGGAGCTAGCTGAGGAGGTAGCAGTGAGGAGAGTTCTATGGCTAGCGAGAAGGCATAGAACCAAGGTGAGGATCGCCCACTCAACATTACCGATCACCCTCAGGCTGGTACAGGATGCTAAGATGAGAGGAATAGATTCCAGCGCTGAGGTCGCGCTTCATCACCTGCTGTTCAGCGCTGAGAATTCGGATGTATTGGGGCCCCTAGCCAAGGTGAACCCTCCTCTCAGGCCAAAGCCTGTCATGGAGGAATTTAGATCTATGGCGATATCAGGAATGGCTGACTTCCTCGTTACCGATCATGCTCCCCATGGCCTAGAAGAGAAGTCCAGATCTTATGAGGAGATGCCTCCCGGTATCCCTTGGCTCGACGTAATGGCCCCCTTCCTAATGACTCTGATAGCAAGTGGAGAGCTACCTGCCCAGATCGTGGACATGTATGGTTCGAGGCCTGCCATGCACCTAGGGTTGCGAAGGGGAGGTGTGGCAGTAGGTAACGCAGCAGACCTAGTAATCCTCAAAAAGAAGAAGTGGAAGGTGCGTGACGATGAATTATACACTAAGGCCAAATCTACAGCAATAGGAGGAATGGAGTTGTATTGGTGCGTTGAAAAGGTATTTTTAAGGGGGATCTTGGCGTATGATGAAGGTCCCAAGGTGGAGGAAGGGTTCGGAATCCCTGCGACAGACTTCCAGCCCTGAGATGCCATCTATGTTCTCGTAGTAGAGATATGCAGCTCGCCTAGGCTTTTAGTTTAGTTCATGTGATTAATGAGAGCCTCTTAAGGCTAAGGCTATTAATTAGTAGATATCAACAGAAAGTCGCTAAGGAATCACAGAGCAGCTCGGATGGAATTAAGTTTATTTGATAAATATCCAGTGAGATTCATCTTACTTTTAATTATCAGAAGGGTCAACT
>WALU01000044.1 GCA_015522685.1 Thermoproteota archaeon | reverse complement strand
TATCTAAGGAGAACGCCTCAAGAAGAATCATCGCCTTCTCTTTAACGTTCCAGCTGCATGTAGACAGGAAGACGCCGGAACTCTTAACATAGCTGAGGAACTCTCTGACTCCATCCCTCAAGGTTACCTTCACGCCTCTGGAGTCAATTACAGTTCTCTCATCTATTCTTGAGAGAGGAGGTTCAATAAGTGATGCATCATGGTAGTTCCAGAGCACTCTATCGAGATCCAAGACCACTAACTTCACTTTCTCCTTGACTTTAGCCTGCATCTTCAACTCCCTCTATCACACCATCCTGCTCGGCTAACATATTCTTCAGCATCTTTAAAGCTTCTCTAACCGATTTCTCAGCTTCTTCTCTATTGGAGGATGAAGCAGTTATATTGATCTTTAAGATCGGCTTTCTTATCTCGTGACCACTTGGATGGCTCTTTATATAAACCGGGAACTTTTTCATGACCTTCTCAATTATGGGAGCCGCTGCTGATTCCGGTACTCCTCCTACCAAGAGATCTTTGCTCATATAATGAAGAGGGGGGGCCCTTTTCCTGAGAAGAGGCTCTATCCTCTCAAATATATCCTTCATCTCGCCGGGAACACCAGGCATTACCAAGATTAGGGACATGCCTTCCTCTACTAGGATCCCTGTGGCTGTACCAGCATTATTAGGTACGGGCTTGGCTCCCTCAGGCATCATCGCCATCTTTATCCTATACTCCGTTAGAGGCATGTTCCTCTCCCTATACTTCTCCCTCACCATCCCTAAGGCCTCATCGTTCACAACATGCTTCCTTCCAAGGGCCTTAGAGAGGCATTCTGATGTCTTATCATCGAATGTGGGTCCAAGTCCTCCAGTGGAAATGACTAAGGATGCTCCTTCATCAAGGGCTGTCCTGAAGGCCCATACTATATCGTCGCATTCGTCTCTGACAGTTAGGGCTGATCTCACTAGATAGCCATCTATGGTTAGCTTACGGGCCAGCCAACTGAGGTTAGTGTTGACTATCCTCCCATTTAGGAGCTCATTACCCACAGATATTATCCAGGCCTCTGGCAATTTCATCCTTAATCGCCTCCTCTAACCTCCCCAGTCTTCTTTTCGATCTAGCTAGTAAAGAGTTAACTATCTCAACAATCATGGGTATTGCATCCTCTCCGATTAAATTCCTTCCCCTGAGCCTTATTGGCATCTCAAGCCTCTCGGTACCAATGGTCTCGATGGTTATGCCATCCCTTGCAATGGATATTATACCAGCTCTCTTGAATCCAGCCCCCCTGAGAACTTTAAGGAGATGGCTTGCTGATTCAATGCTACACGTCGATATGTGAAGTATTGGAGGCAGCATTGCTAGCCATATATCTCTTCCTCTCATAGCTTCCAAAATATCACCTTGGGTTACGGGTGAATGCCATTTACTTAGAGTCTCAAGCTCGAACTTCTCCCCTGGCATATCTGCTTTATATAACTGTATCCTCCCAGAACAGCTGCTCGTTGTAAAAGCATAAGGGAGAGAATTTATGACCTCAAGAAGCTCTATTATATCCTCATCAACTCTACCTGCTGCTAAATGCTCCTTTAACTCCTCAAGGGTTCTTTCCCTTCTCCTTTGCCAAGCCTTAAGATCTATCATAATAATTCCATGGAGAAAAGTGGGAGGGTCGATATAATAAGGCCAGCGGATCTGGGATGATCATTCATCAGCGAACTTTCTATAGCTCTAGTCGTGATATTCCTCGCACTTCTATGCCTCCTGATGAGTAGGATAGTGATTGCTATCGCGACTCACTTCTATGCCTCAAGATGCTTTTACTATCCATATTGATGGTATTAGGGCTAGCTCTCCTGCAAAGTGACGCTTTACCTCTCAATGTAAGTTCTCAGACTTTAGGTGTGGCCATAACGGATCTTCCCACCTCACAGGGTTCGCAAGAACATTCAATGATCTCACACGCGATTACGTATCCTTTAGTTGGGTGGTCCTAATGAAATCCATTATCGCCCTATTTTTATTTCATTTCAAGTCTCCTCCTCGCGGGCCCTTACTACAAGTTATCAGCTTCGCCCGCACCAAGCCAGGTGTGGCTAGGCTTCCAAGGTTCTATTAACAGGAATGGATTGGTAGGCTTCGTTTCTGGCAGGGGAAGGATAAACAACTTCGCAGTGGGGATTCGATGGATGGGTGGGGCGGTGAATGCTAGGCTTCCATTGGCCGTTTACGATCTCGACGGAGATGGCATACCCGAGGTTATCTACAGCAATGAGACTTACCTATTCGCTCTGGACGGCAGGGATGGATCCCTGAAATTCAAGCTCCTCCTAGAGAAGCTAGACTCCATCAAGCTAGAGTTGCTCAGGTTAAGAGCAGTACTTCTTCCAGAGGAAGAACTAAGCGAAGAAGAGAAGAAGGAACTTGAGGAAGCTAGAAAGGAGATAGCTGAAGGTTCTTTCGTTAGGCTTGAGGATTTGGAGGAGATGGATGAGTAGATGTTTCAGGTCCTGATCTCTAGAAGGGCCAAGAAATCTCTTGAGAGAATACCAGCTCATATAGATGATCTCAGGGCTTAAAGGCATAGTTTTTACTTAGGAGATTGTCATTCATGTAACATCCTCTCTTTTATCCTCCTAAGTATCCTCATCCTCTCCTTCCTCCTCCTATCCGCTAAGGGATCTCCATCTTCCATTGGTGGAAGATTCCTTGGGCCCTTATCTCCCATGCCGACAAAGACCATGTAAGAAGTGGTTGTGTGCCTAACACCACTAGGGTTCTCAACCAGAGTCTTAATGGATATCTCCATTGACGTGTTCCATACTCTGGTCACTTTGGAGTAAAAGCTGACTAGATCTCCCTTATACATTGGAGCATAGAATGCAAGCCTGTCCAAGCAAGCAGTGACAGCAGGTCCCCTTGAGTACCTCAAAGCTCTAATCGAACCAACTTCATCCAGTAAGTAGAGGAGATAACCTGCATACATGAGGTCAGAATTGATAAGCTGCTCTTCCCTCACTATTATGCTTGAAATTGGCTCATACCCATCCGTACTTATATCCTTGACCTTCTCATGCCTATCTGTAACTCTCTCCTTAACTGCCTCGTAGAACTTCCTTCCGAGTTCGCTACCATCTATCCTGACTGGAAGGTCTCTGGGCTTTCCTTCTCTGTCTATGGAGACGTAAGCAAGCATTGCAAAGGTGGAAGGCTTCCTCTTTCCGGTCTCAGGATTCTCTCCCCACACCTTCACGCTCACTACAGCTACCTTCTTGGATGTGTATTCCGCTCTGGCCTTGTATATCACAAGCTCTCCGAGATATATGGGGGAGAGGAAGTGGAGGTCATCCACATAGCCGACCACTACGGGCCCTTTGGCCAGGTTCATTGCTATGGACGATGCGGCATCTATGATCCATCTCATCATCCAACCTCCGTAGAGGGTTCCGTAAGCATTCAAATGAGCGCTTCTAACAATTCTAATGAATTTCATCTCGGTATCTTCTGGCCTGAGCATATGGTACGGAGTATGAGCAAACTAATAACGATGGTATGGAAGGGAATGGTGAAGTCTAGTGTGGCGGAAGGTAGAAAAAGAAGAGCTAGTAATTCCTCCGTTAATCTCGGCTTTTCTGTAGATCTCACTCTTTAATAAACCAATGCTTTTTCAGGCATATTTTGTTTGGTTAGAAACGGATAGGATGATGCGAAAACACAATATTAAATGACGGTAGTATAAGCAGGTGTGCGAGGAATGAAGGTCAGCAGCGTCGAGGAGATGAGAAATCTGGATTCAACAGCGATGGAATACAGTATATATCAGGATCTCCTGATGGAAAATGCAGGTAATGCTCTTGCATTTGTAATATTGAAAGAATTTGGTGTTGATGGAAAGAAGTTTGCAGTGGTCGCTGGTTCGGGAAATAACGGTGGAGATTCTTTAGTAGTTGCTAGGAAGCTCCACTCTAATGGTGGCTCAGTTAAGGTGTTTTTCTTGGGAGATCCAGCGAAGTTCAAGGGGGCAGCGAGTAAGAACTATGAGATAGTTGAGAGGATAGGGCTGGAAAGACACTACATAAGGGATGAAGGAATTGATGCTTTGAAGAACGGGCTTGACTGGGCCGATGCCGTAATTGATGGAATCTTCGGCACTGGGCTAACTAGAGAGGTTGGAGGCCTGTATAAGGAAGCAATAGAGTTGATAAACTCATCCGGAAAAGTAGTATTTTCCGTCGATATACCTTCGGGTATAGGAGGGGATAATGGGAAGATATATGGGTTAGCTATTAAGGCAGATTACACGGTCACGTTCGGTCTCCCTAAGCTGGGAAACATATTGTATCCCGGCTACCATCACTGTGGCAAGCTCTACGTGTGTCACATATCCTTCCCACCGGAGATGTATGAGCAGGTGAAAGTGGAGCTCAACGATCCCCTACCACTGCCGGAGAGATTGAAATGGGGACATAAGGGAACATTTGGGAAGTTCTTGGCTGTGGCAGGAGCCAGAAACTATTATGGTGCTCCCTATTTCACTGCTCTATCTTTCATGAAGGCTGGAGGTGGTTATTCTAGGTTAGCAGCTCCGAAATCTGTTATACCTTTCATAGGAGCTAAGGCAAGCGAGGTCGTATATATACCCTTAGAGGAGACCGAGGAAGGTTCAATCTTCTTGAAAAACGAGGATTTGATAATGGACATTCTGGACAGGTATGGCATAGATATAGTTGCCCTGGGACCCGGCACCTCACTGAATGAGGAGACTCAGCAGCTCATAAGGAGGCTTACTACTGAGATAGACAGGCCGGTGATAATAGATGGAGATGGACTCACAGCTCTATCGAAGGATCCTACAATAGTCAGTGAGAGGAAAGCTCCAACGATCCTAACACCTCATATGGGTGAGATGTCCCGCCTAACCAACTTGAGCATAAGCGATATAGACAATAGGAAGGTTGATGTGACTAGAGAAGTAGCTAAGGATCTCAACTCCTATGTAGTTCTAAAGGGAGCTCATAGTATAATCGCCTATCCTAATGGTAGAGCATACATAAATATGACAGGAAACCCGGGGATGGCCACAGCTGGGTCTGGAGACGTCCTCACGGGGACTATAGCAGCTATGTACGGCATAGGATTTGAGATAGGAGAGGCTGTTAGGATGGGGGTCTTCGTTCATGGCCTATCAGGCGATCTAGCGGCTCATGATAAAGGAGAAGATGGCATAACTGCTGAGGATATACTTCAATATTTGCCGAAGGCCATGAACATTCTCAGAAGGGAATTCCCGAAGGTTAAGGCCAAATATTCCTTAGAAGTAGTGTAAACAATCAGTCTTTCCCTATAATCCAATATCCATCTTCCTTTCTTATGGTCCTATTTAGGTAACCTTCCCCGAAGTCACCAAGCTTCATGAAGGCCACATCTTTCCCTTTCATGTAATGGATAAATTTCCTTATCTTCTCAGTGTTCTTCTCATCGAAAAGGAAGTAGTGAGTTTCCAGAACAAAAACACCACATTTGCTGTATACTCTGCTAAATGACTCCCTTAGCTCATTATAGCTTCTTATAGCTCCTGTATCCCAGTTTTTAAGGGAGGATGTAGCATGGATTATGACTAGCCCTTTATCTACATAAGGCTGTCCGATTTCGATGGAAGAATCTTCGTCGTACATGGCTGAGAAGACTATGAACCCCAGTTCCCTCACCGCCTCTATTGTGTTATTATCGAATGTATCGAAGGGAGGGATGAAGCTTCTTAACTTTATCTCCGGATCTATTGATTCTAGGATATTCTTACCTTCTTTTATCATTTCTAACTGCTTATGAAAAGGAAGACCAGCAAACTCACTTGCTCCTCTCACTTTAGACAGCGCGAGGTGAGTTAGACCATGCTGTGCTATCTCTATAAGATCTCCATGAAGGTAAACTAGATCCTTGGTGTAGGATATGAATGGTGAATGCTCAAGTATAGTAGATTTATTCATCACCTTCGGGATGATCCCAAGGGTCACAGGCACCTTTTCTTCAAGGAAGAGATCTATAGCTCTTTTTAACTTATCAGACTGCCAATAAGGTTGGGGATCATCCATCCTGAATATTACAATGGCCTTTACTTTATGAGGTAATGATCTTATCATAGCGGAGGAAAGAGAAAGCATCAATAGGGCTGCTAGCAGAATCCCTCCTATGAGGAGCAGAATATCCCTGTATGTATGTGACACTGTAGATCTACTACTGGTGATTCATTGTTTTGGAAGATAAATTTTTCAGATTTATGTCGTCTTTAAATGAAAGAGTTAAGGCAAATGAGCATCGCATGTTCATGAGCTGTAAGCGATCTCCACAGGGAGTTACTCTCTGCTAGATCTGGATTGAACTTAGAGGCTATGAGCGCATTAACGAAATAATTTCTCTCATCCATGAAGCTAGATCCTAGAAAGCCTCCTATAATAGCTCCTAGTATCATAAATAGACCGGATATCCATATATTGACCTCTAGCATGTCCTTTGACCTGAACTTCATCAGGATCATAAGGCCAGTGAAGAATAGCATCGCTAGCCCCGTTATGAATATGCCGTGCCACAAGTGGAAATGACTTAGGTAGGAGCAAGATAAGCCTCTTATAACCGTCAGGACAGCTCCTGTTCCAAGGAGATCTAGTATACTTTCATCTAACCCTTTCCTCGCAACTAAGGGAACCATCATCGCATATATTAAGAGGATGAAGATGCTGTGATAGACGAAGGTGAGCCTAGCCAAGTAGTCCTTCCCTCCCACCTGAGATATTATCTCAGTGGCCCCAGGCTTTGGATTATATCTGCTACCATAAAGGTGGGCTGGCATACAAGTGGAATGTTGTATTTAAGGGATGAAATTAGGATTCATCCTTGTGAAAATTCTGGACTTTTCTTAAAAAGATCTAAACTGCGTACTATTATCTAATCTTAATAGCTCTGCCTCTTCAGCCTGAGTTTTTATCACTCAGCTGTAGGGAAGGTGAAACCATTGAGACTAAAGATTAGGTATATTTAAGATCCGTGTAATTTTAGTTCATAAGAGGAATTTGAGGAGAAGAACTCCAAATCTTGAGAGGTTCTTAGGCGAGGATAAGTCCCTAGATGAGTTAGTGAGAGAACATTACAGTAGGCAAGATGTAAAGAGCGAGATCACAAAGTTCTCTAGGGGAAGATGGCTGGCGATAACTGGTAAGGGAGGTTGGATTAGGCACCTAGGGAGGAGGCCTCTCATAATTGAATCAATAAGATTACCAAATCTCCTAATAAAGACAGGTATGAGGGCCATTTATGCGACAACTTCTGTTTACAGGAGACTCAGGGTAAAGGAAGACCCTTACATAGAGGAGAATGTTGTTGCAGTGACCCCCTTTTTGGATATAGATAATGATCAGAGTCACTGGAAGGCAACTATAGAGACAGCCAAGGTCATTGTAGAGGAGTTGGAGAGGATGGGCGTAGAGAAATCTGTATACATCCTCTGGTCAGGCAGGGGTGCTCATGTTAGAGTTCATGAGTTATCCTTATCTAGGAAGATCAGAAATTTAGACTATGCATGGGCTCTCTCGGAGTGCATAAGACTCAGAGTTGGGGCTAAAGTTGCAGAGATAAGGGCAAAATATGAAGCACTCAGCCTGAGGGTTGAGAATCAGCTCAAGCCACGATCTCTCTTCACAGTTCCTCTCAGCCTACACAGGAAGATAGACAGGGTTGCTATTTGCATGAAGCCAGATCAGTTGGATGAGTTCGATATCTCCTGGTCTCAACCAGGAAGCTTCATCCATAACACTGAATGGGATAGATATGATGTTGGAGAAGCAGATCAAGCAGTTAAGGATTCTCTGAGGATTGTAGGAGGGTACCCTATCGTTAGAGCTAGAGTTGGTATGAGAAGGAAGGAACCTCCTGTAGATGAAATGGTGAGGAAATGGAACTATGAAAACGTTGGATGACCTTCAAAAAGCCAAAATAGTTGCACTAATATTGAATGGGAAGCTAGATGAAGCTCTGAAATTTGTTTGTGATGCCTATAGTAAAGTGCCACCCAAGGTTAGGATTGGGAGGGTAAAGGGCCATGATAAAGCTTTAGCTGTTTATGATGCCAAGAAAGAAACCATTTTTGTATCGGATGGGGCTTTGCTAAGAGATCCCTTCATAATGCTGCATGAGCTTTATCATCACTTAAGAATATTTGCTGGTAAGCATAGAGGAACTGAGAAGCACGCAAATAGATTTGCGGCCTCCTTTCTGAAATCCCACTGCAATATACTGGCTCAGATGGGGGAGGCTCCCGAATGGTGCAAGAGATACCGCTTTAGTCTTAATGCATTTAACCGATAGTCGTATCATCTTTTTGATTCCTTTTAGGGATCTTAGACTAATGAAAATAATAACACTTCTTTCATTACTGATACTTACTATAAGCATATCTCTTGCCATGGTAAGCGCTGTAAATGACTCTAACTCCAGCAATACAATGACATCTCATGCTCAGTTAGCCGATGTATGGACTAGTAAAGGGGGAGAAGGTCTAAATAACTCCTGTGGTTACTATAAGGTTGGAGAGAAGGCAATCATCCATTTTAGGCTATATCAAGCGATGTATGTGGAGCTATATATAATAAGACCAGATGGTACTAGAATAAAGATCATGAATGCTTCCTTCCTAAGTCCAGGGATAGAATATAAGACTCCACCAATTTTGTTTATAGATCCAGGTATAAGGACTATCCAGCTTCTTGGGGCTAGGAGCCATGCAGTACTTGATTCATGTAAGTTATTTGTAGGAGAAAAGATGATCGAGGGAGATATATGGACTGAAAAAGGTGGAAGAGGTAAAGATGCACCTGGTGGTACCTTTCCACCGCTCTCACCCATTAAAGTAGCTTTTATGGTTAATACAACAGCAGATGTAGAACTGAGGGCTATAACTTCAAGAGGGGGAAAATCCATATATGAAGGAGTAGCTGAAGCAGATAAGGCTCAGTACGTGTATATAGAAGCCCTCCGAGAGGGTTTTCTCACATTAAAGCTGATTTATGATAATAGAACTTTAGATTCATGTAAGATAATGATATTAGTACCTACCGAGGAGTATCCTCCTTCTCTAAGGATAAACAGCGTAAACATCAGCGGATTAACCGTTGAGATAAGTGGGGAAGTCAAACCAGAGACCTCTAATGCTACTGTTAAGCTCATATGGGAATGGGGAGATGGATCTAAGGAGGAAGGACCGTTTCCTCAGAGGCATGTTTACAGGAAAGGGGGGGATTATACCATTAGATTGATAGCTGAGCAAAGCGATGGCCTTTCCTCGAACTTCACCTATAGGGTACATGTGAGCAGGCCGATCGAGACCACTACCCCAAGAACAGAGTCTAAAGTCGAGACTTCTAGAATGACGACATCTTACATAACAAAGGTAGTGACAGTAGCTCCTAAATCTGAGAAGGAGGAGTCCCCTCCATACCAGCTAATTGCCTTGGCACTTGGAGGAGTCGCTGCTGTCATCCTCTTTCTTCTATTAAGCAAGTTTGTAGGATATAGAGAGGAAAGTCATATAGGGGATAAAAGTGGTGAAGGCGGCAATGTGCAAACTGACCATTTAGAATCCCAAGATGATTAACTTAGGAAAATGATCTGCAAGTCGATTAGTCAAAAATTAATTTTAATTTATCTTGAGGGACAATATTTAATATCTAATGGTGAAGGAAAGCATGCTCAAATATAAGAGAATATCAAAGCATTACGGAAATGTCATAGCCCTGAATGATGTGACCGTTGATTTCCCTCCAGGCAAGATACATGCTCTTCTAGGCCCGAATGGTTCTGGAAAGTCTACTATGATAAAGATGGCCATAGGGCTAGTGAAGCCCGACTCTGGGAGGGTATTAGTCGATGGAATAGATCCCATCAGCGACCCAGTGAAGGCTAGAATGATTGTAGGTTATTCTCCAGAGGAGATAGTGATATATGAGAGCCTGACTCCAGCGGAATACATAAGCTTCCTTGGATACGTTTATCACATCCCAGAAGATGTCTTGAAGGGGAGGATTAGCAGGTTGATCAAGCTGTTCAAGATGGAGGATCATATGGGGAAGCTCGGAGGAGAATTGAGTCACGGTAACAGGAGGAAGATTCTTATAATGTCGGCTTTAATTCATGATCCTCGGATCCTTATCTTGGACGAGCCTTTCTCAGGATTAGATCCAGAGATAGCCAGAGTACTCAAGGAGATAATGAGGAAATATGTGGATGAAGGAAGAACTGTGATATTCTCCACTCACATACTTGAGTTAGCTGAAGCTGTTGCTGATGAGATAACTATAATGCATAAGGGGAAGCTTGTGGCCAGAGGTCCAATAGAAGAACTTAAGGGTAAAAAAGGCTTAGAAACTTACTTCTTGGAGGTCACCGGCTTAACTTCAGAGCTAGAAAATCTACTTAAAGCCCTTTAGGTGGTTAAATGGCCTGGAAGAAGCTAGCCGAAATAATAGCCAGGGAAGCATCCTACCGCTCGGCCAAGGAGAGGGGGAAGAGAAGCTTCTTCAGGCTATCAAAGGGAAGCATGGTCAGATACAATGCTCTTCTCATAACCATATTTACATTCTTATCGGTAAGCATGGGATTTGGAGCTTTTGCTGGTAGAGATCTCTCAATAGTCATGCTGACAATGCTTTCTCTTATGGATATAATGATTGGGATCTTAATCATGGCCCTGAACACTCAAGTGCTTATTTCAGATAAGCTCCTCGATCCTTTGTTTCGTCTTCCGATAAGCGAGGATGATGTTAGGAAAGCGTTATCCTGGGTCGGTATATACTGGGGTGAGGCAGCTCTACCCTTCGTCGTAATTCCGGCCGGCCTCGTCATGTCTCTTATATTGAAGGATCTAACATTTTTCCTATCTAGCCTGTTTATAGCTCTAATGGGCCTCTTCTTATCTCTAGGCTTAGGCTATCTCGTTGGATCGCTGGCATCTAGGTACACAAGAAGCCTTAAAGGAAGGACCATCTCCACTTTAGTTTGGGTACTTGCTCTTGGGATAGGCTTCCTAATCGGCCCTGCATCCTCGGCGGTTGAGAAATCTCTCAGTTCGGGGCTTAACATGATCAGCTGGATTCCTCCCGTAAGCTTTGTCTTCATGTTTCAGGATTCTGTTGCTCTAACAATATCACTGGCTTACCTCCTACTGTTCTATCTTCTGTTGAGGTATGGAACTGATAAATTTTGGAATGCAGCTACGAGGGGAGAAGTTCCTCTCCTAAAGGTTTCGGCAAAATGGAGTATAAGGTATGGCTTAGCAGCAGCGATTTTGAGGGAACTTAAGATAACTGTTAGAACCCCTAGAATTTTGGCATCTGTTATAATGTACTCTATCTTCTTCCCATTATCCATCCTTTTCCCCAGTCTATCAGTTTCTGACCTCCCTGCAGGATTTAGGGAGTACATACCGATCCTAGCATTGGCTGTTGGAGGATTTGAGAGTTTTTCCCTACTCTATTTCTATATAATGGAAGCAGCTGGTGCTAAATCCCTTTACTCCCTCCCATTGAGGAGATCTGATATTGCTATCCTGAAGTTCCTTGCATTCTCCATAGTAAATGTACCACTAATATTGGCAGTAGGCGCTACCATACTGCTCTTTCCTAATGCGGGAATACTGCCCTTCCTTATATATATAGGATCTTTCGCAGGATCTTCTCTCATGAACTCTCTGATATATGCTAATATGCTGCCTGAGGAGCCATCTCACTGGTCATCTGAGACATTCGGAAGGAATATAATAAGCATTCTAATGATTGGGGAGATAAGTTTCTACTTCTTAGTTGGTATAACGACCTTCTTAATCCCTGGAGCTATGGAGAAGATCCTAATTTCAATAATTTCCTTAGCAATAGTCTGGCTGATAGATGCCTTCCTTTATAGGTGGGGTCAAAGGATCCTCTAAGACACATGAAGTCTTCCTATTTCACTAAATTATCCACAAATTTATTTCCATTTACTGATTTATGGTAGTTATACATTTATTGGCTGTAAAGCTGGCTGGCTGATAGCAGCTGGCTAGTTATGTTCTCATTTTCTGAGTCTGAGAATATCTACCTTTAAACTCTCCTGCAAAAACATGGGAGATTGCGTCAATGCCTAACCTTTAAATTATGGAGGAACTATCCTACTACTATGCCAGGTGACTTCCTTTGGCTCTGATTACCCGATGAAGGAGGATAACCCTATGTCAACTAGCTTTAGAGTGACCCCTTGGGAAGTGGAAGGCCTAGTAAACTATGATCGCCTCATCAAGGAGTTCGGTACGAAGCCTTTAACCGAAGATCTGATAGAAAAGACGAAAGAGCTAACTAAGAGCGATCTACCGCTCTTTCTCAGGAGAAGGTTCTTCTTCTCTCACAGAGACTATGATCTCATATTAAAAGATTATGAGGAAGAAAGAGGCTTCTTTCTCTACACTGGAAGGGGACCTTCCGGCCCCATGCATATAGGCCATATAATACCCTTCTACATGAATAAGTGGTTCCAAGAGAAGTTCGATGTTAATCTATACATACAGATAACGGATGATGAGAAGTTCATATTTAAGCTCGGGATGAGCTTTCAAGATGCGAAAAGATGGGCCTACGACAACATTTTGGACATTGCGGCAGTTGGTTTCAACCCAGATAAGACCTTCATCTTCCAGGACAGTGAATATACGAAGATCTATGAGATGGCTGTTCCAATATCAAAGAAGATAACTTTCTCAACGGCAAAGGCAGTTTTTGGCTTTAATGAGAGCAGTAAGATAGGAATGATATTCTTCCCTGCCATACAGGCGGCTCCAACATTCTTTGAGAAAAAGAGGTGCCTCATACCGGCGGCGATAGATCAGGATCCATACTGGAGAATACAGAGAGATGTGGCTGAGGGCCTCGGCTACTACAAGACTGCTGCTATTCATGGGAAGTTCTTTCCTCCCCTAACTGGTCTCTCCGGTAAGATGAGCGCCAGTATGCCAGAGACAGCGATCTATTTGACGGATGACCCAGATATCGTTAGGAAGAAGATCTGGAAGTTCGCCTTGACTGGAGGCCAGGCAACCGTGCAGGAGCAGAGAGAGAAGGGAGGTAATCCAGAGAAGTGCGTCGTATTCAAGTGGCTGGAGATGTTCTTTGAGCCAGATGATAAGAAGCTACTGCAAAGATACGATGATTGTAAGGCCGGGAAGATACTCTGCGGGGAATGTAAGAATTATCTGATAGAGAAGGTGCAAGAGTTCCTGAAAGAGCATAAAAGGAGGAGAAAGCTAGCAGAGCCTATGGTGAAGGACCTTAAATATACAGGCAAGTTAGCCAAGGAGATGTGGAGTCACTCCATACCGAAGGAATTAGGAAGATAGCTTCCTTTAAAACCTGAAATTTTAGAATGCCTCGCCAATGATCTCTAGGGATATTGGCATCAGTTAAGGTAAGGTTTTGAGTAGCTTAATGAGCGTTCTATATATTAAATTAACTAGTTCATCGACTTTTCCTCTTCACTCCCAATCACAAGGTCATTACCACATACTATGAGCAGATTGATGCGTAGGTCGAAGTAGCAGCTTATCTTAGGGCCCACAGAGCTATTAGTTCTCAGCAGATTAACCCATGAAAGAGTAAGAAAGACTTTAAGCTCCTCAAAATTATCCGAGATAGCAATGATATATATAATCCTTTGTCTGAGAGATTAAAACCTGTATCCTCATATCTTTTCTTGATTTCCCCGAGGAAAGCAAAGACATACCAAGTTCTTCCAAGCTAGAGCTCGCGACCCTCTTCGAGACTCCTCTCGTTCTCCTTATCCTCCAAAAAAAAGAAGGCAGACTATCTTTGACTTACTCCCTCTTCGGCCCTGAACGATATCAGTTCTCCTACCTTTATATAATAAAACTTTTTAACTTTACAATTGATATATCGAGATGATGATAATGCTACGGATAAGGGATCTGTGGGTTGAAGTAGAGGGAAGAGACATTCTAAAAGGCATTAATTTGGATGTGAGTGAAGGTGAGATAATAGCTCTGTTGGGTCCCAATGGTTCCGGGAAATCCTCCTTAATGCATACCCTAATGGGAAATCCGAAGTATAAGGTAGTTAAGGGAAAGATAGAGTTCATGAATGTCGATATAACTAAACTTCCCACAGATGAGAGAGCCAAGCTTGGCATGGGAATTGCTATGCAGATCCCTCCTAAGCTCAAAGGAATAAAGCTTAGAGATCTGATTAGGGAGATATCCAAGAGATATGGAACAGAATTCAATTTCGTAATGGAGCTAGCTAGTAGAATAGAAGCTGCTCATCTGTTGGAGAGAGATCTTTATGATGGATTCAGTGGTGGAGAGATGAAAAAGACGGAGATATTGCTGTTAGCGGCTCAAAGGCCCAAATTTTCTCTCTTAGATGAGCCTGACTCTGGAATAGATCTTCAGACGCTTCCAATACTGGGGAGAGCTATAAGTGATGTGTTGAACAAATCGAATGACGGGGCCTATAAGAAAGGTGCTGGTATAGTAGTAACTCATACAGGTCAGATTCTAAAGTATCTCAAATCCATTAGCAGGGGATATATAATAATAGACGGAGAAATAAAGTGCTTTGGAGATCCCTACGCGATATTGGAGGACATAGAAAGACTTGGCTTCAACAACTGTATCAACCGCATCAGCGTGGTGAGATAAATGGATCTAGAGGAGTTAAGAGAGAAGGCAAAGGAAGCTCTGAATAAGCCAGCGAAATATGGTCCAGATCTCGATATTTCTAGGTTCCCACCACCGCCTAAACCTCGATCTCCCCAGGATATTCTGGGGCAGAGTTCTCACTTATTGGCAAGTGTAGGAATAGATCCAACGGGAAAGAGCGGATCAGGGACATATATTCAAGTGGATGAAGAACCTGTTGAGCTTAAGACCAACATAGAAGGAGTGAGGGTTCTCACCTTAAGTGGGGCGATAGAGGAGGGTATAGTAGATGATTACTTCTGGAGGGCAATCCCTGTGGATGAGGATAAGTATACTGCTGCAGCCGAACTCTTCGGAAATCATGAGGGCTATGTAATAATAGCTGAGAAGGGAGCGAAGATAGAAAAGCCTATCTACACATGCTTCCTCATGTCAACTCCAGGAAGCATACAAGCTCCTCACAACATAATAATAGTGGAAGAAGGAGCTGAGCTGCATACAATAACTGGCTGCCTTACCATGATGGAAGCCCCCGGACTTCACGCCGGTATTTCAGAGTATTACATTAAGAGAGGAGGGAAGCTCACCTACACAATGATACATGAGTGGAGCGAGCATACTCATGTTAGACCTAGGACGAGCGTTATTGTGGAGGAGGGTGGGCAGTACGCTAGCTATTATATCAACCTAACGCCAACAGCAAGCCTCCAAACAGACCCAAAGGTTTATCTTATGGGTGAGGGAGCTAAAACGTACCTCTCTTCAGTGGTAGTATCAAAAGGCAATTCCCTTATGGATATAGGGGGAACTGCATACCTGAAGGCTAGAAACACATCAGCTGAGATAGTATCGAAATCCATTACAAAAGATGAGGCTGAAGTAATAACGAGATCTCTTATATCGGCAGAGGCGTCGGGATCAAAGGGGCATATAGAGTGTGATGGCCTCCTTCTCTCGAAATCATCTAGGATACTCACATTACCTGCCTTAGATGCTAAGGTGGATGACGTCCAATTATCCCATGAGGCAGCTGTTGGAAGACTCGATGAGGATCAGATATATTACCTCAGGACTAAGGGCTTCTCTGAGAAGGAAGCAGTGGACATGCTCATTAAGGGATTCATGAAAGTTAAGGTAGAGGGTTTACCTAAACCCTTAGTCAGGCAGATAGAGGCAGCTATGGAAATGGCAGCTGTGGGACTCTGACTGGTTCGCACATTAATTAAGAAGAATGATCTTGTTCAATTAATATCTTCTTTCTTCTGCTTGCATATAGTTAGGAATAACGCTATCTCTGAGCAAGATAAGGAGCAGTCTAAAATCTTCTAAAGGGAAATTCGGTGTAAACTTTACATAATAGATCCTCAAGTTTTCCTGATAGGAGCAAGTCTCCTCAAGTTCAGGGAGAATAGAGGAACTAAAGTATCCCTCTACTTAATAGCCATTGGGGAGATCCTAGCTGCGTTGGCTAGCTATGCGGCTTGGCCCCTAGGTAGAATAGCTCATGCGGTAATAACGCCTGCGGCTCTAATACTTCTCCTAGAGACTACTATTTTGAGCCTGAAGGCTGGAGGAGGAGATCTGAAGTAGGGGCTAATGGTAAGCAACCTGATCATGTGGGTTACTGTAGCGGCTCCTGGTACTATAGTAGCTATGAGCCTGAAAAAGCCCTTATTCTTAAATCCTCCATTCAGAGATCTGACTTGGAATTGGGCTGAGCTTGCTTATAACGTAGGACATTGGCACATCCTCATGGGCATGTGGGAAGTAATTACCCTCCTGATATACCTAAGATGGTCTTATGACCTCCCTCATGTCTTTGAGCAAAATAACTAGGTTGGGAGGATGGCTGGCCCTACTTGGTTTCACGGCGGCTATATCTATCAACTTCTACATGCTTGACAATCCTCCAGGGCTCTACCCTCAATTCCTTGCTGTCTTCTCACGAATATAAGTCTGAGTTCTCTGGTGGTATCCACGTAGCCCACTTCTCTAACAATATAAAAGTAAGACTTAGAATAGTTTCTATTCGGATTTAATTATGCTGAGTTGCTTTATAATCTGAAATAAAAATTAAAAGAAATATTTTAGTGATTTAAGTATTAGTAGATAAATCCCGCTTTCTCTCCTCCTTCCTTACAGTTTTATACTTTGGACATGTTTCTCTAAGCGGACAGAATTCGCATTCTAGCGCTGAAGCTTTTGTGAGGAGCTTATCTAGTGCAACTCCTATTTTCCTAGATAAGGTCATTTCTAATCCTCTGTCACTCTGTTTTCCTTACTAAGGCATAATAGAATCCATCTTCACCTTGCCATGTTCTAATTAACTCAGCCTTGCCAATTGATTTAATTATCTTAGGAGCCATCTCAGGTAAGCGTGAATCTCCAGCAATTATTTGTGCTAACTCTCCTGAAGCAATTTTATCTAGCTCTCTTGATACCTTCTTTAGACGTTCAGGAGCTGTTAAATTTCTCACATCGATAATTAATTTCACATTCTCTACCATATCATATCGCCTCCCTAGACCCTAATTCATATGTAGGAGCCTCTAATGCATGGATAAAACCCTGGGCAGAGCCCGAACTTTTGACATAAGACTTTTCTAAGATAGATAAATCAGATAAAAAGAAAGATGGGCCGTAAGGCATTTCTACTCCCTCCCAGGCATGAGTTCTTTTATGAGATCCTTCACTGTGAAATAAAGTGGTGAGGCAAGTAACCCAATTACTAGATGAGGCGCCAATCCCCAAGCATCGCTTGCAAGTTTCCAGCCCTCCCCTATTTCTCCGCCCCAAAGCAGTGGATAGTAAATATCTAAGATGTCAGCTATTATCACTATAATATTCACGGCCATCATTATCATCGCTAGAGCCCATCCAGCCAGTAAGAAACCTCTGTACTCATCCAAGCCTCTATAACGTAGATATATTGCTTTCAAGAAAACTGCCCCTATAACTATCAGAAAAATTCCTGAGAAGGGTTCTGGGAATGAGTTAGGTATGTAAGCTCCAGCTAGCTTAATTCCAAGCTGCACAGCTCCCAACCCAATCCAAGAGAACCACCACTCTAACAATCCATTGTATAACTGGAGGGTTCCATAGAGAATATATAAGAAAGATATAAGTCCAGACCATATCTCAACTTTATCCATAATCTTCACCTCAGTAAAGCATGTCCTACAACCAAGACAAGGAAGTTCATGATGTATGCCAGGATGATTCCATAGGCTACTGCAAATATCGTCCACTTCCAAGATCCAGTCTCCTGTTTTATAGCTCCTATTGTCACAATACAGGGTATGTAAAGTTGGATGAATACCATGTAGCCATACATGCCGATGGGGCTGTACATAGAGGCCATTTTTGAGGCTATCTCCTCTTCACCAACTCCATAAAGCATCGCTGATGCCCCAAGAACTATCTCCTTCGCTATAAATCCAAAGATTGCTGCAACTATGAGCCTCCAATCCCAGCCGAGTGGAGCAAATATTGGGAGGAATGCCTTGCCTATGGCAGATATAAGAGCATTCTCAGGGTTATCTGTAAAGGATAAAGTCCTCGCATCAGTTACCGTTAATACTCCTATCACTAGGAGGCCAATAAGTATGACTGTGCCCGCCTTCTTGAAGAATAGGGAGCCCCTGTCCCACATCCTGACAGTTGCAACCTTAAGAGAAGGCTTCTGGTATACAGGGAATTCTATCACGAAGGGTGACGCTTTGCCTTTGAATAAGGTCTTCCTGAGTATTATAGCTACAACAAATACCATAATTATTCCTAGTAGGTATAAAGATAGCACAACATCACCAGCATAAGCTCCAAAGAATGCGTCTGCTATAGCCGAGAAGAAGACGAGTCTAGCTCCACACATAATCAGCGGATTTGTTAGGATTGCTACCATTCTATCGTTCTTATCAGGTATTATCCTAGTAGCATAAACTGCTGGAACGTTACATCCAATACCCATGATCATAGGTATTATCGTACGACCGGAGAGGCCAACTTTCCTCATAGCCCTATCCATTATAAAGGCAGCTCTAGCCATGTATCCACTATCTTCAAGTAAGGAAAGAGCGAAGTATAAAGCCATTATAAGGGGAACAAAGCTGAGGATCGCTCCAAGCCCCTGAATGATTCCATAATCTCCAAATAGCAAGTAGTCAACAAAAGGTATACCTGTAATCCCTGTCAAGAAATTTCCAATAAATGCAAATAGATCGCCTAAGAAGTCACAAAATGGAGCCGAACCAATGAATGCAAATTGAAGAATCGCCCATAGGACTGTTAGGAATATCGGGATTCCTAAGTATTTATCTAGGAGAGCCTTATCCAGCAAATCAGATGCAGGTATTTTACCCTTCCCTCTGACCACTTTTTTTAGTATGCTACTAATCAGAGAATAGCGTGCGTCTGCTATAGCCACCTCAGGATCTCCGAGCTCACTTTTCATATCTTCCTTAATCTTGGAGACTTCAGATACTATCTCTTTTCCTCCATTCATTCCCTTTATCTTGTCAAGGACATCGTTATCTCCTTCTAGGAGCTTTATAGCAATCCATCTTGGGTTAAACACCTTATTAATATCAGCACTCGAGCGTATGATTCCCTCCAGCCTTTCTATATATTTCTCTATCTCAGGTGAATATCTTAATTTAGCTGATGTCTTCTTAGAAGATGACTCTACGACTTTATGCACGAGTTCTTCCATCCCTTCTTTCCTTGGAGCGACCGTTGGAACTACAGGAACTCCAAGTTCCCTCTCAAGACTCCTCGTATCTATCTTAATTCCTGATTTTTCAGCTAGATCCATCTTATTAAGAGCAATTACGACATTCGCTCCCATCTCCAGCAATTGAAATGTGAGATACAAGTTTCTCTCGATGTTTAGGGCATCTATTATGTTTACGATTACGTCTGGCTTCTCATATATGATATAATCTCTGGCAACAATCTCCTCTTCTGAAAAAGCGGTTAAGCTGTAAGTACCTGGAAGATCAATTATATATGCCGTTATATTCCCTTTCTTGTATACCCCCTCTTTCTTATCGACGGTTTTTCCCGGCCAGTTCCCAACATGCTGTCTAGCTCCTGTTAGATTATTAAATACCACAGATTTGCCTACATTAGGGTTTCCTGCTAATGCAATTCTAATATACTTCTCAGATAGAACTTTAAGACTCATGCACTCACCTCCACAAACACCTTCATAGCTACTCCCTTTCCTAAGGCAAGTCTAGTTCCTCTGACCTCTATCAAAATTGGCCCATAACCGGATCTAAGTGCCCTTACTTGGGTACCTGGAGTTAGCCCTAGGCCTGTTAGCCTCCTCACAAGTCTTCTACCTCCTCTTATACCAACAATGGTCGCTGAGCTACCTTCCGGTAGGAATGCTAGGGGCATCACTCTTCCACCTCCACAAACAAGAACTTAGCTTCGTTCTTTCTCAGGGAAAGATTGTATCCTAGAGCCTCAAACTCTACTGGATCGCCTAACGGAGCATTCCTGACCACTTTTACTGAGGTTCCCCTAACAAGACCCATATCAAGAATTCTTCTCTTTAGAGATAGAGGAATTTCTTTACTAATCTCTGCTATAACTCCCTCCTCTTTCGGCCTCATTTCACTAAGTCTCTTCATTAAGGATAGTCACCTCACATTATTAGATTGTCGATTAGGTTAACCTAATAAAATATAAACTTTACTAATTATTTATTGTATACAAGGAGAGAACCCTCTCCTAACGATAGGGCCTTTTGTTAGAAGGTGATGTTCTTTAAATACTTCCCTAATGCATACATAAAAATCAATTCCAAGATTCCCCTCAAAACACTTTGCTCTAGGTAAGGTTGTTATATTGTTACTGACTATTAACTTGAGATGAAAGGCATAACTTCTAGAGTTCAAGATTATCTCAGGGTTATTTACGAGCTATCTATCAGTGGCAAGAGAGTAAGGCTTGTGCAATTATCAAAGATCTTAGGTATAAAAATGCCTACAGCCGTTCAAATGCTAAGATCTCTTGATAATCAAGGGCTAGTAATATATGAAAAGCATGAGATGATTAAGCTAACACCAGAAGGCGAGAAGGTAGCTAAAGAAGTTCATAATAAGCATAACCTCCTCCTCAAATTCCTCACCAGATACCTTGGAGTAAGTCCAAAGATAGCAGAGAAGGACGCATGTGGCATGGAACATCACTTAAGTGAGGAAACTTATAGAAGATTATTGAAATTCATAGAGTTCATGGAAGGTTGTCCTAGTGGACTTCCTAAGTGGCTCGAGGGTTTTCACTATTATTTGACATGGGAAAAGAGGCCCACTAAGCGAGTAGGTAAAGATGTTGCGATTCTCCCACTGAAGAATCTCAATGAAGTTGAGCCAGGAGAGGTAGGTAAGGTTGTTGTAGTGAAGGTAAATCCTGATGAGAGGTTAAAGCTTGCTGAGCAAGGAATTTTAATAGGATCCACAGTAAAGGTAATAGAGAAAAAAGAAAAGTATATTGTATTGAATGTCAATGGAAAGATTGTCCAGCTAGATAGGAGAAAGGTAGATTCAGTATATGTAATTTAATACAGCTCATTCATCAGAATGCAAGCTTTTCCCTTAACTAGCTTTAGCAGATAATAAATTCTAGTTATTTATCACTAACCTTTACCTCCCAACATCCAGTCAGAAAGAAATTGACAATCGGCAGTAGGTAGCCTCAACCACTTCATCTCACATCAGTCTCTCCAGTTCAAGGCCTGATAAGCTAAGGATCATTCAACTTAATTTTTCAGTCACCATTATCATTCGTGTTTGTATTCGAGAATCCCTTCTCAGAGCATTAAGAAATCTCTATACGTCCACTTCAAGTTTTTCTCTGCGAGTAGGCTAGTAGATGCTTACTCTACAATCAACCTAGTCTAGAGATATCTCAACGCAATCAATCGAGAATATCGATAATACGATTAGGAGCTATTTTTGAAATTTTATGGGTCAGAGCTACTACAATAAGCATGATGAACGACGCAGTTATATTTAGTAAGCTCAAGGACATATGTAAAACCTAGATTTATAAGCCTAAAAGCTTAGAAACTTGATCGTGAACAAGAAAACTGCAAAACGTAACATGACGATACTTGCCATTACGTGGGCCTTAATGGGTCCCTTTTCTTCGGCTACAAATGTCTATTCTTCTCTCTACATACTTGAGCTTGGTGGAGGCCCCTTAGAAGTAGGGATAATAGCCATGGCCGGAATGATCGTCTTGGCTTTCTCACGCCTCATAGGGGGCTACTTAGCAGATTCTCTAGGCAGAAAGAAGATAATAGTACCGATGACGATAATCTACGGGCTTGCTTACCTATTATATGCAATCGCTCCCAACTGGACTTGGATCCTGCTAGGCTCTATTATTACTTCTCTCACCCTCATGTATCAGCCAGCGATTCAGGCCATAGTCGCCGATACCCTTCCTCCTAAGATGAGGGGAAGAGGATTAACTGCTGCTAATACTCCATCTCAAGTTGTATCATTAGCTGGTCCACCAATGGCAACTATGATGGTATCCTTCATGGGACTTGCTAGAGCAATGAGACTCTTATACCTCATGACAGCCGTTATTATAGTAATCGCAGGAGTTTTGAGATCAATGCTTGTAGAGACTTATGCGAGTAAGAGAGCTGTAGGTACGAAGCAAGCTCTTAAAGATTATATAGATTCTCTAAGGTTATTAAGAGGAAATCTCGGGAAACTTGCACTGGTAACATCCTCAACTAGATCTCTCTACCAGATGTCCTTCCCATTTGCCCAGATATATGTTGTTAAATGGCTAGGAATTTCAAAAGAGTTTTGGGGAGTAGTAGCTACATTTATGTCTATTGAGTCCACATTTACTACTCTCTTATCAGGTTTTCTGACTGATAAAGTGGGTAGAAACATTGTTATGGCTCTAGGATATGCTTCAGGTTCTCTAGGGCTCGGAATGCTGGCTTTAGCTCCAAGGAACAATCCCTTATATGTCCTCACAGCAATGCTGATAGCAGTTGCTTTTGTATCGAGACCTGCAGCCCTAGCTCTTATAGCAGATCTAACGGAGAAGGATGTGAGAGGCAAGATTAATGCTATAAGCGGTTTATTGGAAGGAAATCTCTCGGGAACCTTGTCAGCGATAGGAGGATTTATATATAGTATTTATGCTCCATTAACCTTCGAAATGGCTTCCATACTTCTAGTTCCATTGGTAATAGCAGCTTGGAGAGTACTTCCCCATGGGATGATTGAGAAAAGGTAGTAAGCAATGGAAAGTAAGAGAAAGAGAAAAAGAATATATAGTTTATAAGCTGTATCATTCATAAGTACATGAGCTAAGCTAATATGCGAATGCCATCTATTCATAAATACTTTTTCATCTATGCTTCCTCTAGTTTCCTTCTCTTTAATTTCTAACCCCTTGCCAACTGGAATTATAGCTTGAAGGACTGCTTTTAGGAGCCCCTAAATCTTCCTAACTTTCGATGAATTTG
>WALU01000043.1 GCA_015522685.1 Thermoproteota archaeon | reverse complement strand
TCTTCATGAAGTTTGCATCTTGCACAGATCCCCTATTAAATCCTTCAAGGACTCTGAAGAATTATTCTGGAAAATTCTTGAACTATGCGATGAATAAGGTTAAGGGTAAGAAGGGTGTTTCTTGTCTCTCTAATAAAGCTCTAAATAAGTTAACTGATGTCCTTACAAAAGCATTATCCTCAGATAGGGCAAAAGAAGTCGTAATAGGGATGATGGGAGTCCGAGATGTTTCATACATCTATGTCTACTTTTACAAGGATGATATGCTGGTAGGATTGTTTAATTCCTCGAAAGAGGGCTTTGGATGCCCTTCAGATGAGACGAAGGGTTCTAAATTGGATATTGAAAGTAGGAGGTAATATTTTATGGAATTTTCTTGGGAAAATCTAGATCCTAACTCCATGAATGGAGATGATATCTTAAAAAGGATACCAGCTGGTATAGGGAAGGAGATAGGATTGCTTCCTTCCATACCAGCTGTGAGGGTATGGGGTTGCATCAACTTCGAGCGCGCGTTCTCCGGTAATGAGAAGATGGACATAAATGAGACTGTCACAGATATAGAGCCTTTCCTCTACAAGGATGGGAATGAATATAAGCTTGATGCTAGAGCTAGGATAAGAGCCACGAAATTCAACTATGTGAGGGAAAACTTCTTCAGGGAAAGCTTGAGAAGAATAATGAAACCTTTTCTGGATGCTTTAGCAGAAAATCCAGAGGGAGAGGGTGCTAAAAAGTATCTCAGCATTATAGATCAAGTAATTAAGGAAATGAATTTGGATGGCACTTCCGCAAAGGAGCTAAGAGATGTAGTAGTTAAGATGGCGACATGTACGCCCTTAGATCCCTGTGGGGTATGCCCTGCATGTATAGCCGAAGGTGCTGCTGCTTCTACATCAACAGAAGGTGCTCTTCCTGTTAACTGGGAGAAGAAATTCAAGGAGACGGATTTCAAGACATTCTTCACAGTAGCCTCTGCAGTGAATGATCTTAGCATACCTGCTGGTAGCCAGATACTGGAGCCATCTCTCCTGGAGAAGATCATTAGGAACAGAGTTCCTAGGGCAGGAACGACAGAGGAGGGAGGTAGAAGTGAGGAAATGATGTTCTTCGTTGAGTACATGTTTAAGGGGCCAGGTTACTTCAAGACAACACTCTTCAATCCAACGAAACTTGAATTGGCGATGCTTTCCTATGAACATCTTGTGAAAGAGGTAAGGAGAGGCGCCAAAACTTCTTCAGGAGCTGGTATCTGGGATTATTGCTATGATGAAGATAAGACTCCCATGATAGTAGTAGACGAGATATTAAGCATTAAGGGATACCTAGCGAACCCTCCACCCCCATCTCTCCCCCTAAATGTGAGGAATCCAGAGACAGGTTATTCTAGGACCTTTTATGATGTGATAAGGGATTGCAGTGGGATCTGTCAAGCTAAGGTCGGAGATAAAGCGGTGCTAATCAGGTATGTAGGGGAGTATGCGGTGAAGAGACTTGAGAAGTACTTAGAAGGGATATCTCTACTGGATAGTGAAAATGCATTTAAGCTGTTAGTAGAGTATGCAGCCTCAGTAATCAAGTATCTTCGTGAACCTAAGGAAGCCAGAACCAAGTATGGAAACTTCCTAAAGAATCTAGAAAAGCAAGAACAGAAACAAAAACAAAAGAGAAAGAGAAGTGATAGGGAGGAGAAAATAAGCTGACCTTCTCTTCCTACATAATAACATCGGTCAATATAGATCCGATATGCTCTACCCAGACTACAATGAAAGTGAGCACTTTTAGACCTGAACAATTCATCTACAGAACAGCAGTGGCCGGTGCAATGCTTAGAGTTGCTTTGAGCGGCAGAGGAGAGAACTTCTATCTTTACTTTAATAGATGGGTGAAGAACAAGCTCTCAATTGGAGAAAAATATCTAGGCCTCTTAAGAAGATTGCTTCCTAAGGTATCGATCGCTGATGGGGTTATGATCAAGGAAAGTAAGATCTTACCTGAACATTACAATGTAATACTAGATGGTACAGCTACGGCATTGGGTAGCCTGAAGGGTACAGGTAGAAAGGGAGAGATGGGTCCTCTTAAAGCATATAAATATCAGATATTTGGAATGGACTCTGATCTAACAAGGAGAGTGATAAACTACCTTATCCACTATTTTTGGGCTCCAGGAGCTATATGGAGATTCACCTTGATCTCTGATGATAAGAAGGAGCTTGAGAGATCCGTATCCATGTTCAGGATTGCTATGAGCGAGTTTGGCTTTGGAGCGAAGCATGCCTTCAGGGGAAAAATGATGGAGCTAGACTCCCAGATGATCGAGTTACATGAGATTGAAGACAGAATTAGAGGAGAATTGCTTCAACCTATCTTATGCGAGGAGGGGGTGAGGGATTGCATGCAGAGGAATAATATTACGCCTGTGGGTACATTTAGGGTAGTCCAGAGGATGAAAAGCTACCCACCAAAGGCCAAGGTAGTACCAGCCATCTGGGGAAGGTTTGAGGCTTCGTCTGGATATTACATCAATTTTGGAGGCAAAAATCTTATTATCATAGAGGATGATCTCTCTTGGCCTTCATTGAACTAGGAGCTTATCACGAACCTCCTTATGAGAGGACCCTCATCAGGAAAAGTTACGGCAACCTAGATATATCTCTCTCCCCTTCGCAGCATGAAGTTCTCTCGCACATGGTTGAGCTTGCTAATGATCTCAGTGAGAAGAGTATTTTAGTTCCTCTATATGTATCAGCCGACACGGGTGCTGGAAAGAGTTATCTCTCTCTAGTAGCCTCTGCAGTAGTTGCTAAAAAGCTCTCTTTTAACCTTAGTAAGTTGCATAGTGTTTATCTATCTCCTACTAAATTTCTAGCATCTCAAATGGGAGAAAGATCAAAAAAGCTATATGAGAGCATGAAAGCCGCTGTGGGAGATGTAGATGTCATAGAAATTCGAGGAGATATGCCTCCTGGTGAAAAATCGAGATCCGTGGAAAGAGCCTTTTCGAAGTTGAAGGAAGGAATCAGATTAGTCTTGACGAATCCTCAAATGCTTGCATCCATAGCCATGTCCAGATCTAGTCGCTATAGGATAAAGGACAGAGTAGTACCATTTAATCTCATCTCCGGGCTAGCTGAAGTCGATCTATACATAGTAGATGAGCCACACTTTTACACAGGGAAAAGTTTTATCAAGTTTTTGACCCTTCTATTGGAAATAGGCAGGTGGAAGCAGGCTTCAGCTCTTGGGGGACCTACCTTTATACTTTTCATCAGCGCCACTATGCATCCCCTATCTATAGAGAAAGCCTTTCGGGAGCTGGAGCACGTCCTTGGAATAAAAGATACCTTGGTTGAGGATGTGCCCCTTCCTCAACGTAATGTTATGCTAGAAGACAGAGAAGCAGGAGAGAAGTACATCTCGTTCATGAAGGCTAGCAATCCTTCAGGAATCCTTGAAATTTTAGGGCATCTGAGTACTCCCTCTGTAATATACGCCGATAATATAAATCTCCTTGTGAGATTACAGGAGAGAATAAAGGAAAGTTCTGTCATACTTCACTCACAGATGCCTAAAAGCCTGTGGGACTCCTACACCGAAGGGATAGGTAATACTGATTACATATTAATGACCAGTGTTGGTGAGGTAGGTATCGAGCTAGAGAGATTCGGAGTCAATCCTTCCTCAATGATGTCTATTAACACAATGAGTGTGATGAAGGTCATTCAGAGGCTGGGTAGAATTGCCAGAAGGAAGGAGAGCGTAGGAACCTTTGTAAATGTGGACCTATCGTGGATAAGAAAAAGCCTATCTGAGACTTTTTCAAATAAATTCAGGCTTGGTAGCGATGGAAATCTCCCTTCATTTCTCGAAGAAGCTAGAAAATATGAACCGGACTTCTTTACTTCCTATGTTTCCAAGTGTGCAGATAGAGAATTTCATAGACTAATGATGGAGATAGAGAGAGGGGATATAAGACTTAGGGTCCCTGAGATATATCTCTCCCCATCCCTGAGGCTAAGATCTAAGAACGATGAGGAGCTTACCCTTCCTCTCATGAAGGTCGCCTCAACTGTCATACCCATCTCAGCCAAGCACGAGTTAAAGATTTGGAGATCAGATCTCTTCGATGACTTGATGTTCGAGTTAAAGGTAAGGTCTAAAAGGGCTAGTAATAAGCCTCTGGTGAGGATAAAGATAGGAAGAGAGAAGTATGACCTCCAGTTCTTTTCTAGTAGCCTGCCAAGCTGGTTAAAGGATATGGGGATAAGGGAAATAGCAGTAAAGTGGAGGGAGGCTTTTAAGGTCGCCTTACCTCTACTAGATGGCTATACGTTGAGTTTGAATGGTCCAGCCGTCTACTTCAGGTTTTACAATAAGAGATTCGGAAAGAACTTCAGATATAGTGATGAGTATACAGTATTAGAGGAGAATCTGTATCCTGCCTCAGAGGATCTAGACTTCATTGTTCCAGAAGGATGGTCTGACACAGTATTAGGATATGAGCCATTTACCTTAAGCGGAAGTAATAGAAATTATGGAGTAGGAGCCGTAGAAAAGGCCTTAGACATAATATTGGGGGAAAAATTAAATCTTAAGTGCTAGTCTTAATAAGCGCCTGGACGGGGGCGCGTTGGTAAGGTCCCTGGGCCCTGTCAAGGGGCCGACCAGGCATTACCTCCTTTTATATGGCTTCTCAAGTACCTGATTAATTTAAGAGTGAAAGCAGTAAACGCTCTTTTAATTGGCTCATTCTCTTTTCCCTTTATATACTAACCATTTACAAACATATTTCGCACCTATAAAATATGAACTGAAAGCAATAACATAATCATTTAAGTAGGAATAAGACATTATAAGTTGGGGAAGCAATAAGGGCTCTAGAAGAGCGAAGATTGAGAGTCTAATACCCAGAACCTCTCCGTAGCCTTCCCCAGCGAAGCAATAAGGGCTCTAGAAGAGCGAAGATTGAGAGAGAGGAGCTTAACACCCTAATGGATGCCGTAGATGTAACCATCTTCCCTGGAAGCAATAAGGGCTCTAGAAGAGCGAAGATTGAGAGTTGAATCTAACGCAGGAATTGTTATTGCATTGCTTATGAAGCAATAAGGGCTCTAGAAGAGCGAAGATTGAGAGTTTCTATAACGCCTCTTATACCATCATACTTGGGATCTATTCTTATGAAGAAGCAATAAGGGCTCTAGAAGAGCGAAGATTGAGAGACACAAAC
>WALU01000042.1 GCA_015522685.1 Thermoproteota archaeon | reverse complement strand
TTATTCCACAAAAGAGGAGAAACCATTTCTTTAAACCCAGCTAAAAGCAGGGAGATCCTAGATTTCATCAGAAAGTATGGATCGCGCAATTAATAGATAAAAATAAATGATAGGAAGATAGAACGTTGGAAAATGAATAAAAATTCAGTGCATAGTAGCTAGATTGTTAGTGGTTCTGGATGAGAACCTTGCAGTGTTCAGTGATAGACCCATAACAAAGCAGTAGGAAAGTCAACTCTCCATAGAATGCTAACGAACTTGGTGAAGGCAGGAATTGTGCAGGGAGAAAGAGGCAAATACATCATAATGGGTCCCTCACTAAGAAGAACAATACTCGCATTAAGTAAGCGATCAATTATTCCTTAATAGAGGAGTTCCAAAAAAGGCTCAGTGCGAAAACTAATATCTCGCTTACTTATTCACACATAGCATAGTACTCAATTATATTACTGTACGGTTTTCTATTGAGGGGTGGTGGAAATTTGATACTTACAGAGGACGAGAAAAAGATAATTGAGGAGGCTAAACGGTTCGAAACCATGAAGGATGAACTACTGGAGAAATATGAAGGTAAGATAATAGCTATGAAAGATGGAAAGGTTGTCGGCGTCTACGATAGTGAGGAAGAGACTGTAAAAGATGTAGTTAAGAGGTTTGGTTTAGTTCCCGTTCTCATAAAAAGGGTAAGGAGGAATGAGCCTGTAGAGGAGATACTACTTTAATCATGGGCCTTATCAAGATTGAAACGAAGAGATAGTCAATTCCCTCCTTAAGCATATCGATGAACGATCTGAGGTTTTTAGCTCTCCGTTTTTCTCTCCGATCACTAAGCACTAAGGAAACTAAAACTTACCGATAGGGAATATGGAATCTGGCTAGAATAGATCTGAAAGGTTATAATCAGGCAGAGGATGATAAATCGATGTCCAAGGCTATTAAAGCCATGTATGAGAAAGGGGTGCTGAAGCCTGAGAAGCCTCTAAATCTAAAGGAAGGAGAAGTAGTCACTCTAATCGTGAAGAGGGATCTATCCAAGTACCTAGGTATATTGGGGGAGGCTTCTTCAGAGGAACTGGAGGAGCTGGAGGGTGAGCCTTCGAGTAAAACCTTTCCTTTGGAATATTCTGATGAGCACCATAAGGGAATGTGATCTATTAATGAATATGGAGATCGAGAAAACTTACCCAAAAAGTATTTAGGCGTAATAGTCGATGTACTAATCTAGTTCGAGAACACGAGGCTCATCTTTTACTCTAATCGCTAAATAGATTTCCTTACTAACTTTATATTAAGTGCTAGCATCAGAAATCTTGGTGAATATGACAGTAATACAACCAGTTCAGATCCATAAGCTCCCAGATTTAGAGTTTAATGTACTTAGGGAGACATGGGCGAAGTATAAGCTATCAGACGGCGCAATACTTTATTTAAGAGGCATTTTAGTGAAATTATTTCTAATAGGGATGAGGGGTAAGTATCCGAATTTTGCTATTGGGAGGCAAACCATACTCGCTGTTAGATCTAATGAAAGGAAGAACCCCAAGCCGCCAGAAAAGCCGTTAAATGAATTATCAGATGAAATAAAAGAAGATGTTGAGATAGATAAAGTTTTAGAGGAAGAATGGAATTCATATGAAGTGATTATAAAAGGAGAGCGTTATATAGTTGAGATAAAGCCCGTGGTGACTATGATTAAAAAAGTTAGGGGTTATTATGATCAAGCTGGCTACCCTATATATGAGGTTTCCCATGATATTATTACTAGAGTACGGAGGGAAAAATAATGATCGAGTATTATAATGTAGTACAATCCAAGCAGGAAGAAGCATCTAATGTATCGACGCTTGGGCCAATGCAACGCAAACAGGTATTTAGAAGTGATTTCTCAACTCACCAGCTCTCTAGAATCATATCATCAGAAATAAGCTCTCAATCACTCAGCATTGATATCAGCATCATTCCAAGTATTATATTAGAGATCGAGGATCTAGGAATAAGGGTGGATATTCCCCCAACTGAGCTAATAAATTTTCTAAAGAGAAGAAATATATCAAGGAACTATTTCAGGAACTGGCTAAAGAAGCTCGTTAATATTGTTAAGAAAGCTGGCATAGAAGATATTGATATATCATTAAGACGAATTAGAGATCCTGAGATAAAGAACTGGGATGACCTAGTCTTGGAGATCTTGGTCGATACCGATGTAGAGAGGATAATGGAGCTGTGGGACTCTTTATCTGATATAATCAATGAGTCAGTGGGAAAGAAAATCTATATTACTATTAAGCCAGCGTGAAGGTCCAATGATTGCTGATATTCCTTCAATATTCTTTAAAATATCGGAGGAAATCCTCAACTCAATAAAGGGAACTTCTTATACTGTTCTGATCGATGAAAAATTCAGAGAAGGATGGATCAGGACAGGTGTAGGAAGGTCTTATTATGCTGCTTTCCTAGTTGCAAGGAAGTTCTTACATCTTGAATACTTTACTAGCAGTGAGGTTCATAGGAAGGTAATAGAGAGATTAAGTACTATGAACCCTAGCTTAGCGGACAAATTAAGGACATTGAGGGACTTAAGAAACGATGCGGATTATGATATGGTAAAGAGACCTAACGAAAAAGACTTAGAATATGCTGTAATACTCAGTAAAGACGTTATCGAACAAATAATCTCGCGTAGTCAGTAGCAACTATTTAGAAGAAGATATTTTTGCTCACCCACCTTCACCAGCACTCTTCCTTCCGATTTTATCATTTATTAGGATCCTTCGCTAATTTTTCCTCAATGATTCAATATATTCAATATCTTGCTTAGTAGCATTCCTGATGAGCTTGCTCATCATACCTTCGCAAGAGCTAAGGAAACTACTAGAATTCATGTTTAAAGTAGGCTGGAGAGATTTAGAGATGGGGAGTCACATTTTAGTAGATGGCTAAGTCTCCTCAACCAGCTTAGAGAGAATAAAGCATGCAGTCCCTCTCAGCGCCTTGCTAACATTCCCCTTGCTTACCCCGTACGTCTTGGCTATCTCGCCCACGCCCTCTCTCAACCAAACTCTCCTGAAGCAGTACAATTTCTTCTTCTCAGGCATCTCAGCCAGCATGGCAATTGAAAGGGCAGCTAATCTCAGATTAGCCAGATCTTCCTTGCTATGACCTTCTCCTACTTCAAAGTTGACTAAGGAGCCCCTAGCCTCCCTAGAGTTGAGCTTTTCAAGAGCTGATCTGGCGCTCCAGAAGGCCGGTCCATCGCACTCGTCGGCGAACTCCCTTAGAACATCCACCCTTCCAGCACCGAGCCCTACTCTGAACTTCAGATCGGATGCTAGGGAGAGATGGAAGAAGAAGGTTAGGGGTCTCCAGTCCTTGGCCAGCAGCTCCACACTATCGCCAGCTGTTAGCGCAGGCTTGGCTGCTAGCTCGCTTCCCCACTCCCTCTCCACCGAGGACATGCCCTCAGCTACCTGCCTCCTTATGGTTTCGGCCTGCCTTACCTTAGCTCTCGACTTAACCAAGTCGAATATTGCCGCTAGCAACCTAATCTCCCCCAGATAAGGTAGAGAGATAGCCATGATAGGGCGACTCCCATGGTGAGGCTTAGAAGCGTTCCAATGATGTACCATTCAGCCTTCTCCGTCTTGCTATTGAACCTGAAGATTGCCTTTGCTGCGATTATCACTGCCAAGGAGCTCAATGCATCCTTGACTGGTAGGATGCATGAGGCACTCATTAGAAAGAGGAGGAAGATCAGGGATCTCTGAGATACCTATCATGGCTCCCTCGTGGAAGCGATCCTGCTGTTGCTGTTGCTTTTGGTTACCATGCTGATTACTGGGTTTATTTAGGGGCATTACCCTCGATATTATTGCTATGAGAGAGTAGGGTATGAGCACCGTTGAGAGATAAGCAAGAAGGTAAGCAGCTAGCTCAGGCATGATGCTTATCCATAAGCCTTCAAATCTCTCCATATGAATGTAGATCAGCAGGATTAGGAAAATAAATCCCAGCAAGAGTGAAATGGGCTCCAGTATGAAGGATGGGTGGTCGCGTTCCACATGCTGATTTGAGCGACATCCATAAAAAGTTTACCTAAAAGGTAAACATATGGCTGGTGCCATTAGGAGGTGAGAGGCACAAAGGTAAAGGAAAGGAAGTAAAAGTAAAGAAAGGAAAGAACTACAGGTGGGGAAACAGATCTGCTACCCATAAACTACATATAAGTACTAGAGATATATCTAAAGTTCTTACACATGAAGCGTTTGTTCTTTTCGGAAAGAAAAGAAGAATAGGCTAACTACATCCAAAACCATTATTCATTCCCAAGCGAGACAAAATGTTCAGCGGATGATGCATGCTAGCAGCGATGGCCCATCGAGGAGTAGTTTTAAGTTTTCAATGAGTTTTAGACCTGCAAGATCCTCCACATTCCCATGGAAAGTATCCACATATCCCTCAAGCCTCACATCAAGCTTTGGAATCTGGATGATGGTTAAAGCTCTTCTAAGCCTGAAAATTTCACCTGCCACCGTTTCCCCTTCAGGCCAATATTTTCGGGGAAGCTCAGAGAGATGGAAGCCCATGCGCCTGTATTTCTCCTCACTGAGGAGGAGGAAGCCATCGTATCCAGTATCAATGCGAATCATGGATTCCTTCAATGGTAGAGTTTTGAGGGGCCCCTTGATCAATAAACCTAGAGCAGGAAATTCGAAGCTATCTGACTTTAAGTACGGCCAGCAGGCTTTACCGCCACCCTCCAACCAAGCCTCACCTTTTTAACTGGTTTTTCACCTACTTTGAAGATAATTCGATGCTTATATTTTCCCTTCTCGACTTTAAGGGCTTCATCGAGAGATTTATGAGCAGAGATGAACTTACCGTTAGCTATCACTACATACATGCCCTGATATTTCGCCTCTAACTCATTGATCATGGATTCGAAAGCTTTGTTATTGGATTCCTCTTCATCTGTTAACTCATAGTCATATCTGAGCCAGAGTTTGATAGCTGCTTCCAGAGCTTTAGAAATAGCTCCTTTAGAGTAACCATACTTCTCCATGGCCTTCTTCCTAAACATTTCTTCTAGTTCTTTAGGAAGCGAACCCTTAATCATATCATCATATTTGGACATATGTACTTAAAAACTTTTGTCCTAGAGACGATGATCTTTGCGAGAGGATGCGTGATTCACCTGCATAGATTGACTGGTTAAGACGAGATTGCTCATAAGCAGAGGAATATCGGGCTAGTTGATGGCGGCAGGAAGGTGCAACTGAGCCGTTATAACCTTTAGAGCTTGAGCTTCCCACCAAAATTATGGGTTGGGCTTGCGCCTCCATCATTAAGAGCTCCCTCCATCAGTATTACCCCAGATTAAGTTCTTCACCGGAGGCAAAAGGTTCCATGAGGTTGCTATGGAGGAAGGATTGGACGATGTGCTCCTCGCCTAGCTCACCCTGCCTGAAGGGCAAGCCTCAGTCACTTGGCAACCCACCTGTACTTTCATAAGAGTGATTTTTCATTATCAACGTCAACAAGACATAATGTTTTAGATACCGATTGGCTCAGTCGTCTCCAAATGGCACGGTCTCTATATTTATCTCTACTCTATTTACTTCCTCCCTCCCAGATCTCCGAGCTCCTCATTCCTAATCGCCTAAGACTTCCACACTCCAAAGCCTAGAAGCCACTTCCATAGGGGGACTACCTTCACCTTCACTTTAGCCTCCTCTAAGAAATCCTCTTGACCCATAGTAACTAGGACCGCTTCTCTGCATTTCAGCTCCTTAGAAGCTTTAGCCAAGGATCCTACCTCCCTCCTAAACTGCCTCGGATCCCCTTCCCTCAGGTGATGGGTTACCTGAATCAGCTTGACTATCTTTCCCCCCTTCCTGACGACAAAATCCACTTCCCTGCCATCCGTCGTTGTGTAGTAGAATAGCTCCTCATTTGCCTTATATTTCCTGGCTAGGTGAAGGAATACCACGTTCTCCATTATCCTCCCAACGTTCCTAGTTGCTGGAATCCCTGCCTTCGTATGAAAGCCTACATCAATAGCATATACTTTGGCTCTGGATCTCTCGATCTCCTTTACCTTTGGAGAAAGCTTCTTTAGGAACCTTACTACTCTAGCAGTCTCCAAGTACTCACTGAACCTTTCTACAGTCCTTAGACCTATTCCCAAGCTCCTAGCCAGCTTCCTCATGGAGATAACTGTGGCAATGTTGCTCAAATATATCTTGGCTAGGGATTCCAAGGGCTTCACCCTTCTCACTTTGTACCTCATGGCCACATCCTTCGTCACTATATCCTTAAAGTAGGTCCTAAGCAGCTCCCCCTTAAGAGCTTTGGAATGCTGGAGCGCCACCTCCGGGAACCCGCCGAACTCCAGGTAATCATCGAGCAATGACCTCACTCTAGCTCTATCCCTCAGAAGTTCTAACTCACCCACATTCAACCCTTTGAATCTCAAGAACTCCCTGAAGCTTAGAGGTAGAACTTCAATGCTTACATGCCTTCCAGTGAGCAGGGTAGCATATTCCTCACCCATTAGCTTTGAGGAGCTGCCTGTCACTATAACTCTGGCTTTCCTTACCTCTAGGAGGTAGCGCACGAACCTCTCCCATCCCTCGATTGATTGAATTTCATCCAGCACTATTATAGGCTCCTTAGCACCTGTTATCTTCAGGTACTCCTCGTACAGCCTTATCAATTCCTTAGACTCGATACTAGAGAGTCTGGGGTCTTCAAAATTTATTATTAGGGTCTCCTTGGCATCGAGCCCCCTCTCTATCTTCCCCTTCAAATATCCATATGCTAAATAACTCTTGCCAGCTCTTCTCACCCCAAACAGGATTAAAGCCCTTCCTTTACCAATAAATTCATCCAGGAGATAATCCCTGTTCAAATAATCGATGTTGAAGCTGCCCCAGAAGTTCCAGTCCGCAAGTATTTCATCATACATTATTGACTCTTAGTATGAGTCAAATAATATAAATATGACTCATAGCATGAACCATTTTAGTATAGGGGTTAGAGGCATAACCAGCTTCGATCATTACAGTTCAACAGACGTAGTTCTTTGCGCTCGATTCCACGAGTAGGCCAGTCCAGGCTGCATTGTAGCCAGATGAACTGGAATGTGTGGGCATCCCATTAGCTACAGCAACCGCATTTCTTCAGTTAATGTTCCCATGATGAATTAGAACGTCCTGAACTCGTAGGCCGCTACCACCAAGATCCCTCTTCCCTCCGCTTCCTTCCTAGCAGATGGGTGAATTGCAAACCCTACCATGAAGGCCACTACTTCACGGCCCAGTTTTCTGAGGGGTTCTACTACCTCTCTGTAGAACTTCAGGACATCCCCTCCATATATCCTCGATTTGGTCTCCCCTACCACGTCCACGGCCCTGCCTTCCCTGAATCCCTTAGCGTAAAGGTTAACCTCCACTTCCCTACCATCTATCTGGAGGAACTCCCTCCTTAGGTCGCCCTCGAGGGCAACTCCATGTACCTCCTTCAACCAGTAGGGAACCAAGGCCTTAGCTATGTCCTCTAAACCGAATCCAATGACCTCAGATAGCCTCCCTACCTGCACCCTGAGATCCCCTATTGCAGCAACAAGCCTATCTACTGCCTTCTCGAGCCGAGATATTGCCCTGCTGTTATCCTCTACTGCCTTCTCGAGCCTAGTGAGCCTCTCCTCCGACTTGGCTTGAGCCTCCGCTAGCCTATCTACTGCCTTCTCGAGCCGAGATATTGCCCTGCTGTTATCCTCTACTGCAGATCTTAGTTTATCGAACTCTTCCCTTGTAACCCTTATCTCCTTGACCTTCTCCTCAACTACCTTGACGATGAACTCATAGAGCTCGGGTGTTATGGACATCCTCCACCATGATTCATGAAGAGATAGAATATATTAATCCACACATGTGAAGGATGCAGTTCCATGGAACACCTATGAGAGTAATCCTTGGGAATCTGAGGAGTCTGTCCATCATGAGCCTGTCTGGATAGGTCACGATGACTTTCGAAACTTCGCCTTTTGCAACTAGTTCTAGTAGCTTACGGTAGTTTTTCCTGTTATCGTTCAATCCCGAGCCAATGTCCTTTATTATCTGAATCTACCAGTGATTTTTGGGTTTTAAGGCGAATGGAGAAAATAAGGCCAGCTACATCACACGCAATAAATTTTTAGCGAGTCTAATATTATCCACTAAGCTCATCTGATGGAAGAAATTATATTGAGATCAAATCAGCAGAGCTTCCCACCACAGCCCCTTGTTGCACGCTATCGAAACCGCATTACATTGCTTTGCTTTTAAATAAGCTATTGAAGGAGCAGAGAGGAGACTGTAGAGTTTCTTAAGGAAGGATTAAAGGAAAGAAATATAGGATATCTGGAGGAGGAGCTCGCGCGCGCATACCAGGCTTCATCTCATACTATGGACTTCTAAGATTAAGAGGACTAGATCATGGAAAAGCTTTAAGCAAGACTATAAGCTACACCCTATCACAATGGGAAAACAAGTTAGCAAATCACTCTTTTGGCATGCATAGAGCCACTATCATAGGCTTTCCTAAGGGATCCATCTTGTTTAAACAGCTGCTTAATCAAGAGAATAATTGATTGATTGCGCATCTTAATGCATATGCTAGAGCGATCTTCTCGTCTCTCCTAAACGGTAGGCTAAATACCAAGTCTAGCTCGGCAAACCTTTAATTTCGCTGGGGCGAAGAAGCTCCAGTTAAGACTCGGTGAGCAAGCAGGTAAATAAGATAGTAACGAGGCGAGAAGAGTAGGCTATTCTTTAAGTAATTGCATGGGCCGACACGCTTCAGAAACTCCGTAGTATTATGGAGAGGAAGGGGGTTTAAGCGTGATAAGTATTACGTGATCAAGGTTCTGAGCCATAATCTCCTAGTTGTTTAAAACCGCCAATTAGGTGAGTTTTTGTCCACTAAGAAGCTCACCTACATGAACATCCGTGGAAGGTACTACCCCATGCTGGTAATAAAAGGCTAAACATGTAACTAAGCTATACGCATTGATTGATAGCGGTGCTACCATAAGCTTATTTCACACCGGCATCGCTGAAGATGCGGGTATAAATCTGACAGGGGCTAAGGTAAGGAAGAAGGATACCTCGCTGGAATAGGTGGTGGCTACGTTCCAGCATACACAAAGGAGGACATTTCTATAGAAAAGAAATAAATAAAGGATTTAGGAGATCTCAAGATGCCAACCAGTAGCATTCACCGAGTATATCTCTCTAGATCTAGCTATCTTAGGCGCAAAGGATTCTTCGAGAACTTTGGAATACTATTAGGGAATGAGGAAAGGAAGTGGAGTTAAAAACTAATACATCCAAGTAGCTAGAGCTAGATACACCAACGCATTTCTTTTAAATTACTCTCATGAAGTTAACTATTTATATCTGTCTGCTACTCTAATTAGCGATGACTGAGGCTGTAATCACATCGGTTATACAGGAAGCGCTGAAGCAAGCATCGGAACGTATATCCAAGAAGCTAACTGAGGGGAAGAGAATAACTGATACAGAGATTATAATACTCCTCCTAGATCAGATGAATAAGCGAATGGAGGATATGAACAGGAGCTTGAACCAGCGCATGGAAGACATAAATGCTAGCCTAAATCAGCGCATAGAAGATCTAAATGCCAAGCTCAGTCAGCGCATGGAAGACATAAATGCTAGCCTAAATCAGCGCATAGAAGATCTAAATGCCAAGCTCAGTCAGCGCATGGACAATACTAATCAGCGCATAGAAGATCTA
>WALU01000041.1 GCA_015522685.1 Thermoproteota archaeon | reverse complement strand
CCTTTGCAGCAGGACTTAGAAAATTAAAGCTTTGATGCGCCAAAATTTCAAGAAGTGTTATGGAGATGAAAAGAAAGGATGTATACTTTATCTCTGTAGCGGGGTTTCCCGGCCAGCTTAAGCCTGCAGCTTACAGGTTAGGCGAGAAGAAGGAGAGCTACTCAAGAATATCTTCTATCCCCATCATGTACAAGGAAATTCTGCGTGAAAATCCAGGAGCTAGGGTGAAGTTCATACTGATAGTCCCCCACTCTCTGATCACGTACCCAAGAGATATAGCTGATTACCTGCAGAAGAACGATCTGGATGAGGCCACAAAAAAGCTAGTAGTGAGTTCCATCAAGGCAGATCTTTTACAGGAGAGCTTAGAGGAGTTTAAGACCAATTTAAACAATTCCAACGAGAATAAACTCCTAGAGAGGCTGGAGGAGATAGTAAAGGAGGTAGAAATAAGGGTTGTTCAGAGCAGGGGCACATTCCCTTTTCCCTGCGGGGATAGGCAGTTCATGGTCTCCTTCAATGGAGATCCCCTCCACGTGTTCATAGAGGTCTTCCACACACTCCTAGATTTGTATGAAGAGGTTGAAGCCGATGAGCTCGACCTATTCATTGATATATCCCATGGCTGGAACGCTTATACTACCCTAGCATACCTAGGAAGCTCGGCTTTCTTCAACACATTCGTCTCCGGGAATTCGGAGGTCAGGGGAGAGATGAGGATTTACTCATCCGAGCCCTTCTCCCCCACCACAACCACAAAGTCCCTTCCACTGGAAGGGGGAAAGAGGCCTAGAACTGTTGGAACAGCTTCCCTCGGCCTGCTGGATATGAGCGATGTTGTTAGAATGCAAAAGCTCTCAGATTCCCTAAAATCCATCAATAGGATGATATATGAGGCCATGTCGCCGGAGGATATATTGGACATCTACTTCTCGCTTAAGGGCATGTCCGACCCGATGGCCGTTGAAGCCACCAAGCTCCTGTACATGATGAGGAGGGCCGCTTGCGCCCTTAACACTACGATAGCAGCATATCTTCACCACACCCTGATCGACCTTAACGATTTTCTGAGCAGCAGCGCCCTTCTTGACAAGTATCTCGATCTTAGGGAAAAGCTGAGGGAAAATGAGTACATTAAAGGTAAGGTAAAGGAGGCCCATGCCACCGATGGTAGCGATGACGAAGGATTTACTGGTCCCTGCAAGCACTACAGGGTAATCTATGACAGGAGGCCTCCGCTCTCTTCCATCATTCTAAGCTCTGCATTCAGGGCTCTCTCATCCCTAGGCTTTCCCGATTTCTCTGGCAGAAAGAAAGATGGAAGCAGCCTTCTAGCCCATTCCCTTCGATCCCCCTGCAGGAATAGGCAAAAGAGCTATATGCACATAGCTCTCATAGATGCCCTGCGTGAATACTACGAGAAGGGGAAGATGTTCTCCAATGCTATCCTGTTGGAGGCCGAGTTTAGCCTCGTCGATGACAAAGGTAATATTAGGAGCTCCATTTCAGCAATAAATGAGTACGTAAAGAGTCAAAAGGGGAACTGGGGCACCACCCTGAAGCTCTTGGGAAACTTCGTGAAGGCAGCTCTCGAGGATGAAGCCCATGAAGAATTGAGGAAGCATGCTCTAATAGATCCAGTGAGCGGTGAATGCCTACCCGGAATACCCTCCCCAATATACTCGATCTACACTTTGGAGCATAGGAGATTTGAAGGGCCTCTGGGAGACCTGCCATCTAGAACCCCTGAGGAGCTTTGGATGGAAGTCATGTCGCTCCGTGATCAAGCATCTTCAGATTTATGGAAGCGTAACTTGCACATAACTTGGAGGCTTTTGAAGGAAAAAGACCCTCAGGTACAGGTAGAGGAGTTGAGAAGCTTTCTAAGGAATTTAATGGCTCATGCGGGCATTCAGCACTATTCCGTGGCTAATATCCTGATGGATGGACCGCAGATTAATGAAGTGTTCCTCGTCTATTATGGAAGGATTTTTGATGTACTGAACGGTATTGCAGCCCGGGAAATAATCTCAAGGTGGGAGGAGAGTACCTTTAACAAAATCTCCCCAGAGGATGTAGGAGAACTAAGGGACGTACTTGGATGCGTATGCGACATATATTAGGGGAATCATGGTTCTGTATTATTTAGATTATTTACTAAAATTACATAAATGGTTAGAGTTATAAGCTAAAAATGCTCACCTATTTGATGATTAAGCATCCCGCTAATGACGAAGATTTATCGTATAAGCTCCTCATAGCTCCTTGGGGGAATCCCTTCACTTGGAAGGAAGCCAACTATAGGTTATGGGATAAAATTACTAGAGAAGTAACGACTCTGTCCTCGCTTACGGAGCATTTTAATCCGGATAAGACCCTAATATTTATCCCTGAAACTCTTCTATGCCAAAGATCCCGCTCATATGAGAGTTACAAGAGATACGCTAAAGATAAAGCTACTTTAGACGATTATCCTAAAGAAAAGCTACTCAGCAATAGCTTTTCAGCGTATAAGGACCTTCTTTCCAGTTTAGCAGGAGCCGTAGGTGAATTCTGCCGAGAAAATATTTCAGGAGGCAGGGGAATCGATGTAGTAATTACACCAAACGTGGGGGAATACGGGTGCAATAAGGGAGTGGCAAGATGGAAGCTCGGGAGCAGGCAGGTGAGCCCAGATTCAGCCTACTCATCCTACGTCCTATCCTCGATTCTATATAGTATGGAGAGCATTCTTGGCATCAGAGATGTAGAGAGGATTTCAATCATACTGGATACAACGCATGGGATTAATTACATGCCTCTAGCCGCCTATAAGGCCGCTATAACAGCTTCTCGAATAATCTCAGCAGCCTACGGAGTTGATGTGAAGTTCGAGCAGTATAACAGCACCCCGTATCCGGTAGGAATTGGAGATGTGATCCCAGATTTGGAGGTCTACCTAGTAAAATCGGAGTATATAACCCCTGTAAAAGCTGCCCAGAGAATTGTTTACAGCTACCTAGCAAGTGAGCGGATAGATCATCTTATAATCTTCTCAGATAAAGCTGATGTTAGTAAGATGAGTTCTCTTTTAGATGTAAGAGGATCTCTGAGCGTATTAAAGGCAATCCACAATTTTGCTAGGCCTCTTGTCAGCTCAATTCACTATAGCATGCCTCTCGCCTTTCTGCAGTTTTCATGCGACTTCAATTCACATGAGAAACCTGATTTAAGGAAGATTCATGAAATTTTGATGGATCTCCTATCGTTTGTAAGAATATGGCCAGATGAGAAGCGTTCAGAAAATGGCATCATGGAGATTGAGCATCTAGCAATTCCAAATTATGAGGAATTGAAGAGCTCATTCTCGGCATATGCACTAATTCTGTATGGAAGGAGAGCTTTGGATGAAGCTCATATCTCTGCTGTTAAGGATGGGAGGATTGAGGCGCCTCTTAGTGAGCTGATGGCTACAGTGAATAAGTACTTAAAAGGGCCTTTAGCAGGAGTTACTGAGCAAGAGATCTCTAATTTCAAGAATAACGTTGATAAATATCTCTCTATATCAGCAGAGGAGACTACAGGTGAATGGATCTCCCATAAAGGGCCTTGCGAAATTCATACTAGGAACTTCATAGCTCATTCTGGATTGGATTACAATGCTCTTGAGCTAATGCGTTCAGATAACGAGATATGGGTTAGATACAGGAGGGAGTGCTTTAAAGAGATTAGAAGAATTGCCGGTCGTGCTCTCAAAGAGACAAGGAGGCTCATAGTGGGTAAGGAATTTGATTAGCCTATTTCTATTCCTATTTCTATTCTATTTGATTTGATTTAATGCGAGACCTTTACGCCTAGTACCTCCTCTTATCTCTTACCTTCATACGCTATGGGTTAGGTAATCGATCCTCCCTCCATCAGCGACGATCACCTGACCCGTGATGTACTCGACTTTTCTGCTAGCCAAGAAGAGCACTGCAGGGGCTATGTGAGTAGGTAAGCCTGACATTCCCAGCATGGTCCTCGATTTTATGAATTCCTTTATTCTCGCCACCTCATCGGGGCTTTTATTTGCCGTCGTTAGGTCAGTCTCCACCCATCCAGGGGCCACAGCATTAACTCTGACTCCATACTTACCGAGCTCGAATGCCATCCTCTTAGTCAGCACTATGACGCCAGCTTTAGTTACCGCATAGTACGTCGTCCCCCCGAGGGCGGTACCTATTCCCGCATTGGAGGCTATATTTATTATGGCACCCTTCGTGCGCTTTAGCTGGGGGAGAAACTCCAACGTCGCATTTATCACGCCCTTCAAGTTGACGGAAAGCATTTCATCGAAGAGCCTTTCATCGTAGCTCTCCGTTGACATGGGGTACAGTATGCCCGCATTGTTAACGAGGATGCTTGCATCACCTAACTCAGCCCTGACGGTTTCCGCGGCCTTCCTAACTCCATCTCTCTTGGCCACATCGCACCTTATTGGCAACGCTCCGATCGATCTAATCTTCTCGGCTTCCGCTACGCTTTTCGTGTAGAGGGCCGCTACCTTCGCTCCCTCCTCGAGGAAGGACTCAACTATTGCCCTACCAATACCTCTCGTACCACCCGAAACCACCGCAACCTCTCCATCAAAATCTCCCGTATATATCACCTCTAACGATTCGCCTATCGCAATCTCTTAATTCTTCCTTTGCTGTTTCTCTATGCAAGATTAAATCAAATCGGGTAGATTGAGCAGCTTTTAGGTGGCATATGTTATTCAATCATCAAAATAAAAATTAGAGGGCTCCATTAAGCTCCGGAGATCAACGAAGTAGTGGGGTTGAAGGAAGCTGATTCATTCGGCATTGCCGGATTGCTCGGCCCATGTAGCTCGATAGCATCGGCTTTATATATTAATAACCTTGGTTATTTAATGTGGGTTCAATAACCGTAGTTAGATCTGAAGCGAAGGAGCTTGATGCGAAGGGCTGGATCCTGATCTACGGAAGGAGGAAAGTGGGCAAGACCTTCCTCTTGAGGAACTTCGTCAGGTGGGATGGGTTCGTAAGCGTTAGAAGGGATCTCTCCCTCAGATGCGAGGGGCTTGAGGCAGAGAATCTCAGCGACCTAGCCGAGAAAGTAGGAAAGTTGCTTGAGAACGACAGGGTAGTTGTGATAGATGAGTTTCAGAGGCTTCCCATGAGCATTTTAGAGGATCTCACAATGTATCACCCTCATGGAAGGCTGATCCTTTCCGGTTCCTCCTTGGGGGTTGTCAGGAAGATCTTTAGCCCAAAATCTCCCCTTCTGGGTTTCTTCATCCCCTTTAAGCTATCTCTAATAAACCCCATTGATATAATATCCTCCCTAAGAGATCTATTCAAGCCTGAGGATGCTGTGGAGCTATCTTGCTACCTTAGAGATCCTTGGCTCATACCACTAGCGACCGACGATTCCCTGAAGCTTGTGTACACCTACGCCTGCAGGTACTGGCAGGTAGTGAGGGCCCTGCTGGGGGAGGCCTTCGCCGAGGAGGAGAGGGCCCTGACCAAATTATATGAGTCAATACTGCTTCTGCTCGGTTCCTTCAAATGGAGGATAGGTGAGATAGCGAGCATACTCTATTCCAGGGGCCTGATCAGGGAGCCTAGCTCCTCTCACCTAGCTGGCTTCGTGAAAAACCTCGTTGAGATGGATCTGGTAAGGTCCCTGAAGATCTACAATTCCAGGAGGAAGATCTACAGGCTGAAGTCTCCCATCATGGAGGCATTCTACTACCTGGATTCGAAGTACGAGGTCTCTGAGAGACAGGTAAGCCTGAGCGAGGTGAAACCGGCGATAGAGTTCTTGATCAGGAAGCACGTCGAGGATTTTGTGGCCGACCTCTTGGCTCAATATTACGGGGGAAGGAGGGAGTACCTGATGAGCCCTGAGGTGGATTTGATAGTGACGAGAAGGGGCAGGCCCGTTCTGGTGGGGGAGGTGAAGTGGGGAAGGTATGATACAGAGGATGTGGAAAGGTTTAGGGAGAAGGTAAGGCATATGCCAGGGATTAGGATCTTCGTAACTAAGGAGAAGGAATCAGCTGCCTATAAAGACGTGCAAATTGTGGACGCCGATGACCTCGTACACCTGGAGCTGCCCAAGCTCTAGCAGGAATATCGAGATAAGCAGCTCTTCAGCCTGATGAGAATGGGATTTCTAAGTTCATACATCGCTGGAGCAGACATGGATCTGCCCCCAGAACGTGCATGGAAGCCTTAGACTCGGAACAACGATGCTTTAGGATTAGCAGAGATTCATCAAGGGCCAGCTTCAAGTGACGGGCTTCCTCACTCCATGCGAGATCTCATTAAGAGGACAAGCAGCACTATGAATACCAAGATTAGTGTGAGGTAGACCACTGCCTTCAATCCTTCCAGCTCGCTCACTGCTCCTGAAGCTTTATCAAGATAACCTTCCCGTCATAGTATCTCATTGGGATGCTCTTGTTGACTGTTCCCGTCACATTGAGGAGCAATACCGATTCAAATGCGAACTGCAACTTTAGTAAATATGGAAAATGGTACCATCTACGATATTCCTATTCTCTACATGGATATGGTGAGATCACACAATCACCGCTAGAAACTCCGCAATGTTGTCCTCATCCAGTACCTTCACGTCCCTAGGGTAGCGCCTGTGAGGCTTACCAGCTTTCACCTCCACCTTAAGCCCATCAGCCACCACATCTATCTCGTATCCATCTCTCCAGTATCCGATCCGCCCAAACCTCCTGTAAAGGTGCTCTTGGATCACCCACTCGTAGAGAGCACCGGGAAGAGGCTCTACTCCAGTCCAACGAGATATTGCCAGAGCGAGGAAGGGATCCCTCACGAAGAACTTTCTCTCCTTCCTCCACTTGATCTGGCTGCCCTCCATGAAGGGAGCTTGCCCCAAGATCATGAGCCCATCCAGCACATCGAGGTAGTCCCTAGCAGTCTTGTAGGAGATGCCTACATCCTTCCCTATTGAGCTGTAGGATAGGGGAGATGGAGCCTTCCTGAAGAGAGAGCTTAGCACGGACATGGCGAGGGAGGGCTTTCTATTCAATCTAATGATCTCTCCAATGAGAGATTTTATCAAGGCCTCTCCTGCCGATGGATCCGAGTTTATTGATAGAGGAAATCCGCCAACCTTCATGTAAAGATCGAAGAGCCTCCTGATCTCTTCCCTCATGGGGAGGAGCATAGCCATGTCTTTATCGACGTCTCCCGCTATCTCCACTCTAACCCCCATCACGTCAAGGAACTCCCTGAACGATAGGGGAAGGGCGCTCACGAATTTCCCCTTCCCGGTCCTTCCGGGGAATAGCTCGGCTTCTCCCCTCAGGGTGAGAGATGAGGATCCAGTCAGCACCAGCACATCCCTCTCGAAGATGCCAGCATCTATATACCCCTTCACTAGCTTCCACCATTGAGGCAGGCTGGTAACCTCATCTAGGATTATGAAGACTTTATCATATCCTTCAGTCCTCTTCATCGCTAGATAATCATCCAAGGATCTCTTGAAGGCATCTAGATCCCATATTAGATCCAGATCAAGGTAGAGTATGCTCTTGGGTTCGATTCCTCCATTTATTAGCTTTTCTAT
>WALU01000040.1 GCA_015522685.1 Thermoproteota archaeon | reverse complement strand
CAAAAAATGTATGAAATATAAGAAGGTTCATCTATCTTAAGGAAGATAAGAATACTTCTATTTCATTTTTTTTATTTTTTATTTTTTATTTAAATTTTCACGCCCGTTGTGGATTTGTTATTGCTGCTTCTTACCTCTATCAGTAGGATACTCCCTCTAACATCGCCTTTACAGTAGCCATATAACTCCCACGTTCTTCCTGTATATGCCTCTCTGTAAACTACAGGGCAATCTGCCGACGTGCTACGAACTTTCACGCTCTTTATTTCATTTCCATATGTAACTGAGATAAGAAACCATGTTGATTCATTTACATATTCGGTATTATGTACTCTAGCTATGACAGTTGGCCTAAAAGCTTGGATATTTGCAGATAGTACTTGGAGAAATATTACGGATACTACAGCCAAAGCAGCTAACGATATAATTATTAGAGAAATTGTCTCGATTGTTAATTGCATTGAATCACCTGTTGTTGTACCACTTTACGAGAGCAGGATATAGGTCCTCAAGTTCATAATCCATATGATCCTCTATGAACTTCACCCTGTCGAGAAACTCTCTACCCAGCTCCTCAATGCTCTTACTTGTCCTTGATGAAACCTGTGAAAGGAAGGCATTGAGATCAAAATCTACAGGATATTCGTACACTTTGAGGAATTCACCACTTCTTGGATCTACCATATGCATTTGTTCCAGAACTCTTCTATCCTCCTTTATGTTCATGAAAACTATTCCCCACAAGTTCCTCATGACTAAATTTATCAACTCTTCACTGGCATTCTCTCCATAGTACATTCTAAGTAAGGTTCTCACCCTCATCTGGAACTCTTCGACAGTATTAGCATGAATCGTGAACGCCAATCCATGGCCTGTTTGGGAAGCTATCACATCGCCTAGCTCTCTACCTAGGACCTCCGCTAGTATAAGAAGATCAGGTGTGATTCTCAAAGCGAATTTCACTATCTCATAGAACTCCCCTCCCCTAGCATAGTAGGGAACCCAGCTGTTCCTCTTAAAGTCCAAAGCAAGCTCCTCTATATCCTCTATTGTCACGAGCTTCTTCCTTGGATCGAACATCGCTAAGGCAGCATTGAGAAGGGTCGTTTTCCCAGTCCCTACTGGTCCGGAGAAAGCTATTTTTCCCTTGAGATCAATTAGGAGCCATATAGCTGCAGCAGCTTCTGGAGAGAGGGTACCAAACTTTATCAAATCATTGAAGAGGAACGGCTTAACAGGAAACTTCCTTACCTGAACAGTTGTCTGATCGCTCTTAATCCCTCCTAGGCTGGCGGCAGCCCTAAATCTTATTTTCTTTTTCAAGTTTCTGTAGACAAATGAGACCATTGGGGTCGCTTCACTTATTCCTCTGCCGTAGAGAGAAGCTACCCTTAATATAAATTGCCTTGAAGCAATTTCATTTGGAAATCCGACATTTGTATCGATCCACCTACCGGCGAACTCCCTTATCTTTACTCTTATGAAATCCGTACCCTTCACATCTATATCAGTTATATGAGGGTCATAAATTAGTGGATGGATTAGCCCAAAGCCTGTGGTATCCCTTCCCACGTAATACATTATTTTATCCTTGTTGAACTTGAACTCTATCTCAATTCCATGGGTTCTAACGATCCTATCTATTACCTTATCCAGATTACCAGCAACAAGATCATCATAGTAGTACTCTTGAAATCTCATTATATCTGACAATATTAGGCTGATTAGATTCTCCTCCTTCTTATCGACACTCCATTCGTTTACTATGTACCGAAGAGTACCATCATCAAATCGTTTCAAGACATTTGAAAAGCCTATTCCTTCAAATCTAAGTAAATCTTTGCCACCAAATACCTCTTTATGGGTGATATGAACCTCTCTACCAGTATAAGGTATCTCAAATGCGTATATAACCTCGGGCTCTTCCTTTTTACCCTTCTCCTTGGCAACTACTAATGCTTTTGGTGGATCTCTCTTCTTTTTCAAACTAAATATCATACTTATCCTCCCCCTACACTATAAGTCCCGGAAAATGGGACCATATAACTTTGAAAGATGGGCAACTCGTACTCAGGGAAAAACACGGACAATGTAATCTCTGATTCAGAGGAAGTTAGATCTATTCGGAAACTTCCATCTCCTTCTATAGTAGCCGCATCTCCCGTCTCTAAAGCTATAACGTTAACATACTCCCAATCTCCTCTAGGGAGATAGGAATCACCATTAGCCCAAATAACTCTCCCTCTTACCTCATTATCGCTCTTCTCTAAATCAGTGAGGCTTAAAGTTTCAATCCTAACCTTGACTTGAATATTGCTTCCATCCTCAACATTAATCAACTTGAAGGTGATATTGCTCCCTAGCATTGCTTTAACATTTTTACAATTACTAATTAGATCTAAGGTGGAGATTAGCTGGAGTCCTCTTCCATTGCTCATATTTACAACAGTTACATCCCTGTTAGAATCATAAACGAGAGGAACTCCTGTTGAATAATTCGTAGTATTCCAATACCTGATCCACCTGCTGTATTGTAGCAAGTAAAGGCCTGCATAATTTCCTGGAATCTCTAGCGGAATGTAGCTTGTAGGAGCGACATTACCACAATCCAAGGACAGAGGATTAGTTCCCACGACCTTGCATTCTCCCTTCATGGAAGGAGGCGGAAAGCTCTGCACTATGCGAGTGAAGTTATGAGCTATCCCTAGATCGGTTATGACATCTACTCTAGTTATCTCATTGGTTAGATTGTTGAAGGGAAATTCAACATACTTTCGAATGGAAGGTTCACTACCGGCAGCTAGCAATCTCACCTGTGAATCAGTGAGAGCTTTTGGAGCTATAAATAGGTCATCTACCCAATAGCCTATGCTTGGGTCCTTCAATGCTATAGATCTCACCCTAAAGGAAGAATGGAAGAGAATATTGGCTGAGCTCTCAAGAACACCATTTATATAGAGTAACATCTTGTCCTTCGTGATGACTACGCAATAGTGGTTCCATGAGAATGGATCTGAATTTCCATTTGAAGATAATACAGTAAAACCATATCTAGCTTTAATTTCTGAGTTCTCAGCATCAAAGTATAGATCAATATCATTATTCCTACTAGTAGCATTCGCCTCTATGAGAATTTGACTCCTATCTGCTCCACGCTCAACCTTAATCCACGAGCACAAACTCCATTTCTTTGATTTAGCAAATCTAATGTCTGTAGCCAGATCACCGGCTCCCGAGCTTCTGTGAAGAGAGTAGCCATTAGGTCCGAAATCAAGCTCATCCCCTGAAAGAAAGTTCCTGTCAATGAAATATATCGATGGATCTGTGCTGAAAAGCCTAGCATATCCTTTATCAAGATCCGGTTTAGCTCCAAACCATTGGAGCGATACGATCTCAGGTAACCCAGCCTTAAGAACATTATTATCTAGATCCTTTCTATAGATCGGAACTCTTGATCCATTTATGTAGGCATATATATAGCTCGGTATGGCATCCCTACTTCCATCATTCACCAGTATTATATGGTAGCTTCCGGCCCAAGCAGCCTTCAAGTTTTCCTTCACTCTTTCTCTCTCCATACCAATCTTTTTGCCTAGCTTGGCTGATAAGCTTGCTAAAGATACTTGGGCATATGAGAACATTATCAGAAGTATAATGAGCATTGCTCCAAATATCAGTAAGGCTATAGCTTCGTTCATTTTCCCACCTTAACTCCTTCCATTAATCTATTCGGCTTAAAAGAAGAGAATACCAGCCCAAGGTCGGTGACTATATCTATCCTAGTTATGTTTGAGTCATCCATCCCTAGGGAAGCTAAATCTATAATTCTGCTTTCTCCAACCTCCAGCGATAGATTAAGCAAGGTGTAGTTAGTAGGAACACGAGATCCCTCAGAGTACACATAAAGGTACATTGCAATCAAATCTCTCGATCCTCTATTGATGAGCAGTATTTCGTTATGCCCAAGCCACCTTACCGAAATGCTCTCCTCTGATCTAGCTCTCTCCAAATCAATCTTCTTGCTTGTCTCTGAGGATGTAGAGTACAGGGAAGCTTGAGCAGTAATGAACAACGCGATCAGCATCACAATGATCAATCCAAATATCATTATACTCACCGCATTCTCCAGAATTATCACCCTCCTTCTACAGGAAGTCCTAAAATAGCCTCACTAGGCTTCTCGGACGAAAATATATTTCCCAGATCCGTTACTACATCAATTCGATCTACCTTCTCTAGACCATAGTCGAATGAGAAGTTAATGCTCCAGCCTGGAGGCTTATCTAAGTTAGAGAGCATTCTAATCTCTCCATCACTTAATGTCCTGTTTACCAAGTATATATTATCAATCCAGTAATCAAATGGTGGATTAGCTGGGATTTCTACCTTAAAGGGCTTAGGAGATTGATAATGGAAGAGTGTGCTAGAATCAACGAGGAGCCCATTCACATAGAATTTAATTGTCGTTTTATGTATATGAGATCCAGTCCTGCTTATCGTAACACAATACAATCCCCACTCACTCGGGTTAGAAGGATTATCCTCAGATAGGCCTAATTTGCTTGTTCCAATGGTGGCATATATTATACTTAGATCCTTATTATAGTTGAAAGATACATCGTTATGAAACTTAATGAGAGTGGAATCCTTATTACCACTGCTTAGATTAATCTTAAGCCAAGCGCATGCAGTCCAGTGGTCTCCTACTTTATTAAGCTCTTGTAATTTCGCTTGGAGCTTTTTATTAGAACTTTCATTCCTGAAGAGAGAGTATCCCTCTACACCCGAATCAAGCTTATCTTTACTTGGAAACTCTGAGCTGTCCTCCTTAAAACATTCAGTTTCATAATCCCCGGGATTCGACGGCTTAAATCCATCGTAGCATAAATAATATTCCTTTCCATTACTAGAACGTGGAATGCTGTCAAGAGGATTTCCGGCACCTGAGGATAGAATTAAAGCTTCTAAGTCTATCTTCTTGCTCTCTCCTACCTTAAGCTCCACATTTAAGGAAGCGTAAAGGGAAGGTACACGTGAACCTTTATAGTACATATATATGTATCTAACTATGGTATCCCTAGATCCACTATTAGTTACAAGGATCTTCTTATCACTTAGCCAATAAATTCTCACATTTTCTTTGGATCTGGTCCTTTCGGCATGTACCTTCTTACTAATTTCCGATGATGTGGAGAAGAGTGAAGCCTGTGCAGCTAGGAACAAAGCTAATAACATTACAGCAATAAGCCCAAATGCCAGTATGCCTATAACATTCTCCATAGAGCTCCCCTTCTAGACCTAGTGTATGGAGTTACAAAGGGAACTTCAATTTCTATCTCCACATCTTCTCATATAATCTTAACTAGGATCCTAACTTAAATTTTAGGTACTATTTTATTCTAGCAGCTACTAAGCTACCAATTTTCCGTAAATAAACTTTTTCAGAAAAAGGTATAAAAGGAAAGGAAGTGAGTTACCGCTAATTTTCGATTCATGAGATATAAAACTTCATTATTTTTCATACAAATAAATAATATCAAGATAATTATCATAGCGATAAAAGTTATAGGTAATTACACTCACTATAAATGGATGAAACTCGTAATAATAAGTATAACGATGTTTCTCCTGATATCTCTACCAATCACTAACGCTAGCGCAGCCAGTGGACGGATAACAAGCATTAAAATCACTCAAGTGCCTATAGATAATGAAACAATGCATGTTAGAGCTGATGTGAGTGTAGAGGTGGAATTTAACGGATCAGGGATCTATAAAGTTGTTGTAGAAAATGAAAATGGAGTAGAATTATCATCGTCACTTAGCTATAAAGTAGGTGTCTCTCGCACAGAAGGCACTGTTCTTATAACATTTGATAGGCCTAGAACTCCAGGTAACTATACTTATCATATACTGTTACAAGCTAAGGATAATGATGAGGTATCCTGGTCTACGGTTGCTGTAGCTATCCTAGTATTTGAGGTTCTCCCTTCACTTACCGAAAGTGGGAGTAATATTACAAACACTACAGCAAGCGAGGCCTTAAGTGGTCAGAACCAAACGCAAACGATCATTACTGGCGCTTATGTTATAACGAAAAATGTAACTATTACTACAACTGAAACCGAGACCAAAACACATAATGTCACTCATACAAATACTACTACACCAACAGTAGCGGTCACAAAATACATTGAAAGGTTGAAGATTAAAACGGTAACAACTGAAAATGTCGTTACTATAAGAGAGACTGAGACCGTAACGAATGTTGAAACGACTACTGTTTTTGGAATACCTAATAAGCTCAATGGTAGCAATATTATCCCGGTAATATCGATAGCTGGGATCTTTGCATTTCTACTGGCTCTCTTGCTTTGGAGAAGGAGAGGGCCCTGAGAAAAATGGAAGCTGGGTGTTAAGCAGATAATTTGATTTCGTGAGCTTCGATCTGAGCTGTAGCATGAAGTAAGGTTCATGGATACTTCCACTAACTATCTATGTCCTCCATTATTCTATGCTTTTCCTCTTTCTCTCTGAGAGCTCTTCTTAGATCAAGCTTACCCTTCAGAAATACTCCATCTATCATATCATTTATCCCGGAGGACCTTTTGTTGGCTAATCTATGAATATCTATAGTTCTTAGGAGAATAGGCCCTAGCTAGAATGATGAATCAAAACAAAGGTTTAATCTTTACTTTACTGCATAGCTACCGTTACTCATTCTTATAATATCTTATAATATCTTATAACGCAATTTTCAATCGATTAGAGGGACTACCTTCCCTAAGATGAAATCTATTGCTCCATCAACTCCCACTTTGGAGAAAAAGGTCACTATACAGTTTCTCGTAATTCCTATGACTAGTCCATCTTCTGGTTCGAATACTACATACCAGACAGTGCCAAGCTCGAGATACCTTCTATAGAGATCTGTCCCAACTAGCTGAGATCCATAGAGAGACAGCTTATCTACATTTGGAAGTCTCACATTATCGAAGAATATGACCTTAGTTGAGTCCATTCTCCCCTCAAAGAAGCTCCTTAGCCTGTCAGAAGGAATCCAAGCCTCCTGAACTACCCCCTTCTCGGCAGATAGCCTAGAAGATAAGTGATTGGCTATCCTATTGGCTCTAGCCTTCTTCGCTACCACTACAAGGAATACCTTATCCTTGTATCTGAAGAACCTGAACTCTGTCCTTATCGTTAAAGGTACCTTGAAAGTCTCATCTCTATATATAGTCGTTATCAGAAAGTTCTCCTCAAAGGTTCCTATGAGAAAATTACCCTCCATTCTAAGATCTGAGACCCTAGATCCAACTTCTACTTCTCTACCTAGGGCCTCTTCCCTCTCAAGGAGGGAATAACCCTTAATTCTATTAGCTATATCTCCCAGGGATAAGCCCTTCTCTAAGGTGAAGATCTTAGTTGCTAGGACCATCACTCAAATTAACGTTTGCTAACATAAATAATGATGGGTGGAATCTCCTTCCTTTGGATTGCTAGAAATCTTAACTCCTCGTGGTCGAACTTTTCATGTAAATCGAAAAATCTAGCTGATATTCTATGATATGAGAAATATCAGAGTAAACAATAGGCATATATTCAATTATGGGAAGGTTTTTAGAGGCTCATTTTATTTTCTCTAGATGCTGGCACTACTCGAAGACTTTAGGACCGAGAGGAGATGAAGGCTGCTGGTGAGGGCAT
>WALU01000039.1 GCA_015522685.1 Thermoproteota archaeon | reverse complement strand
GATAAGAGGATGGGACTGGGACTCCTCTCCCGTTAGACCTCCCCTGAACCTTGGATTGGGAGTAAGCGAGCTGGCTGGTAGGTACTGCGATACGATAAGGGATATTTATGTGAGGAGAGTTCTCCACCTGAGGCCAAGGCTCTCATTCGCTGCGATGAGAGGAATAATATACCATAAGGCTATATCGAGGGCTATTACGGATTCCAAGAGATTCATATTCAACAGCGGGATGATTCCAGGCCATGAAGTAGTAGAGAAATTGCTACCAGAGGCACCTAGAATTGTGAAGGAGCTGATATCAGATCTCGATGTGAAATTGGAGAGCAATAATGAGATCAACGGGCTCCTAGATGAGGCTATTAGGTTATACAAATATGTGATCATTCAAGTAGCTGGAAATGCCGACAGAATCCTCTCCAAGCATCCATGGGTTGATCTAGACTCGCTAGTTGCCATGTCAGTTCCTCCAATCACAGAAATGGTTATAGATGGAAGTCTCATAGGACTCAGCCAGCAACTTAGAGTAGATCTCTACTCAGAGGGAAGCGTTGTAGCCGATATAAAGACGGGGGAGCAGAGAAGTTTTCATAGGCTTGCACCTACTGGCTACGCTTTAGCCTTGGAGGCAGATCAGGAGGCTCCTATCGATTTTGGAATAATAGCTTATGTCAGGGTTGGAAAGTGGCCTACCTTCAAGTACGATGTTTTCCCTATAACGGATGAGCTGAGAACAGAGTTCTTATCAATAAGGGATGAGACTATAGCGATAATATCGAATGAGGAGGATCCAGGGAAGCCTGTTAGATGCCCAGATTCCTGTCCCTTTAGGGAGGTCTGTCCTTGAGGAAGCGCTTGGTCCTGTCAAGTTACGGAGTGTTCTTGGGGGTGAAGGGAGAACGGCTCGTCGTAAGGAAAAAAGGAGAAACTCTCAGGGAGATCCCAGCTTTCGAGGTCTCCCAAGTTCTGATAGATACTAGAGGGGCTACTGTATCATCGGCAGCTATGAGGCTCCTGCTAAGGCATGGGATCGAACTCCTCATCTTAGGGGGAGGCAAACTGATGGGAAAGCTGTCTCCCGCTAGGAGAGGCGCCAATATACGCTTGAGGATGACCCAATACTCAATTATAAACTTGGAAAGGGGCTCAAATCTGGCAAGAGCCTTCATTATGGGTAAGTTAAGGAATCAGTCAGATCTCCTTAAATCTCTAGCTAAGAACAGAGAGGGAGATGAGAGAAAGAGAATGAGAAAAACGGCTAGACAGATAGATAACTTGATGTGGAGCCTTAATGAGATAAGAGGCCCTCCGGAGGTTCTTAAGGGAAGGATAATGAGGGTAGAGGCGGAGGCCGGTAGGATCTACTGGTCAGCTATAGCATCTATCCTTCCTAAGTCTCTAGAATTCAGGATAAGAAAACAGAGGTTTGATAGGCCTCAAGACCCCTTTAACACTACTCTGAACTACCTGTACACAATCCTAATGTCTGAAGCATGGTTTGCCCTTGAATCTACTGGATTGGAGCCTTATCTAGGCTTCCTGCACGTACCTAACAACAGGAGACCTGCCTTGGCGGTGGACTTTATGGAGGAGTTCAGGCAGCCTGTTGTGGACAGAGCGGCTCTCTCTCTAGTAAAAGACATGGATGACTTCTTGGAGGAGGGAAAGCTGAAGCCGGATGGAAGAAAGAAGGCCTTAAAGGCCTACGAGGATAGAATGAATGCGCTGGTAACGTTTAGGGGGAGAAGGCATCGGATAAGAGGACACCTGAGACTCCAAGCTGAGAGGCTTGCATCAGCCATCATGGGCCGCTCCACCTACGAGCCCTTCAGGGTGAAGTGGTAATGCACGTTCTCGTCATATATGATATAACGCCTGATAATATCAGGTTCAAGGTTGCAAGCATATGTAAGGACTTCGGATTGGTCAGAATACAGAAGAGCGCTTTTCTTGGCGTTATGGCCAGTGAGAGAAGGAAGGAGATGAAGGTCAGGCTTGAGAAAGCAATAAAGAGAGTAAAGGGGAATATACAGATATTCCAGATACCTGAACCATATATCTCCCTTAGGGAGATAATAGGAGAGATCGAGAAATATGAGGAGAGTGAAGATCTCGTGTTCTGAGGAAGAGCTTGTACCTGTAAGTGAGCTCAGGCAATACCATTTCTGCCCTAGAGTGGTCTACTATCATACCATAGGGGTTGAGGAAGCTCCTAAGGACTACATGCTTGCAGGGAAGGAAAGACAGGAGGATTTATGGTTCAAGGAAAGAAGAAGGAGGACCTTGGCTGGATTGAGAAAGCTTAGAGTTGATGAGAGGAGGTACGGCATCTCCCTTTCCAGCATGAGGTTATGCCTCATGGGCACCCTTGATCTGGCTGTCAGGATCGGGGATGAGTGGTTGGTTGTTGAGGTGAAGAGTGGCCCCAAGCCCAGAGATAGAAATATCCCAATAAGCCATAAGGTTCAGGCAGCAGCTTACAGTATGCTACTCGAAGAAGCGATGAACTCGGTGGCCAGGAGATTCTTCCTCTTGTACGAGGGTGGACTTGTAGAGATACAGATGACTGATGAGTTGAGGGATCATGTCATCTGGACGACGAAGAAGATCCTGAGAATATATAGGGGATGGATACCTCCCATGAGGAGATTGAGGAAGTGCTCTTCCTGCGGTTACTCCACCTACTGCATGGTTCAGTGGTAAGATATAGTAAGCAAGATAGGGTAAGTAGATGGTTAATTGCAGAGAGATGGAAGAGTTAGGATGCAATCATGTTCTTGATCCTATCTTACGAATTATTTGATCATGAGTTTAATTCTTTAGGAGTCTGATTATTAGCGTGATTCAACTAGCTGGCTGCTCAAATGATCCTCATATGTACGCCTTTGGAAAGAATTATCAAAATCTAGTGAGCGAGAATAGAGATGGATTACATAGACAGATTGATAGAGGAGGTTCAGGAGATAGAAAATCTGTTTAACCTGAAGCCTGCCCGTCCTATGCCTCGAGAGGTGAGCGTGGTCAATGCTCCACCTACCATTCATAGATTATCCTCCCTCGAGAATGACATCCTACTTATATCAAGGGTTCTATCTGAACGCATTCCTCACATCTTGAGGAAGGAGGCTTTCTCCCTCTTCATACCACAGGAGGCTGATTCCGTACCTCAGGTCCATGATTTAGCGTGGATATACTCTGGCACTCCTTTAGAGATCTGGGAAAGGATAAGGGTGAAGCCCAGTCATCCCTTCACCAATTATGATCCGAATATTCTTCTCTCTCTGTTCAGGACTAGAGGCAGGATTGCTATCATGAAGAACCTCCTCCTGCTAGTCAGGGCCTCCTCTAGGAGAGGTCATTTAACTCTGCCTCTCTATCTTGCAATGATCAACAGGCTCTTAAGTGAGAGAGTAAAGCTGACTGATTCTGATCTTAGGGTAATGGAAGCTCTCTCTGCAAACCCCTATGCGAATACGAAGTGGATAAAAGAGAGAACGGGGGTAAGCGAGCCATCTATCTCCCGATCTTTCAGCAAGCTCAGGAAGATGAACTGCATATTTGGGCCTGAAAATGTGAGCCTGTGGAATTTGGGCCTAACCACAGTTATAGCCAGTTTTCCAAACGCTAAGAGATATAGGGAAGCCTTCTGGAATTTCCCGTTCACTTATACACAGCTAATACCTCTTTCAGGCAGAATAGAGGTTTATGCATATATATCTTTTCCCTACAGTGGACTAAATAGCCTAAGAGTTCTGAGAAAGGTAGGAGTGGGCTATGGAGTGGTTAAAGGGACGTTCCAGGGGATAAACCTAAGGCCTCCAGGGGATGTGATGGAAGTTATGGCCAGAGCTCAGGAGGCTCCTCCAAGGACTAAAGGAAGCTTCAGCCTTGATATAAGGAAGCCTCCGATAAGGCTCTCTAAAGATGACCTTAGAATCCTCAATCAAGTGCTGAGGGATGGAAGAGTGTCGAGCACTAAGCTCTCGAAGATGGGTATAAGGTCGGCGAAGCAGAAGCTATCCAAGCTTAGGAGCAGTGGCCTGTTACGCAATTATTACATGGTGAACTTCCCTAGAGGGATGAGTATAATCCTGATGGGGTTCGATTGCAGCCCGGAGGAGATGGGGGGAATAGCAGCCACTTTGATGAAGGCTTCATCGGTTCTAATGAATTATATAGAGGGAGAAGAAGGAGGATACTGCCTAGCGATCTCCATCCTTCCTCACAAGCTAAGAAGCGAGTTCATAGTGGGAGTTAAAGCAATATTTGGGGATGAACTCCAGGTG
>WALU01000038.1 GCA_015522685.1 Thermoproteota archaeon | reverse complement strand
AGATAGGTTTAATGGAAAAAGAAACTGAGAGATATAAATCACTTTTGAGAGAAAAAGAGGAGGAGATCAATCGTCTTATAAGAAAGACTGAATCTCTGGAAGATAGGAGGGACATCGAGATAGAAGTAGATAGGAGGATAGCCTCTAGAGATGTTAGGATAAGGGAACTAGAGGATTTACTCTCTAAGGAGAGGTGGAGAATAGAGCTCCTGAAATCCCAGATGAGACAGTTAGGGGAAGCTAATCAGGAGATCGATGGAATAAAACTTATGGTTCTTCCTTCATTATCAAAAGATAGACTAGACCCTTTATATAACATATCAGCGGGGAAGGTCCTATTAGCTCTCGATGTTACGGGCGCGAGTCCCAATATTGTTAAGAAAATGAACGAGCTAGGTATAAAGATTCTGTTATATAGAGGCGATCCTCCTCCTAAAGAGTTTTTAGACACTGCGAAAAAAGGAGGTATAATGGTAGCTCCGGCTGCAGATTATAGGATAATATGGAGAGAAATTGAGCCACTCATTCCAACTGAAGATGCTCTAGATCTAATATCTTCTATGGAAGAGCAGAGGCCAAATAACGAGAATATAGAAAGAGATATCATGAATATAATATGGAACTATAGGACCACTCTCATGAAAAGGGAAATGGAGAGCCAAGACACCAAGTGATATGTATCAAATTTATATAACATACCATCTGTTTATCGTGGTGATAGAATGCCTAGAGGTACTCATGGAGCCTTAAATAAAGCTGGTAAGGTTAGATCTCTTACTCCTAAGGTAGAGTCTAGGTCTAGGAGAGGTCCTATTCCTAGAACGAGGGTAAGATATATCTATCGCAAGAGGTTTGTCCTAGGTAGAAAGCCTAGTCAGCATCCAATATGAGAGTTTTTAGGAGTGGTCTTGTATTCTTTAAGGGGATAATTTGTCCGCATTCCTCTCCATTCAGCCATATGGGTTACTAGTCTTAGATAGAAAGGGTAAAGTGATTAAATTTCACTCATTTCCTAAGGATCCAGATTCAATAGCTAGAATACTAGGGAATAAGGATTTATTGAATGAGTATATTGACGAAGTTATTTCAAGTAGAAAGGATAAGGAAGATATCATAGTTAACGATCAGCTACTCAAGGATCTATTGAATATGAATGGAGTGAGATCGATAATCTCGCCAAACGAAAAGCCTTTCCTGAGTGTTAGAAGAGAGTTTCTCAGATATGCATCCCAAGTTTGGGGCGGAATTAGTGAAAAGGAGTACTATCTTATTCTCAACGAGCTAGGTATAAAGATAACTAAGCAGAGGATCAAAGAGGAGCTAAGCTCATTAGACCAGCAGATAATCAAATCCATAGACTATATAGATCACGCCAATAAATCCCTGAATATATTGGCTCCAGCTATAAGGGAATGGTATTCGATACATTTTCCAGAGCTAAATGATATAGTTGAGGAACATCCGGTTTTCATGAAGATCATTTCACTTCAACCAGATAGAAGAAAGATCAGTGAAGATGTATTAAAAAAAGCAGGTGTGAGGGGAAATTTGGTTAAATCTGCATTAAATGCCGTTGATGGATCTATGGGTGCTGATCTTGATAATAAAGATCTTGAGGTAATTAGAAAAGTTGCAGATAATTGGATTTATCTCTATGAGTCCAGGAAGAAGGTTGAATCCTTTATAGAGGACCTAATGAAAAGAGAGGCTCCGAACATATCATCTGTAATAAATCCTCTCGTTGGAGCTAGACTGATAGCTATTGCTGGTAGTCTTAAAAGGCTAGCTAGTCTGCCAGCCAGCTCTATTCAGATATTAGGGGCTCGTAAGGCGATATTCATGCATTTAGTTAAAGGAGCCAAGCCGCCAAAGCATGGAATCTTATTCCAAGCCAAGGAAGTTAGGACAGCCCCTAAAAAGCTTAGAGGAAAAATAGCTAGACTTCTCGCTACTAAGATAGCAATAGCTGCTAGAGTAGATGCTTTCGGCAGAGGTAGGTACATAGGAGACGAGCTCAGGAAGGAAATTGATAAGAAGCTTAATGATCTGCCGGGAGATGGTAGACATGAAGGTTAGAGCTGATCAGAGGTTCAAAAATGTTTATTGGATATTAAATGGCAAGAAGCAGTTGGCCACGAAGAACCTCGTTCCAGGTCAAAAGGTGTATGACGAAGTTATAAAGCATATCAAAGGTATAGAATACAGAATCTGGAATCCATATAGATCTAAATTGGCGGCAGCCATTCACAAAGGATTAAGGACGTTCCCCTTCAAGAGTAGTTCAAGGATCTTATATTTAGGGATAGCTTCTGGGACCACAGCGTCGCATATTAGCGATATAATAGGTGATAGCGGAATTATATTTGGCATAGAAATCGCCCAGAGAGTCCTAAGAGATTTATTACCGGTGGCTGCCGATAGGAAGAATATTGTTCCCATAATGGAGAGCGCAAGAAGACCTCAGAATTACTGCTGGATCATTCCTGAGATTGATATAGTTTATGAAGATGTAGCTCAGCCTGATCAAGCGAGTATATTTATTAGAAACTCTGATATGTTCCTTAGAAAGGGGGGATATGCCTTTATAGCTGTAAAATCCAGTAGCATTGATGTAACACTTCCACCCAGGAAGGTGTATAAGTTAGTGGAGAGAGAAGTAGCTTCAGCTGGTAAATATAAGCTGATAGAGAATGTCGAACTTTCTCCCTATGATCCAAAGCATGCTATGATAGTTTTTAAGAAGCTATAATTTTTCAATTATCTCCTCTAAATCTTTTCTACTGGCATTGGTTTTAATACCTAAGGGCTCTAGATGAGTCCTGCTTGCAAAATAACCAAGTTCTTTTAATCTTGAAATAACTTCTCTGATCTTAGGAACTTTGGTTTTCATAGAAGAGCATATATTATCTAGTATATAATAGAGAGGGGGGCCTTCGGCTTCTACAATGATAGCCTTCAATAGATCTGATGCTTCGTCACTAATTGGCCTTATTCTCTTAGCTATATTAATATCAGATATATTGCCGATCCATACAGGCCCTACAAGAATGTTATCTTTCTTTTCTGGCAAGTCCTTTCCCTTAATTACCTTAAAGTCTCTACCAAGGTATTCGATCCATCCTATGTTATCCTTTAATAGATCACTTGAGGCTAATGCTCCTTTATCCATTGAGAAGAATGTTCTTACATAATGTTCCCTTCCATAGGAAAGGATGGGCTTTGCAACCAGATCAAACCTTGCAGCAGTTCTTACAACAAAGTAGATTAGGGCCCTGATCCCAAACTCCTTATGGAAAGGGAATTTCTTTCCCCAAACGCCATAGAACCTAAATAGCTTGTCGGGATACAGTCCAAAGAGAGGAGGTGTATCTGTCGCAGTAATCCCTATGATACCACCTCTCTTAACGGCTTTGAGAAAAGAGTCTAGGTAAGGAGCTGGAGATCCAAATGGATCTAGATCTATATATCCCACTCTATTTCCCTCCCAGGACATTTTATCGGCCATTAATCTGGCATCAGAGCAATTTACTTTGATATTATTGAGACCATTTAGCCTAACGTTAATCTTAATTACATAGGCAGAGAGGCAGTCTGAATCGTTAGCTAGTACCTCCTGAGCATTACCCTCAGCTGCTAACCTTAAAGCTCTTACGCCAGAGGCCGCCATAAGATCAGCAGCTGTTCTTAAAGAGAGAGAGGAAAATAAAGAAATTGTTATGTCCCTATTAAGCTTCATTCTCGGATTATAAAAGACTGGTGCTTTAGTATAAGCTAAACCAAGCTCTCTTAGATGATCTAGATCAGTAGAATAAAATGATACCTTACCCTCACTATATAATTTGAGGGAGATGTTAAGCTTGGACATCATCATGAGAGGAGAGGAGAAGTATATAATAAGAGGTAGACCAGGCTCTGGAAAGTCTACAACAGTAAGCATAATCAAACAAGAATTAGAGGAAAAAGGAGTGAAAATAGGAGGCATAAGCACGCCAGAATTGAGAGAAAAGGGAGTGAGAAAGGGATTTACTGTAGAAGACCTCCTTACGGGTAATCGAGGCTTATTCGCATCTACCCTCTTCAATGAAGGCCCTAAGATATCCAAATACTTTGTTAAAGTGGGAGAATTCGAAAAGATCGCAATACCGGCCCTAAGTAAGGCTATGAGGGAATGCAATGTCATTTTAATAGATGAGATAGGGAAGATGGAGTTGTTTTCCAAATCTTTTGTTGATGTTATCAAGCAGATATGGTCATCTGATATCTTGGCTGTTGGAACAGCTCCTACATCTAGAATACCATTTATAGAGGATATATGCAGGAGATCTAAGATATATTGGTTAGAGAGGGGAAAAGCTGAGTATGTAGCCGCTTCAATACTTAGGGAGATTTTTAGTCATTTGGATATTTTATGAGCCTGCCCTCTTCCTTCTTCTCCACTAGGTAAAGCTTCTTACCCACATATTCATGGGCTTTATCTAGAGGAATTAAGATCTTTACTAAGGCATATGGTTCATGTACGGGGCCTATTATATCGCTTACGATACCCACTAAAAAGAGGTCTTCAGATACTACCTTGTAATTCTTGATATCATCTTTTAGTGAGAACTTAAGTTTGATTAGGAAGTTTCTCGATCTAGTGACCCTTATAACTTCTCCTAATTGTCTCATTCTCTTAAACTCCTGAGAGCCTTCCCTAGATTCTTAAGCAATTCTTCCTTGCTACCTTCATAATAGATCTTTACTCTGCCTTCCACTTTATACCATCTAGAAGGTCTATGTTTGTCATCTTCTACTTCAAAATCAAGCGATAAGTATTTTAGAACCCTAATTATCCTCTGCAAATTAGGTCTTCTTATAGATAAATTTCTAGAGACTCTTCTCCCTTCAGTTCTACTGAGCCTAGAATCAAAATAGGAAGGATAAACTATTTTAGGTCTTTTGAGAGGCAACATCCTCCCTCAGAAGAACTCCGTTGAGCACGCCATGCTGCCCCGGCCTAGAAGTTATCCTTATAGTACCTAGCTCAGTTTTAACGAGGGCACCTTTAGTTATAATTTTCTTTCTGGTGAAGATCTTGCTAGCTTTATTCTCAATCACGCTCAATATCTTCACTTTTTTAATTTCTCCATTTCCCAGAGCTATATTGACCTCATATTCTGATATTAGCCTGAGCTTCCTTTCTCCTCCCATTACCCTTATTGGCCTTACTTTCTTCTCCCCAATCATTGTAAAGGCTGGAGGCCTACCATTTTCTCTCCTTCTTTTCCCTCTACTCTTTCTTATTTTCCCTCCAGTTGGTTTTCTTCCACCAGGCATCACCGGGCCATGATAGTAATATGGCATACTATTTCACCGATTTAGTAGAGTGATCCTCATTAAAAAGATTGGCTAGTATAGCGAAAGTAACCGAGCCAGACATTATGACTAAATCAAGTTGGCTCATGCCTATTTCTACTCGAGTTATCAATATTGGCCATATTATAGCATAAGAGAAGACATCCTTACTTCTTATAAATAAGCTAAAGCTATAACCGGATAAAATTCCCAAGACTAGTGATAATAGGAGCATTCCAAGCAGACCTGAGCTTATGGAGAACTCTACAAAAATAGTTGGTGTTATTCCATATTCCTTCCCATATATGCCTCTACCTATGGATTGGGATGGATGCATCGGTATAGAAAATAACCAGGATGGATTAGATGGTGGCAAGAATGAGAGAAACCATCTTAGAATTTCTTTAGAGTAATAGTAGGTAGTACTGAGTCTGAAAATGGGTCTCTCTATTACAGGAACATTAAGGTTGCTTCTAGCAACATCTACCAAAATAAATAGTGAGATTAAGGTTATTAAGAATAAATATGATATGCGAGGATACCTCTTCCACACAACTAGAAATGTAGAGAGTAGTACGAGGGCCGCATCAGCCCTAAAACCATGAAGCAGCATTAATGATGTAGTGGCTGCTATGAAGATAGTTGCTGAGTATCTATGCATATGATAAAGTAGCCATTGTAGAATACTAGGGAATGTAATGAAGATAAGAAGCATCCCAAAAGCACCCTCAGGTGGTGTTAATGGTAGTGATCTTATGATGTCCCAACTCTTATATTGAAGGAAGGAGTGAATAATGAAGATAGCTCCTATACCATAGAGAGCCGTGGAGTAGTATGGTATAGACTTTTCCTTAGAACCTACAATTATTCCTCCAATATTAAGAACGACCAGCCACAGCAGGGCTATGGGTGCAGCCAAGATTCTAGCTATGCTTTTAAAGGAGATTAATAACAACAGTAAAGTTAGGAATTCACCAAATAGAAGCATTGCTTTCTCATTATATACTATTCTAGCCATTCTTGCACCAATATAGAAGGATAACAGACCTGAAAATGAAATAATCACCCAATTAGCATCTAACCCGAACTTCAGGGCACCTGGAATCATTATACTGAGTAGTATAGCTAAGACACCAAGAGTCGGGTTTATCAGCCAATTATTTCTTGATCTCATTTTTAGGTCTCAGTGAGAGGATTATTAGGAGGAGAGCAAGTGTGATATATGAATATACATTAATATCTAGTATGCCCGTTTCTATCCCTACCATAGAATACGAATAGAGGGTTGCATAGGGGCCGAGTAAATGTTTATTCCCTATCGAAAACTTATATGAGAAGGATAAGAAGTAAACTAGTAGGAAAGATATTGAGATAGCTCCTATCCATCCCCAATCTAGCAATGGGCCTCCTATCAACGTTGCTGTTGTAGAAACAGTTCTTCTACCTCCAGTGTAGATGCTTATGAGGGTCCTTGGTCCATACCTAGACCCCCTTATTAGGCCTAATGATGAAAATGCCGCTAGATGCACACGTCCACCTGTAACTGGTATGAGATCATATAGCCTAACTATTGTATCTAAAGCTGCAACTGTTATGGTAGGTCTATACAGAACAGAGAATATCGGATTCTGAACCAAGCCCGTAGTAATGGACCTTACAGCGCCAACGCCAACGAAAAACACCGCAGCCACTACTATACCAATTAGTATATGTAAACCTCCTATCATATTCCTATGATAAAGCACTACTAAAGTAGCCAGTATGTACGCTATCATCTCTGTCCTAAAAGCCAGAAAGAATGATGGAATGAATCCTATAAGGGTTAAAGTGTAAGCTTCGCATCTATCTAGGTTCACCGATGACAGGAGAAAAGCAGTTCCAGGAACAGTGGTCCAAGCTATGTAGTTAAGGATAGGAGATAGACCTCTCCTTAATTGATCGTTAAGTAAGGGAATACCTCCTACCTTGGCAATTTGAACAACGAAGGCAGCATATCCTATAAGGAGCATCAGAGAACCGAGGAATAGGATAACGTTTCTTGAATCAGCGACCTCGAGACCTCCTTCTTTAGAAGCCAAATAGATAGCAATAACCATGATAAGAGTAACTGAATAAACTAGCAGCAAGGTAGTTGAAGATACTCTAGCTAGAGATGACCAGAAGAATAGTAAGAAGCCTAGAGGAAGCGCCCAAGGAGAGAGAACTATCTCAAATATTCTACTAAAGCTGGTCTTCTTTATCTTTGGCTTGGAAATTGTTTTAATTAGAGGAAAGCATAACTTTCTTAGGATATTAATTGCTGAGGAAGTCTTCTCCGCATTTGTTAGTATTCTATCTATAGCAGATACTATTTCATAACTCTTGCTTTCTTTGATTATCTCTATTATCTTATTTCCACTTATCTTCAAAATTCTAGCTGGTAAAGACCGACTATAAGACTTTATGAGAAATGACATCATAAGTAAGAAATCACCCTCATGGCTTTGGAATGTATGTAAGTCTAGTGACATCAATCATTCCTGAGAGAGGCCTAGCATTATCCAGGAGCTTAGAGTAGACTGATATGCCAGTTAGTGGCTTTTTAGTCCCTATATAGATATATGCCGAATCTAGCACGGCTCTTTCATATGTTATATTCAGGTCCCTCAGGATGGAATCTATCTTCCTGAAATCATTCGTTGTAAGAGCCGTTTTCTGTGTATAATCAAATCTTATCGTTATAAAGGAATCTCCTAGATATATGTAGGGATATCCCCAAGGGATTTCATTGTATATCCTCCATTTGAGCCTGTTATAGAGATATGCATTAGGTTTTAGCTTCGGAATGTCTAGTATTAAGGAGGATCTAATCTTTATTACCTTAACGCCGTAATCTCCAGAAATTTTCTCACTAAGGTCATCTAATTCATTAGCTATCTCTGTTATGGTATTCCTCTCCGTGGGATACATATAGGCCCTTATGATGGAGGGAGATTCTGTCTTGAACGTTATTTTTGTTGCTGCTATGTCTTCGACATAAGCATTTGGACCCCCTATAGTTATCCTCTTTCCCTTATACCATCCAAAGAGTCTAGTCTCGTAAGACCAAGTGATCAGCACATCATCATGGAACTCAGTTTTGTTAGTAGTCCAAACTCCATCGACATGAGCATCTACTACATACCCAAGACCAGATAGTCTAGAGAATTCTAAAGCAGCATTGTTAATATTAAGCCCTGAATATGCATTTACCTCCTGAGGAGGAGGAAGCAGATTCTCATATGCATAATAGCCAGTAAATGCGAGGATTATAATTATTAGAAAAAGATCAAAAGAGTTTATTCCTAAGATTTTTCCTGTCTTTTTGTCTATCAGTTTCATCTAGAGCCCTTAGTCGAATTTGGATTTAAATCCTTCGCCTTCCTCTTCGCCTCCTCCACTCTTACCCTTTCCCTCATAAGATTTAGCTGCTATTATATCATCTGTCTTTATTACCAGCACCGCTGTCTCTGTCGCAGCTGCTATAGCATTTTTCACTCCTCTATAAGTATCGACAACACCTATCTTATTCATATCTCCTACCTTACTGTTTAGAGCGTCGACACCAATTGAGATCTTTCCAGATTTGTGGGCATTTCTTATCTCAACGAGAGCATCAACTGAATCCATTCCTGAATTCTCAGCCAGTATTCTGGGTATGCTCTCAAGGGCATTGGCAAATGCCTCCATGGCTAACTGCTCTTTACCTTTTACTGCATGAGCATAGTCCTTCAACCTTATAGCTAGCTCAGCCTGTATAGAGCCACCTCCATAGAATACCTTGCTATCCTCAACTACGTTTCTGGCTACGTACAGCGCATCCTTGAGGCCTCTTTCAGCTTCATCTAGTATTGTGTCTGCACTTGCTCTAATCAGTATCGTTACAGCCTTCGGATTCTTGCATTCCTCTATGAAGATCATTCTATCGTCTCCTATCTTCCTCTCTTCCACAATTCCAGCATATCCTAGCTCTGCTTCAGTCAAATCATCAAGATTATTGACTACTTTTCCTCCTGTGGATTTCTCTATCCTCTGCATATCCTTCTCACTTACCCTTCTAACTGCTAGTATGCCATGCTTAGCTAGGAAATGCTGAGCAACCTCATCTATTCCCTTCTGGCAGAAGACCACGTTAGCGCCAGTAGCAGCAATCTTTTCAACTTTCTCCTTTAATATTCTAGTCTCTTGATCTATGAACCCCCTCAATTCCTGAGGCGAAGATATCTGAACTTCCATGTCTATCTCAGGCTTCTTTATCTCCAGAGAGAGATTTGAAATTGATATCTTAGCATTTTTCACAACCTTAGGCATATCCCTGTGGACAACCTCCTTATCCAGTACTACGCCTCTTATGAACTGAACGTCAGACAGATTACCTCCTTTCTTCTTTACTATTTTCACATTATCTATATCGACTATCCTCTCATCACCTTTCTTCTCCTCTACAGCCTTTACTGCTTTTACCGCAATTTCTGCTAGCTTCTTTTTCTCAGCGCTGATAAGCTTGCTGCTCATAGCAGTTTCAGCTACTTTTTTCAACCACCCCTCATCCTCAGGATTGACTTCTATTGCCAGTTTCTCAAGTTCTTCCTCAATAAACTTCAGGGCTTTCTCATAGCCGTCTATTATTATAGTGGGATGTATATCCTTCTGGAGCAGGTTTTCAGCCTCGGCCAATAGTTCGCCGGCTAGTACCACGCTGGTGGTTGTACCGTCTCCTACCTCTTTATCCTGAGCCTTAGCCAAATTCACCATAAGTTTAGCGGATGGATGAGCCACCTCCATCTCCTGGAGAATAGTAGCTCCATCATTACTGACAGTAATATCACCTAAAGTGTCTACTATCATTTTATCCATGCCCTTAGGTCCTAGCGTTGTCTTAACTGCGTCAGTAATTGCACGAGCAGCCATAATATTTATTCTTCTAGCCTCTTCACCTCGAGTTCTCGTAGTTCCCTCCTTCAATACTAGGACAGGTTTCCCTCCTACAGTAGCCAAAGTCATTACACTCACCTCCAGTATTTAACGCCTCCACACTTAACACTAAATGTAGGCATGTATCATGGGTAACCACGAGTTATAAAAATTATCACCTCTTATTGGATAGGAGAGTGCATGCAATGGTTAGGATAGGCATCATAGGGGGTAGTGGTGTATACCATCTCATAGAAGATTCCGAACTTAGAAGAATAGGTACCCCCTTTGGTTTAGCTTATGTTTACCTAGGAGAGTTTGGAGATGAGGAGATAGCTTTTATTCCTAGGCATGGAAAGAAGCATGATATTCCACCCTTCAAGGTGAACTATAAGGCTAATATATATGCTTTGAATATGCTAGGAGTAGAGAGAATAATAGCAAGTAATGCTGTTGGAGCTATAAATCCTAAGCTTAAATTGGGTACCATCATCCTACCTCATGATTTTATAGATTTAACAAAATGTAGAGATAGCACTTTTTATGATGGAAAAACTGAGATCATTGTTAGAGGAAGAAATATTGAAGGAGTGATACATGTCTCTATGACTCCATATACATATTGTCCAGAGATAAGGTCTGCCCTTGCAAATGCATCCAATCAACTAGGCATTCATCTTATAGATAGAGGGGTATATGTATGCACAGAAGGAAATAGGTTTGAAACTCCTGCCGAGATAAAGGCGATGGCTATAATGGGAGGAGATATCGTGGGTATGACAGGCTGTCCTGAAGCTGCTCTTGCTAGGGAGTTAGCAATATGCTATGCTAGTATATCGATTGTAACGAACTACGCAGCAGGAATTGGTGGTAGAGAAAAGTTGACCCATCAAGAAGTACTGGATGTGTTCTCTAGAAGATTAGAAGATGTATCAAAGCTTCTTGCTAGATCTATCCCTCTTATACCAAGGGAGAGATCTTGTGCATGTAAAGATGCGCTCGCAGAGTTCCTAAAGTAGGTATTTAAGAATTTTAACTAATAGATATGCTACTTTCCTCTATTGATGTAAAATTTAATTCTTAGGCCTCACAGCTTACTACAGCTAGCATTATACTAGGTGATGCTCTTGAGAGTAAAGAAAATTCTTACACTTGATAACATATCACTAGATGGAAAGAAGGTCTTCTTAAGGGCTGATATGAATGTTCCTATAGGAGATAATGGAGAGATAATGAGTGTAGAGAAGATCAAGCAGACAGCAAAAACTTTAAAGGAACTTGTGGAGAGAGGTTCCTCTGTCGTAGTAGGAACGCATCAAGGTAGACCTGGAAGTAGCGATTTCACGAGTACAGAATCTCATGCAGAAGAATTGGCTAAAGAGATAGATAGTAAGGTAAAATATGTTGATGGAGTTATATCTAGAGAGATACGAGAGCAGATAAAGGCGCTTGGACAAGGAGAAGTTTTGCTACTTGAAAATTTAAGATTTATGGCTGAGGAAAATATCGAAGGTGACCCTAGAGATCTGATAAAGACGCATTTCGTTCAGAGGCTTGCGCCTCTCTTTAATGTCTATATCAATGATGCATTTCAAGCAGCTCATAGAAGTCAACCTTCATTAGTAGCATTTCCATATCTGATGCCGGCAGCAGCAGGAAGGAATATGCAAAGGATGATAGCTGAAATGTCCGAGATTAATGCGATAAGAGGAAAGAGGATCTTCATATTAGGAGGAGCGAAAGTCTCAGATAAGCTGAAGGTAATGGTTCATGCTATAAGAAATGGTAGAGCTGCTGAGGTATTAACTGGAGGTTTGCTCGGTATCATAATAGCATTAGCATCCGGGCATAAGCTTAATGGAGAAGCGAGAAAAGTTAGAGATTTAGATCTTCTCTTACCAGCAGCTCGAGAGATCCTTGAAATGGGGACTGGTAGGGTTTTTTACCCAGTAGATTTTGTGGTCAAGCTGAAGAACGAGACCATCGAGGATGTACCTGTTTACGCAGTGCCTGAAGAAAGCGAGATAATAGATATAGGTCCTGGAACCATCGAGATTTATAAGGAGAGATTAAGAGGCGCCGATCTTTCTGTAGCTAATGGTCCTATGGGGATATTCGAGAAGCCTGAATCAAGAAAAGGTACTCTAGAGATAGTGAAAGCAATGGAAGAATACGCAAAGGAATCTGTACTCTGTGGAGGTCATCTCAGTACTGCGGCCAATATGGTAGGGACCAGGGGTAGTAGGGTATACACTGCCGGAGGAGCTGTCTTATATGGATTAGCAGGCCTGCCCTTACCTGCAGTAGATGCTCTTAGGGAGAGCACACGTCTATGATAAGAGTAGGGATCGTTGGACATGACCCTTACACTATACCGCTGCTAGAAGGCCTAAATAGGCAACCAGATATTCATGTAGTCGGTGCTTACAGCCATAAGGCTACCCCCTACTCTAAGTACATATCTCGTAAGGTACCAGTGTATTGTAGTAGGCCGGAGCTATATCTCTTCAAACAAAAGGGAGTAAAAGTTTCCGGATTCTTAGAAGATTTCATTGAAGAAACAGATGCTTTTTTGGAGTATGATTGCAACCAGATAGCTACTAAAGTTTCGTACAGAAGTTCTGGAATTACTATTAGACCTTATGAAGTCCTTCTAGAGAGGCTCTCGATGGCTCTTCCTATAAAGGATTTAACACTCGAAGAGATTCATGAAGACCTAGTTTATTGCCCCTACTTCAAGGTATTCAAGGTCTCATTAAATTTCATTAAGGAAACCTACTTAGATTGGATCAGAGATTCTCTCCTTACCACACCCAGAACTCTTGTCATCTCAGGAGAGGGCATTTATCTCCAAGATCTGTGTATTTTTCTGCCAACTACAGCTCCCTACTCGAACTTTTCAATCAATGTGCTCATGAACTCTATAAAGATCAGAGAGAAAGATAAAAAGGCTGCAGAATTCATCTCATTATTTGGATACATGTCAAGTCTTCCTGAGACTGTAGACACTCTGAGAGAATCTGAAGGAGTAAAGAGAGAATTCTCTCAAGGAATCACAGACGAGCACCTAAGTATAAAAAGAGGTCTTATTCTTTAGATTGAAGTGAAAGAGTGAAAGGGTGATCCCTTGAAGAACGCTGAAAGCCAAGAAGGAAGTAAGAGTCCCTTTACAGTTAGGTCTGTTACCCTCTCTTTTCTATTTGGCCTATTTATGTTGTTTGCTCAAACTGCTATGAGAAGCGCTGGGGGCTACAGCTGGACAGGAGAAGCTGCACTTGTAGTTTTAGCTATCTCTTATGCTTTATCGACAATAAAGGGGAATCCTCTATCCATTGGAGAGATGGGTGTTATATTTGGATCAGTAGAGGTAATTACTGTCTTGTTCATAGGATGGCAGTATATTCTTCCATCATGGGCTATCGCAGGCTTATCTAGGGACTTCCCACTAAGAGGGATATTACCAAGTTTCCTTGTTCCAAAAAATCCTGAAGCTCTTAGATCACTACTGCTAGGCGGTAATTTAAACTGGATGGTTTGGGTCGGTCCTCTCACATATGTTGTAATATTTGCAATAATATTATCTATTTTCTCATATCTAAACATAATACCCTTCAGGAAATTTTACATGAATAAAGAGAAGCTAATATTTCCGGTAGCTACGGTCAGCGCAAGCTTTTCGAAGCTTATAAAAGAGAGAAGAAAAGGATTAAGATGGCTTTGGCTTGGTCTTCTTGCTGGTTTTTCAATAAGTTTATTCCAAAGGGGGCATCTACTCCAAGCCATATGGCAAGAATTCCCCACCGCCGACCTTAGGGTAGATTTCACACCGATGCTCCAGCATTATTTTCCCGGAGGAGCTTTTGGTATGGATACGGGAACGCAAATAACTCCAGACCTATTTGCTTGGGCTTTCCTAATTCCTATAGAGATACAAATATCCACGTGGGCCACTGCTATTGTGGCATATCTACTAGTTCCTCCAATTCTCGTGAGAATGGGCCTTCTTCCATATGAAAGTGGAAGAGATTTCGCATTCTATACGTCCAATGCAGCAGTTAACGGCCCAGTACCTTGGTATCATATATCTACAGGGCTTTATCTTGCTGTTGGTATTATACCTCTAATTCTTGGTTATAAGTACATCAAGGATAGCTGGAAAAATTGGGAGGATGAGCCTATTACGAGAAGGTGGCTCGTAATTGGTTGGCTTCTAACATTTACTGCCAGTATATCCTTAATAGCAGTACTAGGCGTGAATCCAATAATAGCCCTAGTGCTCGTCTCGATGCATGTGTTATATTGGCATGGATATGTATGGACTTTAGGGATGGGTAATTGGATTATACCCATGGATCTAGGGATAAGAGGAGTTTTAGATAATGTATTTTTCTCCACAGGAATGTTTCATAGATCATCATCTGATGCCTTCTTTTCAGGAGCTGCATCGGCCATGGTAACTGATACTGTCTCAGCCCAGCCCACAGCATCAGCTGAGAGCTTTAGATACTCTCAATCTATAGGAATGAAGGCAAGAGAGATGTTCAAAGCCCAATTAATAGGTCTCCTGTTTGGAGCGATAGTAGGGGGCCTGCTCTTGCTCGTGTCCTTTCATATATGGGGCGCTGCCAAGAAGCCTTTAGAGATAAACACGCCCATATATCCAAATGAAGGATTATTATCAGTCATGGGTAATCTAGCTGGATGGAAGGTTGATTACTTCTTAGAAGGATTAATTATAGGAGGATTTGTTTTCCTTCTTAGGGGAATAATTCCATGGATCAGTATCAGTGCGGTAGGGGTATTGTTTGGAGTGCTCATACCACAATATGCCATTCTCTACATAATATCAAGTATATTGAGATATCTCACAAAGAGGTATGGAGGAGATAACTTCTTTAACTATGTAGCAGTTCCATCCATAGCAGGTTTCGCTATAGGTGGAGTACTGGACATAATGGAGACTAGTATAATAGATGTAGTAAAATCAAGCCCATTAGAACCAGTTTCAGGCGTTATCGGGTTTATACTGATGCTTGCTGTTCTCCTTCCTACCTTAAAGGCGTATGTATCTTCTAAGGAGGCGATAGTTGATGACTCTAATATTCACTCCTTTGGGAATTAGAGGAATAGTAGGCGATGGAATAGATGCTGAGATAGTTTCTAAAATCTCTAATATATTTGGAAGGAAGTTGGAGGTAGGATCTCTTGTCATTGTAGGGAGAGATACCAGACCTAGCGGTTACGCCTTAGATCGGGCAGTAGTAGCTGGGCTTTTATCAGCTGGTGTGAATGTGCTTAACATAGGAATAGTCCCTACTCCTACTATAGCATGGGCAGTAGAAAAATATGATGCTGATGGAGGCATCATAATCTCAGCTAGCCACAACCCTCCTGAGTGGAATGCTCTTAAGTTAATAGGTAAAGGAGGGCTTCTCTTGCATCCTACTGAGATGGAGACTTTAAAGGAGGAATTTCACAGTGGCAAGTTCAAATCTGTACCTTGGACCGATCTCGGAACAGAGGAGAACATTGATGTAACTGAAGAATATATAGATGATCTCTTGAATTTCATAGATGCTGATAAGATCAGGAAGAACGAGTCACACGTCATTCTGGATGTGAATGGAGGTGCTGGAGCATATGTTACGCCTTATCTATTTCAAGCTTTGGGAGTTCATGTTAATACTATCAACTCATCCCCAGGAATCTTTGTTAGAGAGATGGAACCGAGACCCGACACCTTAGGTGACTTATCTAAGATCGTAATAGCCACAAAATCAGATGTAGGATTTGCTCATGATACAGATGCTGATCGACTATCCTTAGTAACTGAGAAAGGAGAGATAATGCCTGAGGATATAACTCTCGCTCTAGTAGTGGATTATATCTTAGCTAAGAGAGGTGGTGGAACCGTCGTCGTGAATGTAGCTTCTTCCAAGATGTTTGATGATATAGCAAAGAAAAGAGGGGCTAAGATCTATAGAACTCCTGTAGGAGAAGCATACGTATCACATAAAATGAAGGAGATTGACGCTACAGTAGGAGGAGAGGGAAGCTGCGGTGGGGTCATTCTACCAGATTTTCATATGGGAAGGGATGGCCCTCTAGCAGCTTCTATCATTCTGGAGATAATGTCGCATAAGAGAATATCCATTAGCGAGCTGATTGAGGAACTTCCTAGGTATCATATGATAAGGAAAAATTTTGGAATAAAGAGTAGCTGGGATTCCCTAAAGGAGAATCTAATCTCATTCGGCAAGAAAAGAGAGATGAATATAGATCTAACCGATGGTGTGAAGCTGTCAACTGCTGAATCATGGGCTCTAATAAGGCTCTCTAGGACAGAACCTAAGATAAGGGTGCTTGTAGAAGCTAGAGATCCCTTGAAAGCAGAAGAACTCATAAAAGCTATAGAGAAGGTCTTATAGTTTAGTTTAGTTTAGTTCACTTCTTTTTCTTTCTCTTATCCTGACTTGTATCTTCTGGGCTAGAGAATGTTATCTTCCCACTAAGTTTATCGTAGAACCTCTTCCAAGCTGATCCAACACCACTCAGTGATATTATCATGAAAGAAAATGCTGTAATAGGAGCATTTGTATATCCAACGAGTAGAGCTGAGATTAGTCCAATTATCGGGATGATCACGCCAGACGCCAATGAGGCATTTCTATAAAGCTTGAAGGCCTCATTCTCGCTTAAATTCTCAGAAAATACTATTTTTCTGACGTATTTATCTGACATAATAAAGAGAAAGAGAGCTATCATCATGAATATTATGCTAAGAACCGAACCTATCTCCTCACTAATGAAGGTATATCTAGCTGATATAATAATAGCGAGGAATAGCGTGAGTGTTGGGAATGTAGATATCCAAGCTGTAAACTCTTTGTATCTATCTAGTTCTCTAACAGAATTCATAACTAGCCCTTAGATTGAAAGTTAGGTTTAGGTTTAAAAATGCGCACGGTTATGGAGTGTAGAGATATTGATGTATTATGATAGGGTGATAAGATGGCTGGGAAGGAACATGTAAATCTGATTTTCGTAGGACACGTCGACCACGGAAAGTCGACGTTGATAGGAAGGATGTTCTTCGATCTTCAGCTGGTAGAAGAACTTCCTTCAGAAGAGCAAGCTGCTGATGCCCAATTTGCATGGCTAGTTGATAAGCTCAAGGAGGAGCGAGAGAGGGGTATGACTATCGATCTCTTCCATACAAAGATAGAGACCCCTCATAAGATGCTAACGATAATTGACGCTCCCGGTCATAGAGATTTCGTTAAGAATATGATAACTGGGGCTAGCCAAGCAGATGCTGCTATCTTAGTGGTTTCCGCAAAGTCCGGTGAGGGTGTACAAGCCCAGACCATAGAGCACGTTTTCCTCATTAAGACCTTAGGGGTGAATCAACTCGCTGTAGCTATTTCTAAGATGGATGATCCTACAGTAAACTACAGCAAAGATAGATTTGAGGAGGTGAAGGACCAAGTAGCTGAGCTGCTCAAGAAGGTAGGTTATAATCCAGATAAGATCCAGTTTATACCTATAAGTGGACTTAAAGGTGACAACGTTGCTAAGAAGAGTGAGAATACTCCTTGGTATAATGGTCCAACTTTATACGAACTCCTTGATACATTCTCTGCACCACCTAAGCCAGTCGATAAACCCCTCAGAATACCCATACAAGATGTTTTCTCAATAACCGGCGTTGGCACAGTAGTAGTTGGAAGAGTTGAGACTGGCGTGCTGAAGCCTAGTGATCGGATAATAATAGAACCGTTAGATAAAACTGCTGAAGTAAAAAGTATAGAAATGCATCATGAGAAACTTAGCAAGGCAGAGCCTGGAGATAATATAGGAATAAATATCAAAGGTATTGATAAGAAGGATATCAAGAGAGGAGATGTAATAGGACATCCTAACAATCCTCCTATGGTAGCTAAAGAATTTACAGCTCAGATGGTTGTACTACAGCATCCAACAGCAATTGCACCTGGGTATACTCCAGTGATACATGCTCATACAGGACATATGGCTTGCAAGATGATCTCAATAGAGAAAAAGATCGATCCTAGGACTGGGCAGGCCACTGAGGAGAATCCTAGCTTCATAAGGAGGGGAGAAGCTGCGATAGTGAAGTTCCAGCCGTTAAAGCCATTCGTCATTGAGAAATATAGTGAGTTCCCACCACTAGGTAGATTCGCCGTCAGAGATATGGGCATGACTATAGCTGCAGGCATAGTTCTTGACGTAGTCCCCTTAGAGAGGAAGAAGAAATAGACTTTCCTCTCTTTCTTTATTTCTCAATATGAGACAGTAATATGAGACGGTGACAGCATATGACTGAAGTTTTGAGGATAGAGATGGTCAGTAGTAATCCAAGGAGCCTAGATCAGGTAAGCAATATGTTTAAAGAGATAGCTGAAAAAATGGGAGTAAGGGTTAAGGGGCCTATACCTCTACCAACGAAAAAGCTGAGGATAACCACATTGAGAAATCCATCTGGGGAGGGAATAAATAAATTTGATAAGTATGAGCTGAGGATTCATAAGAGGATTATTGATATACCGAATCCTGATGAGAGGTACATAAGGAGCATTATGGGAATGACTTTGCCGGAGGATGTCAAGATAAGTATTATTATGCTAACTACTTAGTACTTAGATTGGGTCCCTATTTCTTATTGCTAATGAATTTTTCAAAATTTGGTTTAGTAAAAAAAAGAAGTTATACAAGAATATGACTACGCCGGGGGAGGGATTTGAACCCTCGCGGCCCGAAGGGCCACCCGCTCTCAAGGCGGGCACCTTGGTCCTGGCTCGGCCACCCCGGCCCCCTAGCTAAAGCTTAAAATGAGCATTATAAAAATAGGATGGAAAAATTATAAGTAAGTATAGTTGCTCACTTAAGTGGCACGAATTTGCTAGATCTAGTTGCTCCTTTACCTGGTTTTCCATGCCTCACTATTCTATTTGTCATCGCAAATTCTCCTAAGTAATGACCTATCATCTCAGGCATTATAGTTATCTCCACAAATTCTTTTCCATTATGAACAGCTATCTTAGATCCTACCATCTCTGGTAGGACCGGCATATCCCTTCTGTGCGTTCGAATAACTTTATCTATACCCTTGCTTTTATATTTTCTAATTTTCTCTAGAAATCTTTTATTCTCAGGAGAAAGGCCCCTTCTTAAAGTTCTCCTAATTCTAGCCGGCATTATATTAGCTAATTCATCTAAAGCCATATTCTGAAGGTCTTTAAGGGTATATCCTCTGTATCTGAACTCTCTAGACGACATGCTTTATCACCATATATTAACATAGAGACTTAAAAATTGATCATTTATGGGATAGTTCTCCTCTTTGCCCTTCCAGTCTTCTTTGCTGCGATATGTCCGACTTTCTGTCCTGGTGGAGCAGTTCTAGCCACAGTAGTGGGCTTACCTGGTCTCTTATGAGAACCACCTCCATGTGGATGACTCACTGAGCTCATAGCGACACCCCTAACTACCGGCCATCTCTTTGGATGCATCCTTTCATGATAATATTTCAAACCTGCCTTCATGAAAGATTTCTCTATTCTTCCTCCTCCAGCGACTATACCGATAGTGGCTCTACATCTAGCATCTACGAACTTCTCTTTTCTTGATGGAAGCCTGAGTAAGATTCTATCTCCTTCATGCGAAAAGACAAGAGCGTATGTTCCGCTTCTTCTGGCCAATTTTCCTCCATCTCCAGGTCTAATCTCTATATTGGAAACGAGGGTTCCATCTGGAATCTCGGAAAGTGGAAGGACATTTCCCGTTTTAATTTGAGCTCCTGGTCCTATTTCCATTTCTTGGCCTTCATATATTCCCTCAGGAGATACATAGTAGAGTTTTGTCCCATCTTCAAGCTCTACTAGGGATATAGGTGTATGTCTCCCAGGCTCATGAAGTATCTCTTTTATTATACCCTTCTTCAAGGAGTCAAAACCTAGCCTGGGGGGATATCTGACTGGGGATATCTTAAGATGGCCCCTCGATCTAAACTGAATTCCTCCTCTTCCCTTCCTCTGAACCAGTATATGCTTGCCCATATAATCACCCTATTACCCCGAGTTTTGCCGCTATATCAGACGCTCTATATTCAGGGGTTAGCTTCACATATGCCTTCTTTCTTCCGTCTATGGTTATGATGGTCCATACCTTTTCAACCTTAGCATCTAGAGCTTCCTCAACGGCCTTTTTAATCTCCTTTTTATTAGCTCTCCTATCAATATAAAAGGCAAGTTTATTCTCTTCATTAATCATTCTTATAGCTTTTTCTGTAGATATAGGCGCTCTAAGTATTCTATATGGGTCAAATATCTTAGGCAAAACCCATCACCTCCTCCAAGGAACTAAGAGCTCCTTCCGTCCATAGGGTAAGCCTGCCAGGGACTCCTCCAGGAGCGAGATGTATGACGCTTAAGTTTCTTAAAGCCACCGCTTCGACACCCGGTATATTCCTAGCTGCCCTGCTTATGTAGGATCCCTCCTTTAAGTATATTATTAATGGTCCTTTTGCCCTTTGCCTTACTCTTCCTCTCATTTTCCCTCTCCCTGCTCTTATTTTTCCAAACCTCTTCTTATTCCTATCGAGTTCTTCTCCGAGTCCTAGCTTTATCATCAGAGTATATAGCTTGGAGGTCTTCTTTATATTCTCCAATTCATTAGAGAGGACTATCGGCATATGCTTTATATCGCCTATTCTATGCTTAGAACCAACTAATTCTATCTTACTAGTTGCCGCTATTGCGGATAGTATAGCTAGTTTCCTCTCCTTCTTATTTACCCTTTCTCTAATCCTCTTCCAAGATCTAGGCACTTTAGTTTTGACACCACCTACGGCCATAACCGCTCTAGCTGCCCTACTTGCAGCTGGATATCCCCTTCCTTTAAACCTTGGAACCCTAGCTACGCCATGCCCAGCCCCCCAGGATTCAGCAGACGTACGCAATCCAGCTAGAGGGTTCCTACCTTGGGGCTGAATTCTGGCAGTCAGCTGAGAGAGATAAGCCCTCCTGATTATATCTGGTCTGATCTCCATTTCAAATATAGAAGGAAGCTCTATTTCCTTTACCTTTTCTCCATTTAAGTTAAATACCGAAACCGGCACCGAAAATCACCTCTTTAGCCAACCTATCGAGCTCACATATCTGATTTCAGGAATGGGAAGCTCATTGTACTTAGGCCTTATTGGGTGTCTTACGAAGATAAATCTCTTTGCTGGCCCAGGTATAGAACCTGAAACCATGATATATTGACTTTTGAGTACGCCATAGTTCTTAAAGCCCCCACCTGGGGTTATATTTAGGGAATTCGTTTGAGTTAGGTCCTCCATCAGGAGAATTCTCTTGTTATATTCAGTCCTTTTATGATAACCAGTTTGTCCTGCCCTAGGAACTCTCCAGGTAATATACGGAGGATGTCTAGATCCTAGGCTCCCAACTCTCCATCTACCCTTACCCGCTTTGTGCCTAAGTAACTCTATACCGAATCTCCTTACAATTCCCTGCCAACCGTATCCCTTAGTAACACCAGTCACATCCACCAGCTGGCCTTTCTTGAACACTTGGTCGATTTTAATCAGAGAACCTACAATAGACTCGGAGAATTCCATTCTCTCCTCAATAGATCCCCCTTTTATTGGGATTTCCACGAATTCAGGCCTTTTCTTATGAACTCCTGATAAATCAAGCCTTGTATAGGCTAAAATCCTTACCTCCTTAACTTTATCCCTCTGATGTTCTAATTTACTCTTGGCTTCATCCCAGTTGTCGACGCCATTGCCCACCGTCAAATATCTACTTATAATACTATCTTTATCTATCTTTAGAGCCGTAGTTAAAGCTTTTAAGCCATAATAGCTGCTTGTGTAAGATCTTACTCCTACTACCTTTATAGGAGGCGCCTCTATAACTGTAGAAGCTAAAGTAATAAGCTGGCCTATGTCTAGCTTACCTGGCCGGTCCTCCCTCATTAGCACATGGATCATCCCAGCTTTATAACCGGGAAAAGCCACTAGAGCCGGCTTTTCTACCACTAGCTCGGGATACGATCTAAATACTGCTTTCTGGGTTTTTGCCCTCTTTCTTGGAGCGAATTGTAGCGAACCGTGCCTTCTTGGCATTATGTACACCCCGTTAACTTTCCAAAACAAAACAAGTTTGAGGTTTATTAAAGTTTAGCATGAATAAAGAGGAGACTTTGGTGAAGGATGAGGTTTGCTACTGGCTGGCTTAGCTTCCCCTGAGTTATATGTCTAATATCACGGTAGCTCTCCAAATTCCATTCTCTTTACTCACCTTAAGCCTGTGGTATGTTACAGCTTTTATCTCTGTCTTAGGATTATGTTTCTTGCGATTTACTGGCTCACCGAATGCTTTTCCCTCTAGCTTGAAGTTATTAATTATCACATTAAACTTTGAGAACACAATCCCTTTCACATCTGTGATATAAAGTAGCTCTGAAAGCCAGTCATGCATCAGTAGATCCATTTCTTCTGCCTCAATCTTGATATATCTCTCTTCTTTCGGTTCGACTTTATCGATATCTACCATAATCTCATACATTGATAATGCAGCTTCCTCAAAGAGATTATTCAGGTCCTCTGACCAAACTTCAAATCCTATATCTGCTTCGACCTCTATGAGTTTCCTACCCAAAAAATCACCCTAGAGGGAGCACAACTAAGTAACTTTCATCTACTCTAGCAGTTCTAGTTTTCCATATGGGCTTCAGAGAATCAAATACATAGATGTAACTGCTCTTCTCCTTCACAAAACTTATAAATACGGATGTGGGATATCTCGATATCTTATTTATATTGGATATGAATTTTAAATGGATTATACCTCTACTATTGTAAAAGATGTTTAAAGTGATATTTCCTAGAATAAGCTTCGTTGATCCACCTATTCTTATTTTCGTACTGCCGAGGATTATAGATCCATTTCTGTAGAGAGTTATATTACCGAAGAGGTTCTTCATCCGCGCTAAATCTCTATCTGAGGAGAGGGCATAGTTACCTTCTATGAGAAGTGTGCCATTATCCCATATCTTGACTTCGGTGCTATTTAAATATAGTTTGGTTATTCCATAAGATTTTTTAGTATAAGTGCCGATATATATACCTTTAATTTTACCTTTTGATATATTCAGGAAGATTACATTATAGCCAGCAAACGGCCTTTCATTGGGACCTATGATCCTGCCGTCTAGTGTTTGTATAGGGTAAATGCCGCTACTAGATGCTCTTACCAAATATATTGATACTCCCATCCCCATTAGATTTGCCACTAACACCCAAATAAGGAGGAAAGCTAGAAATGAAGAACCTATTGCCTCTTTGTATAGCTTCACGAGTCCAGTATCCTTAAGCTCATCTCCCCACAGCCTCAATGAGATTGGGGTCACTAGAAAGTAAATTAAAAGAAATAGACTAAGCCCTTCTATTGAGGGTAGGCCTGCTAGACCGCTTACTAGCCCAGCTAATGAAGAGATTATTACCCTGAAGTAATAGACTTTATGCCTTGCTTCCATCATGCTCCAATCACTAATTGAATATATAAACTGAGCTGGAGTTCTAATAGGTTAGCATGGGAAGAAAGAGAAAGCTCACCGGCCTTGATATTAGGCACCTAGCTAGAGAACTCTTCTCTCTAGAGGGGAGGATTGTGAAAAAAGTCTATTCAATGAATGGTCATACCTTCTCCTTCATTTTCTATCCGGAGGTTAATGGTTGTAGAGAACTTGTAGTGGATATTAATGGATTCGTTTTCCTTACAGATCTCAAATGGAAGAAACCTGAAGTTCCTCCTCCTTTTGTTATGTCCCTCAGAAAGCATTTAGAAGGCAAGAGAGTTTCATATATTAGTCAGATTGGGATGGAGCGTATTCTAACCTTAGAACTTATTGGAAAGGAGTCCTCTCTGAAGCTGATCTTGGAGCTATTTGGGGGAGGGAATATTCTACTGGCAGAAGATACTAATAAGATAATTTCGCTATTGAGGAGGGCGAAATATAAAGGGAGAACTTTGAAAGTCGGTGAGATCTATAAGCCTCCGAAAGAAGAGCCGGTGTTAGATGAATGGTCGTCCTCAAAAGTAGAAGAGTATTTATCCTCTGAAGAATATCTCCAAAAACCCATCTGGAGATCTTTGGTTGAATTGTTTGGGATAGGGCCTCCATATCTAGATGAAATAGCTTTAGATTTGAATTTGAATCTAAGGGATAGTCTAAAGAATCATAGAGAAGCTATCAATGACATAGCTCATGTTATATATGATTTAGTTAGTAGAAAAGCAGAGCCAGTAGTATATGTTAAGGGAGATCTAGTAGATAACTTCTCGGTATTCCCGCTAAGGAGTTTATCTGAAGAGATAAAAAGAATTAGAACCCTCTCTAAAGCGATTCAGCTCTATTATATCTCACAAGAGATGAAGGTACCTGAAGATCCTCGTATTGTATCACTTAGGAAGGAGATAGAGAGACAAGAGAATTTAAGGGAGGAATATAAGGAAAAATCGGACGAGCTAAAATCCATAGGTGATCTAATATATCTCTATTTAGATTCTATCAGCAGGACCATAAAGGATGCTAAGGAGGGTAAGCTCTCACCGATCATAAGGAAAATTGATAGGAAATCTGGAATTATATATATCTTGCTTGATAACAAGGAGATAAAGTTAGACTTTCTTAGGTCTGCAGCCAGTAATGCATCTGATTATTATGCAAAAGCGAAGAAGTTAAGAGAAAAGTACGAGAGAATGAGAGAAGCAATTTCATCCCTAAGAATTAAGCTAGAAAAATTAGAGAAAGAAATCAAGGAGCTACAAATCAATAGAAAGCCAGTTGAAAGGAAAAAACTAAAGTGGTATGAAAGGTTTAGATGGTTTTTCACACCATCAGGATTGCTCGTGATAGCAGGTAGGGATTCCCAGAGCAACTCTGAGATAGTATCAAAGTATTTAGATGAGGATGATTTGTTTTTTCATGTAGATATGCCAGGAGGATCCGTAGTGATATTGAAGATTGATGGAAAGAAGCCAGATAATGATTCAATCTATCAGGCTGCTACAGCTGCAGCATCTTTCTCTAGGGCTTGGAGAGAAGGGTTAATATCTGCTGATGTTTATTATGTTAGAGGAGAGCAAGTATCAAAGCATGCCCCTTCTGGAATGTATCTACCGAAGGGAAGTTTCTACATTGCAGGAAAAAGGAATTATCTTAGGGTAAAGCTAGAGATATGTATTGGATTCCAGGAGATACCTGATGGTGTAAAGCTAACTTCTGCACCAGCTGGTGTTCCATTTCTCTACTCAATCTGTTTAAGGCCCGGTTCTTTAGGTAAGGAGGAGACCGCTAAAATGTTAAAAAATAGAATGGAAGCTTGGCTCCGCAAAAACATTAAAATAGATGAGGCATCTGATGTCTCAGCGAAGCCAGACATAAACTTGGATGATATATTGAGAATGATGCCTCCAGGAAAAGTGGATGTTATGGAGTGATTATTATGTGGTCATTGATTCCTGAAAAGGGCGAGGAACCGAGAATACAGTTGAAGGTATCTGAGATAATGAATAGGAACCTCATTACTGTGACCCCTCAAGATACCGTTTACAAAGCAGCAAAACTCATGAGCGAATATAACATAGGCTCCATTGTCATAATGGAGGAGGGGAAGTTAAGAGGAATAGTAACTGAGAGGGATCTTATTTCAAGGTATATAGCAAAGGAGGATGGAAGAAAACCGGATGAAGTTAAGGTAGAGGAAGTTATGACGAAGGAGCCTATTGTGATGAGAGATAATGCTGACATAGATGAGGCAGCTAGGGTAATGGTAGATCATAATGTGAGGAGATTGATAATTGTAAATTCTAATAAGAATGTGGTGGGCATAGTTTCATCCAGAGATGTGCTAAAAGTGGCTCCCCATATATGGTTCATACTATCTGAGAAATTAAGATTAGCTAAATCTAAGAAGGGCTGGAGCCTTATATGATGGGGGACTTACTTGGGAGCAAAAGTTAGGGAGTATATGACTACTGATGTTGTTACTGTGACCCCTCAAGATACTTTAGGAAGAGCTCGAAATCTGATGTTGGAAAGGAAAGTTAGGAGATTGGTCATTACAAATGGGAGAGAAGTAATTGGAGTTATAACAGCCATTGACATAGCTAGAGTATTAGCTAGGAGAGGTGCTCCATGGAGGTGGAGAAATCCTGAGAATTCTCTAGTGGATAGGTTCATGACGAGGAATCCTATTACAATAAGCCCTGAGGAATCTGTTTCTACAGCTGCCAGAATTATGAGCAATAAGAATATCGGTGGCTTGCCTGTAGTTAGAGATTCAGCTCTGATAGGTATATTAACAGAAACAGATATATCAAGATACTTCTCAGAGGAGCTGAGAGGTAAATTCAAGATCAATGGCCTTATGACCAATAAATTTAGGGTTATATCTCCTAATACAAACCTAAAAAAAGTAGCTAAGCTTATTACGAAGGGAAATAGGGCCTTAATCGTTGGTTTCAATGGTAATTACTTAGGGTTGATTACGGAGGGAGATATAGCTCTATGGGAACCTAATTTAGCCAAAAGATATGTACTAATCCCATCTAGGACTGGTAGAATGAATAGAGATGCAAAGGTAGAATCAGCCCAGCATATAATGAAAGAAATTAGAGTTAAACTAAACCCTGAAGAGGATGCTGCTAAGGCCGCAAGATTCATGATAGAGTGGCAGGTAAGTGTCATACCAGTATTTGATAAGGGAGAGCTTGTAGGAATTATAGATAAAGAAGATATCGTGAGAGGTGCTGCTAATGCCTAATAGCAGAAAAGCTTCTGAATTTATGACCAGACATGTGATTTCAGTAGATAAGGGAGAAACAGTAAAAGCTGCCTTTGAATTAATGGAGAAGAACGATATCAATCATTTGATAGTTACGACAGGCGGGAGAATAGTTGGAGTACTAAGTATGAGAGATATAATGGATGGCTTGGGATCCTCTAGATTCCAGAGAATTCCTGCCAGAAGGATTTATGTTAGTGCACTAATGACAGAGCCTCCCATTATAATAAATTCAGATTTTCCAATTATAGAAGCAATTAGTACAATGATAGAGAAGGAGATAGGCTCTTTACCAGTAGTAGATGGTGAGAATAAGCCTATAGGTATATTAACAGAAACCGACGTCATCAAGCTCATTAACTCTGATAGTAGTATAAAGGAGCTAGTTAAGGAAGGGTATCCCAAGATAATGCCTAATGAGAGAATAGTTTATGCCAGAAGCATTATGCTAGAAAGAGGGATTAGAGTACTTCCTGCAGTAGAGTCAAGTAGATTAACTGGTCTCATTACAGAGAAGAATTTGGCTAAGGCTTTTCTTGACGTTAGAGAGAATGTCGATCCTATTTATATGGATAATGTCGTTAGGAGAATAGTTGTGGAGGACGTAATGACAGAATCCCCAAAGAAACTAGAGTACTACGCATCAATAGATTCAGCTAAGGAGATCTTCTTAGAATCGGGTCTTCCAGGAATTCCTGTAGTTAAACAGGATGATAAGGTTGTAGGAGTTCTAGAGAGGAAGAGTCTCCTGAGATTTCTTAGATAATAGGATCTAAAAGCATCCCTAGAATCCCCAAGAACATTGATATCTTCAGGAAATCACTAACCTTTCTAGCATTTTCCTTGCTTTTTATTTTGAAGGAGAGATATGCTGAATAGATGAGTAATGGGGCCGATATCAGTACGGTTAGCATTAAGTAAACCCATCCAGTTGCCATAAGTATTAGGGGGATTATTGTAAGGAAGCTTGATAGCACCGAGAGTAATGCAGCAAATAACCCTGACTTTCTCGAACCAAGTCTTATTGCTACAGTCCTTAGTCCATAGGCTGCATCTCCTCTCATATCTTCAATCGTTTTAACGACTTCCCTAGCTAGATTTGATGCGAATGCCATCGAGGAGAATACTATGATCTTCAATGATAAGCTGCCCGCTGCTAATGATCCGAAAATGAGGGTAAATGCCACTCCTAAGCTGACCAATAAATTTCCTACTAAGCCCATAGCTTTCAGCCATCTTGCATAGGTATACCATGAAACTGCAAAAAACGAAGCTATTATAAGTTCTATTATCCCAAGAGGAATGCTCGCAACTATTCCTATGAGAGATAGAGCTATGTATGAAACAAAGGCTTCTCGCCTAGATATCTTGCCAGACGGAATTGGTCTATTGGGCTTGTTTATAGCATCTATTGGAGCATCAAAATAGTCGTTGATTGCATTACCAGCCATAAGTATTAAGGGCGGCACTGAACATGCTAAAATTAAATTAGTAGATATGCCCTTAGAGATGCTTATCCATCCAACTAATACTCCTAGGATGGACATCAGTGCATTCTTTGGCCGAAAGAGCTGAATGAAACTCGGTAGCTTGTCGCTCCTGATCATATAGTACCAACCGGACCCTTTTTATGGGCTAAGAAATATATCTATTGGGATAAACTTGACTGTCAGAGTAGGGGTTATTGGATGTGGATGGTTCGGGTCGGCTCATGCCAGAGTCTACAGGATGGCGAGGGAGGCTGAGCTCACAGCAGTTATGGATGTAAGAGAGGATGCAGCTAGGAAATTGGCTGAGATCTACCATGTGAACTACTACACATCGATAGAAGAGATGATCCGTAAAGAATCCCTTGATGCAGTAAGTATAGCGGTTACCCCCCAACATCTCTATCAAGCTGCTAAGGAAGCAATGATGGCTGGATCATCTGTTTTGGTGGAGAAGCCAGTAGTAACCAGTAAAGAAGAATTAGAAAGTTTAGAGGTTGTTATAAAGAAAAGCAGTGGCATCTTCATGCCCGGTTTCATTGAAATATTCAATCCAGCTGTTAAGGTTCTCAAAGATCTCTTAGATAAAGGTGACGTAGGCAATCTACTATCTATATGGTCTAGGAGGGTAGGTCGTCTCCCTAAGAAGTCAGTGGGGTGGAAAATAGGGGTATCTCTCGATCTCGCTGTTCATGAAATGTATATACAGCATTATATTATGGGTGGTAAACCTTTGAAGATTGCTTCTTATACAGCAAAACTTCTAGAGAATAGCAGTGAGGAAGATCTAGCCATATTTCTTTCTCACTACCCAAATAGAGTCATTTCTACCATAGAGACCAACTGGCTAACACCATCCGGCATTAGAGAAGCTCTATTTATGGGAGATGAAGGTAGCCTTATAATCAACTATCCCGAGCAGATAGTCAGATTGGAGTTGGCGGATAGAGTTGAGCAACCAAGGATAAGGAAAAGCGAACCCCTTCAGAGAGAGTTATCCTATTTTGTGAACCACGTTAAGAGCGGCGAGGATCTGGATATAGGATACAAATTTGCAAAGGATGTCATGATGTCCCTCTTCATCGGCTTAGAGAATAAGGTTATGCTATGACGTAAAAAAGGGATCCCCAATGACAATCAGAGGAATTCTAAGGAAGGATTTTATATACATAGAAGGAAAGGAGTATCCAAATAAGTTATACAGGCAGGGATATGGCGAACTCCTTAACACGAGGCTTGAGCTACATCCGTTAGAAGCTGCTTATCTAGTTTGGAGTGGAAGGATAGAAGTCTTCGATCAAGAAGGAAAACCTGCGCTATTTGAGGATCTTTTAAAGCTCTTTGTTAGCGATTCCACAGGTTTCCTGAAGTATATCGTTTATAGTGACCTTAGGAAGAAGGATAGAGTAATAGTGTATGAGAGAGCCACAGACTTCCTTAGATTGTATCCCAAGGGAGCTAAGATAGGAGAATCAGCCTCCAAGGACCTAGTCCTCACGCTATCTGAGGACCAGCCTATTCCTCATAAATATATCCTAAATATTGTGGAGAAGGCTGCTAAGCTTAGAAAGAGGGTTATTTTAGCAGTTGTAGATGATGAGTTGAATGTGACATATTACAGAGCCCAGAATTTTATTCCCAGTAAGAGAGATACCAGTTTGACTAATTTAGATGAAATACCAACTCTTACAGGAATTATGGTAGGTGATAGGATAATAGTATTTGATAAGAATGGAGGAAAGGCCTACTTGAAGGGATTCTGGGGGCATCCTCTAGGGATAGATAAGCCAGAACCATTCAAGTTATATGAGGCTCCTTTACAGTTACCATTGATAGAAGCTCTTTACCTATCCTCAAGAGGAAAGCTCATTGTCAAAGACTATAGAGGGAGGAAGTTAGATCTTGAGAAACTCCGTGGAATATTCTCCTCTTTTAGAGATAAATCTGAGATCAAGGAGATTATTTATCGATATTGGAGAGACCTTGGATATGTACCAAAAGCTGGCTCAAAGTATGGAGCTGATTACTTAATCTATGAGAAGGGCCCTGGTCTGGAGCATGCTCCATATATATGCCTCACAGGATCTATTAAGGACAAGATAAGACCCGTAGATCTCATAAGATCTGGAAGGGTAGCTACCTCTGTGAGGAAGGACTTAGTCGCTTCATTAATATCGGATAGCCACGTCATTAGCTATAAAATGACGTGGTTTAGGCCATAATAAGTCCTTCAGCGAAGTTCTTTACTGAAAATCCTTTAGATCTAGCAAGATCCAAGTCCACTGCTACGGAACCGGATTTGAGTCTTCTTGCGTCATTTATCCTTACTAGGTAAAATTTACCTCTATCAGATGAGAACTTGATTGCTAACCAGCAATTTCCTCCCATTATCAATGCAAGCTTCATCATGGAGCTTACCTCATCCTGAGGAACATAGACTACCTCCTTTGATGTTGTTTTCACTTCTATAATTGCTAATTTTCCCTTATAGCTAGCTATTATGTCGCTTGATGGATGACTTGTTGACCCACTCCCTGCTACTCTTACTGCTGCTACTCCATATGTCCATAGAGTATCAAGCAGATCCCTCTCCGCTTTTGTTCCTTTTGCTTTTTTTCTCATGGAGTGCCACCAGTAAGTCTAATGGGACCATTCGATGTTATTAGAACAGTGTCCTCATACTGAGCAACAATCTTTCGAGTTACCTCCACTAATGGTGGATATTGTATCAGAGCCTTCTTTTCGGTGAGTCTGAGGAGAATGTGGTTCACTCTATAACCCAGATCCCTAGCAATCCATCTTTCACAGAAAGGAAGTCTGCTATACTTCTTTTCTATCAGTTTAATGACCCTTCTCTCCATCTCATCTCTAGTTCTCGCCTTTTTTCCGAAGGAGAAAATTAGAGGTTCCCCTGCCGGAATTACATATCCTTTAGCTTCTGGGGAAGTAACAAATGGCTCTATTGCAAATATATCTCCCTTCTTCAGCTTATATCCTCCTCCTACCAGAATGCTAGGTACATCAATACCGGCATGAAGCTTATAGATCTCTATCTTATGACCTGTAAGGTTCTGAATTGGCTTATAGCCAGCTGACACGATTGTATTATAGATTGCTTCACTTACATCTCTAATTTTCTTCCCAGGAATCATCATTTCCACAGCGCTATCCAATGCATCTTTCGCTACATGAACCATTTCTTCATATTTCTCACCAAGAGCAATGGATCTAGCTGCATCTACTATCATACCTTTTAGATGTGATCCCATATCAAGCTTGATGACTCCATTCTCTGGTATGATAGTTTCATCCCCTGGATAAGCAGTGTAATGCGCTGCGATCTCGTTTATGGAAAGATTTGTTGGAAAGGCCAGTTCATATCCTCCTTCTTTTATGCTTTCCTCTGATCTTTCAACTAGATCGGCAACCTTTACATTGCTCTTTATACTTCTAGCGAAGCCGTTCAAAATGGAGGAATGATATTCTCCAAGCTTTATATAGGCCTCAATTTCCTCACCATCCATTTAGATCTCCATAAGATTTGATAGTATGTTTATTAAACAGTTTATCCATTCACTCCTGTGATATGGCTAAATGTAGCGTTGGGATGCGATGAGGCTTGTAGAAGCCAAGTAATTGAGGTATGGTTATTGGGAGGACTTGTCGTATATCCAACTGATACAGTATATGGCTTGGGAGCAGATGTAGAGAATGAAGATGCTGTTAGAAGAGTTTATAAGATAAAGAGGAGGAGCTTAGGTAATCCTCTAACGATAGCAGTCTCCAATATTGAAATGGCAGAAAAATATGCTATGATAGACGAGATAGGCAGGCAGCTTATGGAGAGATTCCTACCAGGCAAGGTAACATTGATATTCCCCAAAACAGTTAGAGTACCTGATATAGTTAATCCCCGAGCAATAGGAATCAGAATACCCAATTTACCCATGATTCTGGACCTAATTGAGTCATTTGGAAGGGCCATTACGTCCACCAGTGCAAACAAATCGGGGTCTCCTCCGAAGAGAGATCCTAGAGATGCAATTAGGGAATTAAGGGATATAGATCTGGTGCTTGATTATGGAGTGCTACCCCCAAGTAAGCCCTCAACTATCATAGATCTAACATCCGGTAGACCTAAACTTGTAAGGGAGGGGGATGTTCTATTCATACGCATAATGAGAGAATACAAGAAGATAGCGAGCTCATAGCCTTAGGAATAGAATCAACAGCCCACACATTCGGCGTTGGGATCGTGAATAGTAGAGGGGAGATACTTGCCAATACTTCTGACTCTTATAAGTCACCCTCTGGTGGGATGAAGCCCAATGATCTAGCAGAGCATCATTCTAATGTAGCATTAAGTGTTGTTAAAGAAGCGTTGAAGGAAGCAAACATACCTACTTCAGAACTATCGATTATAGGGTATTCTAGAGGGCCTGGTATAGGACAAGCCCTTGTTATAGGAGCTTTCATAGCTAGAAATTTAGCTATACGACTAAAAAAGCCTCTTGTAGGTGTCAATCATCCCTTGGCGCATATAGAGATAGGAAGGAAGGTGACTTTAAGTCAAGATCCAGTTATTGTATATGTTTCTGGAGGAAATACCCAAGTTATAACTCATAATGGGAGGAAGTACGCCGTTCTTGGTGAGACATTGGACATAGGTATAGGCAATGCCCAAGATAAACTAGGTAGAGAGATAGGATTGCCTTTCCCAGCAGGACCTAAGCTGGATCGGATGGAGGGTAGGTGGATAGATCTCCCCTATACTGTGAAGGGAATGGATCTCTCCTTCAGCGGACTCTTAACGGAATCTATCAAGAGGATAAAATCGGGCATTAAGGTGGAAGATGTAGTCTGGAGTTTCATGGAGGTGGCATTTTCAATGATCGTGGAGGTATCTGAGAGAGCCCTTGCTTTAACAAATAAGAAGGAACTTCTGCTTGTCGGAGGGGTAGCAGCATCTCCTAAATTAAGAGATAAATTCAGAGTAATGTGCAGTGAAAGGAGGGCTGAGCTGAAAGTACCTTCTCCTGAACTTTCTAGGGATAATGGCGCCATGATTGCTTGGACTGCGATACTCTCTTATATAATTCGAGGGCCAGATAGTCTAGACAATTCATCCATAAAACCACAGTGGAGGATAGATGAGATTACTTGGCCATTAATTAATGCCCGATGAGGTGAATTTTTTGACTAAAAAGAGATTCAACATATGCCTATCTGGGCTCACTGGAAGTGGCAAGAGTACAATAGCTAGGAGATTAGCTAAAAGATATGAATTAGGTGTAGTCTCTGGAGGAGACTTATTAAAGGAAATAATAGGCGGGAAAGAGAGTTTGATGGATCCGGGTTGGTGGGAGAGAAAAATAGCATCTAGAGCGATGGAAGAGAGGCTATCTAGTCCTGAGTTGGATAGGGAAGTAGACAGAAAGCTTATGGAAATGGCCAAGGAGGGTAGGTATGTTTTAGACTCATGGACAATGGCTTATCTGCTAGGTCCTAGAGATTGCATTAAGATATTCTTGAAGGGAGATCTGAATGTCAGGGCAATGAGAGTGGCTAGGAGAAATAAAATAAGTCTTGGAGAAGCCATAAGGATGGTAAAGCTTAAGGAGGAAGAAACATTTGTTATATATAAGAAGATATATGGCTTTGAGCTGGGAAAGGATCTTTCTCCATTCCATTTAGTTCTTGATACTACTAAATTAAATGCGGGAGATGTTTTCGCCATAATCAGTAAATTTATTGATAGCTGGTTGAAATAGCTTATATAATCTTGTACATAGAGATAAAAATATTAAATAGCATACGATATAAAAGCGGACCTTAACTTAATATTTCGTAATTGCAGCTAGATAATGGTAGGACATGCATGCTGGTTAAAGGAATCTTGGATGAAGTTGATGAGATAAGGCAGCACCATGGTATAGTTGGGAGAAAAGAGGAGCTACTTAAGATGCTTATAGCTGTGAGGAGCGGGAAGCACATACTACTTGAAGGACCAGTTGGTGTGGGGAAAACTCTTCTAGCAAAGTCACTAGCTGAGTATTTATCTAGGGATTTTGTAAGAGTTGATGGAGATGAGAGGCTCAATGAAAGCAAGCTTATAGGATACTGGGACCCTCCCATTGTCTTAAAAAGGGGATATATAGATGATGCCTTTGTACCCGGTCCTCTAACTAGAGCAGCTACAAGTGGATCCGTTCTCTTCGTTAATGAATTAAATAGACTTCCTGAATCCGCTCAAAATGCCCTCCTCCCAATCATGGATGAGGGATTGATATATATACCGCACTTAGGGACTATAAGAGCGAAGGGAGGATTTCTCATAATAGCAACGCAGAATCCAGAGGAGGACGTAGGTGTTCTTAGGTTATCAGAAGCCTTGAAGGATAGATTTGTATTAGTTAGGCTGAGCTACCCAAGCCGAGATGAAGAAATTAGCATTGTGAGAAAGCATATACCAAAGCTAGATCTTAGAACTGCCCAAATAAGTGTAGATATAGTAAGGAGGACAAGAGAGCACCCCAGCCTATCTAGGGGCGGCTCAATTAGGTCAGCAATAGATCTAGCGAAGATATCAAGCATGATCAATGAAGAGGATGGCAAAGAGAGATGGTATCACGCCGCTCTAATGGTACTTCCCCAGAGAATAGAGAGTAGAGATTCAAGCGTAGATAAGGAATCTTTAGTAAGAGAAATTGTCAAGTTCATCCTATCGGGAGAACAGGAAAGCTCGGATTTTCAGTAAGTGAGGAGCCGCCTAAGGCTCCAATGACAAATGAATGGAGCAGAAAAATCCCACTTTCGAAGGATCCCGCGATGAATGATTATAAGGAGTTAAAGGAGGCAACTAACTACTACCTAATGGAAGGCAATGTCGATGCTCTTCTGAGGATCTCTTATTATAGCCAGCTTATTGTAGCTAAGGCCATCTCAGAAGGTGCATTCACACCGAGATTTATCTCAGTATTAGAGAAGGATCCAGAGAAAGCAGTGAAACTCTATAGGCAGATTAGGTGGAAGCTAAATAAGAGAGCTAGGAGAATGTTTAGGCAGTTCGTAACCAAGACTATAATTAACACAGCGATAAGAAAGTACAGAGGAAACTTAACGGAAAATAGAATATCAGATTCCATTTATGAACCCGGAATGGACTTTGATGTTGAGAAAAGTGTTTATAGGGTTATGGATAGTGGTAGGAAGCTGGATGGGATCACCTATGAGGATATAGTAGGATTAGATAGGAGAAAGGGAGACCATTCTATAGTAGTGGTGATAGATTCTAGTGGCTCCATGTCCGGGCATAAGATCCTGAGTGCCGCTACTATGGCAGCGATAATCTCGCATAAGGCTAGAAGAGGGAAATATTCCGTTATAGGATTTAATAGTGAAGCCTTTATCATAAAAAAAGCTTGTGAGAGTAGAGAGCCCTTAGAGGTAGTTGAAAAGATAGTTGATCTAGTTCCTCTAGGATATACAAACATAGCAGATGGTTTATATTTGGCCTTAGAAGAATCAAAATATATGAAAAAGCCTAGATTCATACTTATAACAGATGGAGAGTACAATGCTGGTGAAGATCCAAGACATGTAGCATCTAAGATAAAAGAGCTCCATGTAGTTTATGTAGGCAGGCGCAAATCCTCTAAAGGCGCCTCCTTCTGCAAAACCTTAGCTAATCTTGGAGATGGCAGGTTCCATGAGTTGAGGAATCATAAAGATATCCCAAGGCTAGTGAGGCGGATATTAAGTTAGGTATGATGTATAATTATCATTAAATATCCTTGCTGGTTCATCATGCAGGCGGGGGTGGCCGAGATAGGTCCAAGGCGCCAGCCTTAGGAGCTGGTGGGCATTAGGCCCGCGAGGGTTCAAATCCCTCCCCCCGCATAGTTTATCAGGAGATTAAATGTGTTATACCTCGAATTTCATTCCATTTGGTAGCTAGCTGAGTTTTAGCATTGAATACTTTCTATAGTATGTGAGAGAATTAAGAATAGAGGAAATGGATGGAAGTTGAGGCATAGAGTATATTAGCACTGCTACGGGAGGATTCATTCTAGAGATACTTAGCTTCACATGAATATGTAGTGTTCCTCTATATGTGTTTCGAAGAGGCCATCCTATTTAGTGAATTCAGAAGCTAGTAAAAAGAACAATAACCAGCCCTACAAGCAAGCTAGGGGAGTATTGAGCATACGACCACTTTACTTGTTTCCGTCTCTGTTATCTTACGGAGAACTAAATAATATGCTGATATAACCAGGTTTTCTATTAATTTTCCATATCTTACCATATTCGTATTATACCATACAAATTTAGATACTTTATTTGTAGATAAAAGCATTGATTGATATGGCAAGGTCAAGAGGTCTAACACTATAGTAATAATATATATTGAGTAAGGAATTGAATTAATTCTCAGTATAGTAGAATAATTTATGCTCTCTTCCTCAACAAAGAAGAGAAATAAAAACCATTCTGCTACTGAAAAAAAAATACCCATCCAAAAAATTGAGAGGAAAAAGCCGTTAATCCCAATATTATGGCTAGGGATACTTCTATATTAGGTTCTCTGGAAAGCACTCCGACCCTATATATCGTAAGTAAGGCGGTAGTCACTGATAGTAGGAATACTATTAAGATGGACTGAGCTAGCGTAATATTAAGCCTTCTTTCTGCCTTAGGTTTGCCTCGTATAAATAAGGATAATAGAAGTGCTGCTACAAACCCTATTGATTGGGATGATATGGCATCTAGCAGCACATCATTTGTTCTTAAACCGAAGAGCAAAGACGATGACACGACCAGAAATACTACTGCAGGTATGAAATCTACGGTTCTCAATTCTACCACCCGCAAGAGATAATTGGTGTCAATTTCCACTCTATTAATGCTGCTATAAGCAATAGAATAAAGGATATAACTATTTTATTTTTATATTTAATTATTATAAGAGGGTCGCTATTATTCCTTAAATCTATGGAAGCTTGCAGCGCAGTAGCTGATATAAGCATAAAAGATATCAATTCAGGGATGGCATGAGGAAATGTTGCCCTTATAACTAGACTAAATGGATGCCCTTTAAGAAAATACCCTAGAAGAAAGCCATTAAGCCCTAAAATAGTTAACGTTAATATACCATAAGTAAGATATCCTACTAGTAGTAGTGAGAAGACCGCTATATTTCTTAATAGGATGGAAGATATGCCTGGCCATATTGCTTCCTTACATGTAAACTCTATCTCAAAAGGATTGAGTAAGTAACCAAAAAGAGAAGTGAGAACTATTACGGTCATGACTATGACAAAAAACCTGTGGAATGGAGATCTTATCCATTCCTTTTGGAGGAGTAGCATATCCCACCCCATTATTCATGAAGCATGGATACAGCTGCTGGTAGAAGTAGAAGAATAGCTATTACTGCAATTTCTAGAGAGTGATACGGAAAGAATCTTATAGAGAGAACTACCTTAGCGTAGAGTAAGATGAGAGTATATGTCAAATAGCCCGTCAGTGCAAGATATCTTATTAGTAGCTTTCTCCTCAATTTGTAGTCTAATGTTGATATAGAGATCGAAAAAGCTATTATCCAGACAAAATCTTGTAAAACATCGCCTGTGATCATTCCTAGAGTGAAAGACATTAGGAGCAAGAAGATGAGAGTAGTTTTAATTACCTCGCTAACGAGACTCTCTTTTAGGTGAGAGTTTACTTTTTCATATACTCCATAAGCTATGAATTCATAGAGAAAAGGTTAGCATTAAGAAGAAGGAAATATATCGTAGAGGAAAGAGATACGGAACAATTATGCCCTCTTAAGAAGGCATTATCGTAACTAACGACTATACATCTATAATAACCTTTAGGGAGCTCTCCATTCTAAGTTTAGACAGTAATTATTCCTTCTATAGGTAACTTCCATGTTTAGGATATAAAATGTGAGATAATGCGGCCGCCGGGATTTGAACCCGGGTCTCTGGCTTGGGAAGCCAATATCCTATCCAAGCTAGACTACGGCCGCGCATGGCGGGCCCGGGGGGACTTGAACCCTCGGCCTGCGGCTTAGGAGGCCGCCGCTCTATCCTTGCTGAGCTACGGGCCCACCCAATAGGAAAGTTATTCTATTTATAACCTTGACTTTAGAATAAAACTTATTACAGGAAAAATACTCTCATAGACTATGCCGGGTTGGCCGAGCGGTTCAGGCAGCGGGCTGCAGACCCGTAGACGGGGGTTCGAATCCCTCACCCGGCTTCATTTTATCTTCAATCTACCTCTGATAACGTTATTCTTCAATCTTTGGTCCTTTGTGTCTTTAAAGAGCTTTCTTAGGAGCTCCTCCTCCAATGGATCTGGTTCAGCTCCTCTCCTAGGAGCCATCTTCTTATAGGTCCTTATGACGGAATCTAGATCAAGCTCATAAAGCCCCCATCCAATGCTCTTTGCATATATTGTAAATGGAGAGACGTCTTCATACACCAAACCATGAAGGTGAGATGATACCCCTATCCTAACACCTGCATAAGTTAGTGTACCAATGGAGAGCTTAGAGTGATCTCCTATAAAAGCTCCTAGCTTATTAAGCCCTGTCGATGTATCTCCAACTTTTATTTCTCCGTAAGTGTTCTTCAGGTTTGAAGTTGTGGATCCTGCTCCTATGTTTACCCATCTTCCAACATAACTATGTCCTAGGAAGCCAAAGTGGTATTTGTTAGAGTAATCAGATATTATGCTGGTCGTGACTTCCCCTCCTGCACGGCCATAAACTCCGATATAGCTGCCTGCTACCCTAGAACCAGCAACTACTATGGAATGAGATCCTATGTGTAGGGGCCCCTTTAAGTAAGCATAAGGCTCTATCATAGCCCTTTCTCCAATAATAACAGGTCCTTCTCTCGCATCAATTGTTATAGGGCCCAGCACTTCTATATCTTCAGCTATATTTACGGGAAATTTGCCTATTACTCTTACATTGCCGTTAGATGCATTTTTAGATTCAACCCACTTCAATAAGTCGCTAGATAGGTAGGATATGGTAGAACTAGGTGATATATCCCAAGGATTTTCCGCCAGGAATGCCTCGCATAGCTTAGCCCTTAAATTGCTCTTGCCCTTAAATAGGTCATCTAACATAGAGTAATCGAGTGACTTTACCCTAGCTGCGACAATATTCTCTCCTTCTACTAAAGCTTCATTGAATTCAAGTTCTCTAGCGGATTTTACTATCCCTGTAGATATAAGCCTAGCGTTTATTAATAATGCTGCATCACCATAATCAGGCTTTCTTTCGCTTGGTACCCTCCCTTCTAGATCTTTCCTAGTGATCCACCTTGTTTTAACATTCAGTTCATTATCAAAGCGAAAGTACTGCTTACCACCCCCAACTATAACTTCCTGCATTGGGATGAGGTCAGTTATAGGGCTGAGGTTTCTGATCTTCGTATCTTCAAAGAGAACTACTTGCTCCATATGCATCACAATACCTGAGGATTTTATAATTCAACTTACTTTCTCCTCTAAAGGGTGAAAAAGTTGTCCTTAACCTATGAGAGATATGAGTTCAGAAAGCTTCTAAAAGAGTTAAAGAAGAAGAAGGGGAGAGGCACTGAGCTTATATCTCTGTATATGCCCCCAGGTAAGAACGTTTACGATGTAATAAAGTACTTAAGGGATGAATCCGACCAAGCTAGTAATATTAAGGATAAGTTAACGAGAAAAAACGTCCAGAGTGCAATAGAAAGTATAATACAGAAGTTAAAGCTTTATCGAAGTGTACCGGGGAATGGATTAGTGATTTTTTGCGGAGCAATTCCCCAAGGAAGAGATAGAGGTACAGAAAAGATAGAGATCTACGTAATAGAACCTCCAGAGCCAGTTAGATCCTTTCAGTACATATGCAATCATGAGTTTTATTTAGAGCCTCTGGAGGATATGATTAGAGAAAAGAAGGCATATGGGCTTATAGTAATGGATAGGGGTGGAGGTGTAATAGCTATACTTAGGGGTTCTAACTACAAGGTAATCAGGTGGGTATCCTCAGATATACCTCCGAAGCATAGCGCTGGTGGCCAGTCTCAGAGGAGGTTCGAAAGGATAAGGGAGGAGAGAGTTCATGATTTCTTTAAGAGATTAGGTATCAGAGCTAACGAAGTTTTACTACCAATAGAGAACGAGCTTGAGGGAATACTGATAGGAGGACCTGGAGATGCCAGAGAAAAATTTGAGGAGGGTAATTTCCTAGATTACAGATTACAGAGAAAGATTATTGCTAGCATACCCTTATCTTATACAGAGGAGCAGGGGATTCGAGAGCTTATAATGAAAGCAGAGGACCTCCTCAAGGAATCATCCCTGTATAAGGAGAGAAGCTTGGTTGAGGAAGTATTTAGGCTTCTGGTTAAGGAATCTGGAAGAGTTGCCTATGGAATAAAAGAAGTTGAGAATGCACTGATCTCTGGATCAGCTGAAAAAATACTCGTTTTAGAAGATATACCAGTTAAGAAGGTAAAGATAAAGTGCATTCAGTGCGGTTATGAGGAGCAGAAGGTAATCAGAAAAGATAGAGAAATGTCATTAAGCGGATGGAAATGTCCTAAATGCGGAGGAACAGTATATGAGTTGGAGGAGATAGATATAATAGAGTACCTTGGAGAGCTCGGCAGCCAAACAGGTGCCGAGTTATTTGTCATATCCCCTGGTACAGAATGGGGAGCTCAGCTTAAAGCCCTAGGCGGAGTTGCTGCAGTTCTTAGGTATGAAATGAGAGAATAATTACATAAGAAACTTTTATTTAGAGAGACAGGATCCTCAAAATGCGGGCCGGTGGCGCAGGCTGGTAGCGCGCTGCCTTCGCAAGGCGGAGGCCGGGGGTTCAAGTCCCCCTCGGTCCATAGGGCCCGTGGCTCAGACTGGTCAGAGCGCCCGGCTGATAACCGGGAGGCCGGGGGTTCAAGTCCCCCCGGGCCCACTAGGTGATCGAGTTGGCTAAAAGGTACCTGTTGCTTGATACATCCTTCTTAATGGCCTTAACGGATATTAGGTCCATTAGCCTAGAGGAAGTCCTGAGGCTTTACCCTAAAGCAACCCTCGCAACAACGAAATCCGTGATGAGGGAATTAAATGAATTTTTGAAGGGGAAGAGGAGGATACAGGCCCGAATATCGATAGAAATATTGGAGAGGTATAAGGTCGAAATTTTTGAAGAATATGATGATGAAGCGGATAATGATCTCTTGGCCCTCGCTAAAGAGCTTGGAGGAGCAGTAGCTACTTTTGACTTGGAATTGAAGGAGAGGCTTCTTAAAGAAGGTATTCCAGTTATATATCTCAGGGCAGGGAAGAAGCTTGTACTTGATGATCCTTTAAGATTAAGTAAGGGAAGTTGAATCTTGATTTAGCTAATGCTAGGAAGTGCGTGAGCAAGGAGAGTTTCTGCTGCAAATAGAGGAAGTTACAGTTATATGGATGATTGCGGTTTAAATAAACGTATCGCTTTACAAAGGTAGATAGTAAGCTCTATCATCATGAGCTTGAGGGAGGAGGCATGCCTGATAATGATCGTTTCATTCTGTGGTCCCTTTTTACCGAGATTGTTTCGGCTTTTGACATTAATCCTGAAGAGTATATAGATGACTTCAACAAGAAATATGAGGCCGTATCCAATGAGTCCTATAATATAAAGAAGCGAGCCATAAAGGAACTAGCTAATTCCATAGTTAAGCAGAGAAAAATCGTCAAGGCTTCTAATGAGAGGAAAAAGGAAGAAATAGAGAGGGCCGGGATAAAAACCATTAGATTCCCTAGCCTAAGCCTTGAGGCCCAACCTGATATTGCAGCTGTAATTCCCACCTCTTTGGGCTTCATTTCCCTAATAAAGCCAGAAGTTGTCGTTAGAAAGTGTCGCTATTGTGGCCGTGAGTTCATCGGACTCAGTGATGATACTATAAGCAGTTTAATGCAAATAACCCCTATCCCCGTTGATTACTACTATGCTTGTGATGAATGTGTTCGCACGCACTTCGGCTATCCTCCGCCTGACATCCTCTTTGCTGATGTCTCTAGCGCCCCTGGAGCTATTTCTCCTGCTGCCGCAAAATATCTCAGGTTAGTTGTTAGAACATTGAAGAGGGCAAAGAGGAAGGATATGAGGGAAAGAAAGGAGGGAAAGTAGAATTCGAGAAACTAGAAGGAAATTCGTGCATGTTAAAGGTAGAAAGAGAGGAGAGAAAGGAAGCCAACGGTTCGCTATTGATATCCCTTTGAATTGGAATTTCGAGCCAGCCATGCCATTTTTAGTTGTACACATAAGGAAAGTTAAGATTCGCTAAAAAGAGAAAGTATCGAATTGTGTTTTGACAATCCTTGCGTCTCTTGGAAGATATCTGCACAATTCCATGGAGCAATAGCCCAATCGATAGAGCTATGAGTTGCTAAGAGATAAGTACTACTGCTTTAAAGCTATCTCTTCTTCCTCAGCTATCTGGAGAGATACCCTCTTCTCATACTCTTTAAGCATTTTCACTAATGGATGTTCCATATTTATTCTGTACAGTTTAGCTTTACCTATCCTCCTAGATACCTTAACTATGCCGTATTTCTCTAAGTCTGGAAAGTACTTATAGAATGTCTGCTTGCTCATGCCTAAAGCATCAATGACCTCTTTCTTGGTAAAATCGAATAAAGGATTGTCCAGAAAGAAATCTATAATCCTTAGCTTAGGAGAATCTCCTAAGGTCTTAATTATTATCGATTCATGTTCCTTGTTCGTATATAGTTCCTCTGGTATACTATCACCTAACATGTATTGAGGATAAGGTATATAAATATACCTTATAAAGGTACTATAAGTGAACTCATGCTGAGCGATGATGAAATAAAAGCCGATATCATGAACAAGCTCATGAGAAAGGGTTGTTGGGGAGCTAAATATCTTCCTGTAGATAGCTTGGTGCACTGGATCTCCAAGAAAGTTAAGAGGGATGGAAAAAGAGTTAGGAGAATAATTAGAGGTATGATTAAAGATGGCTATGTTCTACTTCATAAGGAGGGTAGTGTCATATCGCTTAATCCAGCAGCGAGCAAGGAGATAGTTGAATATATAGAAAGGATAATGGGAAAATAGGGAAATTGAATCTGATTTTCCCTTTAGGAGGATATTATGATTAAACTTCTCATCTAACATGGATGGCGTAGATAAATGGAGTATAATCATTCAAGCGGTGGATCATTATAGAGTAATCTTTTATTCATGCCTCTCCAATAACCTAGCAACCCGATTCCTTCCTAGATCTCATCAAGGCTTTCTAGCGTGAGAACTGCATTCCACCAGCTTATTTCCGTCCTATTAAGCAGATAACTACTCCTAGAATTTTACCTATCAGCCTCGAGCGTTTTCTTGGGCACCTCGATGGTCCAAGCGATGAAAACGATATTCTTCATTCATCTTCACATGTTATCACAACCATCATATGCTCGCTAACTTTAAGTAAGGAAAGCTGAACTTTGATTTGATCGGCTGCTAAACGGTTATGGTGGGGTAGGATAAAGTGTTTTACATAACTGAGATGAGCGATGTCGGCTTCATTCGGCCAATGGATCTGGATAAGGATATCAGATCCATACTTAGAGAGCAATTTAATTCGAAGTATGTGGGCCGCTATCTGAGGGAGATAGGTCTCGTATTAGATGTGCTTGAGGTTACTGATCTAGGATACGGTAAATCAATAATCGGTAGCCCAAACATATACGTCAGGGCCAAGTTCAAGGTCCTCACCTATTTGCCCCTGAAAGACGAGATCGTAGAGGGAGAGGTAGAGAACATCGTTGACTACGGTATGTTCGTTTCCATAGGCCCCATAAGCGGGTTCGTCCATATATCGCAGCTTGGCGATGACGTTTTCGTCCATAGGGCTGGGGTTCTTCAGAGTAAGAAGGCGAGAATAACCTTTAGGAGAGGGGATAAAGTGAGAGCAAGGATTACTACCGTTAGCAAGCCAAATCCCATGGCTTTACTCAAAGGAGAGCCCATAGTGAAGGTATCACTGACCATGAGGCAGCCTAAGCTAGGAAAGCTCGGAGTTAAGGAGGAAGAGAGGGAGAAGGAGAAAGGAAAGGAGAAGGGAGGATGATTTTATGCCTAAATGGAGGGCTTGTAGAAACTGTAAGGCCTTAACGACGGAGAATAAATGCCCGATATGCAGTTCTGAAGACCTGACCTACAACTGGGAAGGTATCGTGGCAATAATAGATCCCCTCAGATCCCAGCTGGCTAAGATACTCGAGCATGATAAGGTCGGCATCTATGCACTGAGAGTATGGTAGGTGCGAGGGAAGCAGTTATATATCTGAAGCGATCACGCAAAACAGGAGGCGAAAATGGAGTTGGAGATCACTAAACGTAGAGACAATCCTCTCCTTCAAAGGGAGGAAATAGTGGCCACGGTAAAGTTTAAGGGTGGAACTCCATCGAGGAAAGAGATCAGGGAAGCCATAGCTAAGGAGATAGGCAAACCTATTGGGAACCTCTTCATAAGGAAGATAGTGAATGAATACGGAAAGGAGGAAGCTAGAGTGTATGCTATGGCCTATAACAGTAGGGCATTCGCCCTGACAATAGAACCAGATCATATAATCAAGAGGAATGAGAAGGAGAAAGAGGAGGGGGCATCTTCATGAAGCATAAGCCTGTGCAGGTATGGAAGTGTTACTCCATAGAAGGAGGTAAGCTCGTTAGGAAGAAGAGAATTTGTCCTAGGTGCGGCTCGTTCATGGCTGAACATGAGGATAGATATACATGCGGGAATTGCGGTTATACCGAGTTCAAGACCAAGAAATAGACGATCTCCCATTAAGTTTTTGGAGAAAGTAATCTATTGATTTCCGTAAGTGAATTATCTAACTAAGTTATTATTTATATCAACTCATTGTCACTTTACACGGGCCCGTAGCTCAGCATGGATAGAGCGCCGGCCTCCGGAGCCGGAGGTCGGGGGTTCGAGTCCCCCCGGGCCCGCCATGCTATCTTGTCTGCTAGCTTACGGATAGATAACAGTGTACTGATAGGATCTAATAGTTTCGCATAAACAGAAGTCCTTTAAATACTGATGAGAGTAATCAGATAATAATAGTAGGTGTAATCATGGAGAATAAGGTCAAAGTTTGTGCGATCGAGGGATGTAATGAACCAGCCGTTAAGGAAGTAGATAGATCCTTTTTACCTTTCATACAAGAGCTGAAGCTGAAACTCAAGGGTGATGTAGGAAGGAGGATACCCCTCTGCAGAAAGCATTATAAGATGGTTAAGCAGGTCAGAAGTGCTCAGCTCTCGCGCTTCTGAGGGAAAGCTCCAGCACAATTAACTCGTGAAATGCAAGCTTCCTCCTGCCTGCTATGCGAACGTCAAAACCTCTTTCCCTACCCCATTTAGAGGTCCAATGGGGTTCATTGTAGTCGGCATGCAGTATTAGCGCTCTTCCTCCCTTTCTAAGCACACGGAGAAGATCCGAAAGGAATCGATCTATTACCTCTCTGCCTTTTAACCCACCCGCCCAGGAGAGGGGCAGCTTGAAATCGCTCGGGCGCTCTGGAAGGTACGGTGGATTAAATACAACTATATCGAAGGATGAGTCTCTGAAGTGCCTCGTAAGATCTCCCTGAGCTACATGCAGAATAACTTCATTTATCCTTGCGTTCTTATAGGCCAATTCTACAGATTCCTCTGTTATATCTGTTGCGAAGGTCTCGCACCCCCTCTTAGCCATGTATATCGCCGCAATTCCAGTACCTGTTCCCACATCTAAGCATCTAAGTCCCTCTAAGATACCTAAGCTTTCTATTGAGTCTAACAGGAGTAAAGAATCCTCAGCTGGCCTATAGACCTCCTCGTCTAGCTCTAGCGTGATACCCCTCAATTCGATTCTAGCCCTCTTTTCAGCCATGTAGCCACCTCCAAAACTTCTTTTGGTGTTAGATGATATGGCCTACGGTTCGAATAAGGGATCTCCTTAGATTTCTCCCCTAAAATCGGTTTTAATACGTTCCTAAGGGTTCTCTTCCTGCGAGAGAATATAATCTTACCATATTTCAAGATCAGGTCCTTCTCCTCCTCTGGAATGTCTTTAGGCTCGAGCACAAGCACAACAGATTCTACTTTGGGAGGAGGAAAGAAGGATCTCCTCTCCACCACACCTATTTTCTTTATCGAGAAGGATAGGGATGCTATGACGGATAGGCTACCGTATTTTGAGGTTCCAGGCTGGGCAATCAACCTCTCAGCAAACTCCTTCTGAAATGTAAGAACCGCCCTCTTAAATCTGCTCCTAGTGAGACCAATTATAATGAAAGATGAGAGGTAGTAGGGTGGGTTTGCTGCTATTTTATCGTAATCCGTCAGGGGGAAAATTTCCCTTATATCCCTGTCAACGATCTCGACCCTCTCATCCCCCAGGAACTTGGACTTGAGGCTTGATAGCATGTAGGGATCCTTTTCTACTAGAACAAGCTTCTTAGGACCCCTCTTCAAGAGTTCTTCACTTAAATTACCTGTGCCAGCACCCAGCTCAATGACAACATCCGATCGCTCTATTTCAAGGGAGCCAGCGATTATACTCAGCCACTTTCGAGATACCATTATTCTTTGCCCTAGGCTCTTCTTCGGTCTCAGAAACACCACCACTAGGCTTCATTCAATCTTACGAGTCAGAGTACCTAAATATATAGATTGCTTTGGCATAAAATCTCGTGAGCTGGCTCCTAATACTTACGTCAGAGGAGGAATTAGAGAGAAGATGGAGTCGAAAGAAAATGAAGATGTGATTATTCTTAGGCCTAGAAATATTCATTCAATATTTAGGATCATTTTACCGTCCAACTATTGCAAGTAATTAGCAAGCGTTATATATCAAATAATTCATTTTTGATCGATATGACATGTTAATTAGACCCGGGACCGGAGCCAAGCTATTAGGAATCAGTTATCCAACTTTAAGACGATGGATCTTATCTGGGAGGCTCGCTGCTAGGAGAACAGCTGGAGGAAGGTATTTCTTACCTGACGCAGAGATCCTCCGTCTCATGGTGAGTGATGAACTCTGGCTCAACGTAGCTAGAGCTCAAATCCTTCAGAGGAGAGTTAAAGCATCTGATGCCTTAGCTAAGGGCGTTGATTTAGAGCTATTGGAGAGAATAGGTCTAGCAGAGAGGTACGATGGCTATGTGGTCTTCAAAGAATGTATTGAACAGCCTGCAAGAGTTTTAGAGAAGCTCTTTCCATCTCTTCTTTCCCTTAAGTATGGAATTGGGTTCAAAGGAGATGCAGAAGTTGCCGAGAAGGAATTAGAAGGCTTCATAACCCTTGACTATGCAGCTTACAGGCTTACCAGTTACCAGGTACCAAAGACCCTTTACATCTATCCCTTAGGTAGAGGAACATTCATCTATCCAGATGATTTCAGAAGGAAGGAAATCTATCTGAGATCTCTAGGCTTCAGCCCATCTCCTGTTTCAGAGGCTGATGTAGCACTGCTTCCTCCATTCGGAGATATAAATGAGTTCAGGGTGCATTTGGACTCCCTAGCGAGGGGTGGAAGATCCACCTTGGATGCCTTAGCTATCGAGATGCTCAAGCCTGAAATGGTTGTAGTGAATGCTAGGTATCCGGTTGAAATCGTTAGGAAGGTCCTAGAGGATCTAGAGGGGATGAAATATGGGAGTGAGGTTGCTGAAGTCCGAGGTTGAGGAAATAGCCAAGCTCTTGAATGATAGTATAATATTCGTCGGGGCTGTGGCCATCCTAGCATACCTAGGCTGGAGATACAGAGCAACTCAAGATATAGATATAGCGCTAATATCTTTAGAGCCCAATGATCTCCTAAAACTGGGCTTTAGAAAATTCAAAGGGTTCTTTTACACCCCATCAGGCTTTAAGGTCGATGTCTACACCAGAGACGTGAACGGAATTCCCATTGAAGTTTTGAAGGAGGGAGTTCGCAGGATCGGAGTAGGGAAAGTTAGGATTCAAGTCCCCAGGCTGGAAGATCTCATATTAACCAAAATGACTGGGAGAGCGAGGGATGAGGAGGATATAATGGAGCTGCTGAGAATTCACGAGCTGGATTGGGAATACTTAGAGATGAGATTTCCTAATGCAATTCCCAGGTTAAAGGAGCTGAAGAGGCAAATTGATAGGGATCGCATGTTACATCATGATGCATTGTAATGTAGTCGCTGCGAGCTTCCTCAATTGATAAGATGTAAGCTTATCCCATAGGAATGCAATTGTATGCATCTAATAGCTGAGGAGAAGAGAGAAAGATTTTGTAGAAGCTAGAAGAATAATGGCTGTGATAGAAGAGCTGGAGAAGAAAATAAGACAGACAGGTACCCAAAATGATCCATTTGAAGAAGAGAGTTAGGGATTCATCGTGGGACTTCGTAGGGGAAACATCAAAGATCTCAATACATGGGATCCACATATATCCAGCTATGATGCTACCTCAGATAGCTAGGAGGCTGATAGAGGAATATGGAAAAAACTCTAAAGCGAATTTAGATCCCTTCTGCGGATCAGGAACTGTATTAGTGGAATCTCTCCTTCACAACATTAACTCATACGGTGTGGACATAAATCCCCTCGCTATCCTCTTGAGCAAGGTGAAAACGACCCCTATTAATCCTAAGGAGCTTAGGAGGGAATTTGGTCGAATAAGTGAGAAAATATGGGAGGCGAGACTTTATCCAGAGGAATTACGTGACATAGAGGCTCCAAACTTCTTTAATATAGAGTACTGGTTTAAACCTAAAGTTATAAAGGAATTAGCGTATATAAAACAAATATTAGATCAAATAAAGGATGAAGATATTAGGGAATTCTTCTATGTAGCTTTTTCCGAGACGGTTAGGAAGGTTAGCAATACGAGGAGCGGAGAGTATAAATTATTCAGGATTCCGGAAAAGAAGCTGAAAACTTGGAACCCAGATGCTTTCTCTACGTTCCTAGAAATCTCTGAGAGAAACATCGGAATGATGCATGAGTTTTACTCATCAATAGATGCAGAGAAATTGAAGAGAGGGGGACTCTGGACTAGAGTACTGATGGAGGATATAAGAAGTAGAACCTCCATCTCAGAAAACTCTATAGACTTCATCGCTACATCTCCTCCTTATGGCGATTCTAGGACTACAGTTGCCTATGGTCAGTTTTCTAGGCTCACACTCCAATGGTTAGGCTATGATTATAAGCTTATCAGAAAGATCGATAAGATTTCGCTAGGAGGAATTAGGCGCAAAAGGATTAGAAGTGATGTTTCATCCGAAACCCTCTATGAGGTGCTCGATAAAATATCTGAAAGAGATGAGAAGAGAGCCTTAGATGTCTATTCCTTCTTCTTCGACTTTAATAAGACTGTAGATGAGATTGATAGAGTTACGAAAGAGAACGCTCGTATATGCATGGTGGTGGGTAATAGAACAGTGAAGAAGATAAAGGTACCTATGGATATCATAATCGCTGAACTCTTTGAAGAAAGAGACTTCTCTCACATTAAAACTATAGTTAGACAGATTCCCTCAAAAAGGCTCCCTAAGAGAAGCAGTCCTCCCAATGTAAAAGGTGACTCCGTAAGCACCATAAACTCTGAGTGTATAGTTATACTGGTTAAGAATAGATGATTCCTCTAAGTGGATACTTTTAGTCTATGTTAGGATAGATAGGATAATTATCGAGATCATCAGAGAAACTAGTTACTAAAACCTTGTTTTCTATCGGAATTGAGGAGGCGCGGTGCATAGTGTAGGAACGATTTTGATAGCGCTCTGATGAGAGCGAGGTTACTTAGATTAGTCTTCATAATTTTAAACATACATTATCCTTCTGTATAAAACTGCGTGTTTCTTGATCTATTTGTATAGCTTTAAAAGTTGATTATTGCATATGGAATGATCTATTGGAACTATTGGAATAATTCCATCTTCCGTATCTAATGTTAGAACTTGTGGAAGAAATTCCTCTATTGGGATGAAATTGAGGCAGCACGTGCGTGCAAAAATACCAGAACACGCTATTATAAATAAACATTTAAACAAAAAATCAGGATAATTTCTTAATATCTTCAGATATATTCTTATATTGGCCTAGATTTATAAGGGTAAGTGAATCAGATGATAAGAAGAGACTATGAGCGATGAGAGGCGGGAAAGAGCACTGTTGGCGCAATTCGCTGACTTAATAATCAATAAATACTAGGAAATTCATGGAACCTTAAATACCCCTAGCCCCCCTATATCACGGTGATAAATTGGGCGCCGAATCCCTCTTCAAAAAATTAGATGAGGTAAGATGGGAGCTTCCTAAGGAATATAAGCATGGTATGAGGGTTCCCGGACTTGTGTTCGCCAATGAGAAGCTCATAAAATATGTGGAGAGGGGTGCTGTAGATCAGCTAGCAAATGTAGCGATGCTTCCCGGGATATACAAGTACGCTATAGCGATGCCAGACATTCATCAGGGATATGGATTCCCAATAGGTGGAGTTGCTGCCTTTGATGCTTATGAGGGGATAATAAGCCCTGGAGGTGTGGGCTTTGATATCAACTGCCTCTCTCCAGACTCAGAGGTCCTGACGGAGCATGGCTTCAGGATCAGGCTGGAGGATCTCCCCAAGAGGCCTCATGGCCTCAGAGTGTATGATGCTGAGGAGGGTCATAACGACTACTCAGACCTGCTCTTCATAGCTAAAAGGGAGGCAGATGAGCTCGCAGTCAGGCTGATCACCGAGACTGGCCGGTTGCTCGAGGGCAGCGCCGATCATCCGGTCATGACTCCTAAGGGATACAGGCAGATGGGCCAGCTTAAGGAAGGCGATTCCATTGTCGTCTACCCGTTCGAGGGCGTGGAGTATGAAGAGAGAAACGGAGTGCTGCTCGACGAAAGCTCCTTTGATGATCCCCATGTCAGGAGGTACCTGAAGGAGAGAGGTCTTCTACCGCTGCGCTGGGAGGATCCGAAGCTCGGAACGATAGCGAGGCTGCTTGGCTTCGCCATGGGAGATGGTCACTTGGGAGAGATGTCAGGGAGGCTTCACATCTCCTTCTACGGCCTGAAAAATACACTGGAGGAGGTTCAGAGGGATTTAAGGAGGCTTGGGATAAGAGCGAGCCTCTATATGAGGAGAAGTGATAACTCGGAGCTCAGGGTGGCAAGCAGATCCTTCGCCCTCCTGATGGAGAGGCTCGGAATGCCCAGGGGAAAGAAGGCAGAGGTTCCCTTCTCCATTCCAGAGTGGATAAGGAAAGGCCCTCTCTGGATAAAGAGGAACTTCCTCGCGGGTCTCTTCGGCGTCGATGGAAGCACGGCGATCTTCAAGAGGTACACCCCTCTCCCGATACACCTGACCCAGCACAAGAGGGCAGAGCTTGAAGAGAATCTCCTGAGCTACCTGAGGGATATAGCCGGGCTGCTGGCGGAGTTCGGGATCTCAAGCCTCACCTACAGGGTCAGGACTATAGAGAGTAGCGTCGCCTACAGGCTGGCTATGGAGGGCGATGATAACATAAGGACCTTCCTAGGGAGGATAGGGTATGAGTACGACCCTAGGAAGAAGGAGAGGGGTCTGTGGGCATACGCATACCTGGTCAGGAAGGAGAGAGTGAAGGAGATCAGGAGGGCAGCCGCTGAAAGGGCAAGGGAGGTTCACAGGAGGAGCGGGAGCCTGAAGGAAGCTTACGAGTCTGTCAAGGGGATTGTGAATAAGAGGTTCGTCGAGAGGTCCCTCTACCACCCAACGGAGGATGCAAGGCCTCCCAAGGGATTCCCCACCTTCGAAGAGTTCGTCAATGCCTATGGGCTGAGGGGAGGCATGGTCATCGAGAGGGTTGAGAGGGTTGAGAGGATCAGGCCCTCCTACAGGGAGTTCTACGATGTTGGTGTCGACCATAAAGCCCACAACTTTATAGCCAACGGAATGATCGTGCACAACTGCGGAGTTAGGCTCATAAGAACAGATCTAACAGAACAAGAAGTGAAATCTAAGATAAAGCAGCTCGTAGATGCGTTATTTTCCAATGTTCCATCTGGGCTGGGGAGTAAAGGTAAGCTTAGGCTCAGCGCCCATCAGTTGGATGATGTCATATCTATGGGAGCTAGATGGGCTGTCGAAAATGGTTATGGATGGGAGAAAGATTTGGAGCATGCTGAAGAAGGAGGTATGATGGAGGGAGCTGATCCATCGCTAATAAGCAGAAGGGCCAAGGAGAGGGGAGCTCCTCAGCTTGGTACATTGGGAAGCGGTAATCATTTCTTGGAGGTGCAGGTCGTCGATAGAATATACAACAAGGAAGTTGCTAAGGCCATGGGGATATACCGTGAGGGTCAGGTAACTGCTATGATACATACGGGAAGCAGGGGGTTCGGCCATCAAGTGGCTGATGACTACCTGAGGATCATGTTATCAAATATTAGGTCTTTGGACTTCAAGCTTCCAGACAAGCAACTGATCTGCGCCTATACAAGCTCAAATATAGCCCAGAAGTACATTAAAGCCATGAAAGGAGCCGCTAATTTCGCTTGGACCAACAGGCAGATGATAACTCACTGGGCTAGGGAGTCATTTGAGAAGGTATTCGGGAGGAGCGCCGAAGACATGGGTATGTGGTTAGTTTACGATGTCACTCATAACATAGCTAAGCTGGAGGAGCATGAGATAGATGGTAAGAGGGTTAAGGTATACATCCACAGGAAAGGGGCTACTAGGTCTTTTCCAGCAGGACACCCAGCAATACCTCAAGACTATATGGATGTGGGCCAGCCAGTTCTCATCCCCGGCTCTGAAGGAACTGCCTCCTATCTGATGGTGGGCACTCCACAAGCCATGAAGGAATCCTTCGGAACAACAGCACACGGTGCTGGTAGGGTGATGAGCAGATCCAAGGCTAAGAGAATTTACAGGGGAACCCAGATAGTTCAGATGTTAGCTGAGAAGGGCATAGTAGTAAAACCAGCCTCCTATGCAGTGGCTGCTGAGGAAGCACCTGGAGCTTATAAAAATGTGGACGAGGTCGCCAATGTAACCCATAAAGCTGGAATAGCTGGACTTGTAGCTAGGCTGAGACCCTTGGGTGTCGTCAAGGGTTAAGTCAGTCGATTCAGCCAACTAACCAATCAATTTATTATGTTAATCTCTTCATCCACACTTGGTGTTCAAGATTGGCTGACAAACCATTCATTCTGGTAAGTATAACAGTTAGAGATGCAAAGACCGGCAGTGTATATCAGACAACTAAGGAGGAGGTAGCTAAGGAGAGCGGTATTTACTCCGAGAAGTCCATATACCTGCCAATCTTAGTAATACCAGGGGAAGCTGATCTCTTTCCTAAGGTAATGGAGAAGGTATTAGAGCTAAATGAAGGAGAAAAGTTCAAGTTAGAGCTAGATCCAGAGGATGCATATGGTAGTTATGAGAGAGGAAAAGTTAGAGTCTACTCCATCAAGAGGCTTGAGAGAGGAGGTATACAGCCACGAGTAGGAGAAACAGTTCAAATAGATAGACAGACAGGTGTGATACAGGCAGTTACAGGAGGAAGAGTGACTGTAGATTTCAATCACCCACTAGCTGGTAAGAAAATTCTAATTGAAGGGGAAATAGTGAGAAGAATAGAGGATGAGTTAGGGAGAGTTAGATCGATAGTGGCGGACTCATTTGACGTGCCTTCAGAGGATATAAAAGTGAAGCAGAACGAAGAAGGCGTAGTTACCGTTGAGCTACCATCCAAGGCTTACGTGTTAAGAGATGCCTATTCAAGGAAGATAAGAATCCTTTCCCTCATAATGAGGCATGTTAAAAGTGTGAAGAAAGTTAGATTCCTAGAGGAATTCGAGATACCTAAGAAAGAGAAAGAGGAGAAGAAGGAGGAGCAAGAGCAGGAAGAAACTCCCACTAGTGAATCTCAATAGGCATCAATCTTTATCTTACTTTATTTCTACCTCGTACAACCTATAATCCAATACCCTGTCACATCCCTCCTCTATCGGGCCTATCTTCCTTATCACTCTTATTTTATCTCCCTGCCTTATCCCCTCCGGACTGCAGTATGGAAAGTTCTTACATAGAATATTTTCGCATCCAATCGGCTTATATTGTGTAATAACACCTTCTATGAGTCCAGGAGGAAGGGCCACTATGAGATGGGCCTTCTTCAGGGTTACAACCACAACTTCCCCATGAAGCGGACAGCTGAATTTCTTCTTCCAGTTAACATCTATTACTTCGTATACCCTCTTCTCCTCTAACCCATCCACGCATGCTGCTCTTAACTTACATCTTCTACAAACTTCCGAAATTCCTTCAAAGATAAATCTAAAACCTTTAGAGGCTAAACGCGAAGGAACAAGACTTATTGTTTCATCATTAGACATCAAGGCGCACCTATATTAATCCAACAGAATCCTTTTAATTCGATTACGACACATAAAAGGGGAATATTTCCCTCAATTATATCCTTGAAAGGTGATCGTATGTATAGAAATATAGAAATGGAAGGGAGATCTATAGATCTTTCCAAGGAGCTAAAGGGCTTACTCAAAGGAACAACAACTCTGGGAGTCAAATTTGAGAATGGTGTAGTTATAGCTTCGGACAAGAGAGCTACCAGTGGAACCTTTGTAGCCAGTAAGAGAGCTGTTAAAATGTTAAAACTCACAGATTATGCTGTTGCCACAATATCAGGACTTGTTGCTGATGGGCAGTATTTAGTAAATCAGATAATAGCGACAGCTGAGCTTTATCGCCTTGATGCAGAGAGGTCCCTTAAGATAAGGGGAATGGCTAAGCTTCTATCTATTCTTCTCAGGAATTACCGTCCCTACTACCTAATGGCACATCTTATAGTAGGAGGTATCGACGGAGAAGGATCACATTTATTTAATGTAGATTTCTTTGGAACTATTACTGAGGAGGATTATCTAGCAACAGGATCCGGATCTCCTGTAGCAATTTCAGTCATTGAGGAGGGGTACTCTCCTAAGATGAGCAAAGAGAAAGCTATCAGACTCGTGCTGTCGGGCATGATAGCTGCATTATCCAGAGATTCCGCGACTGGAGATGGCATAGATGTTGTTGTTGTGGATAAGGAGAAAGGAGTGACGTTTTTATCGAAGGAGGATGTATCTATACTGTGGAAAGAGCTTTCCAAGTAAAGTAAAGGGGTGTCGCTCTAGTTGCAACCAGCTGAGCAATTGAAGAGGAAGGTCAGAGAGTATCTATCTAGCTATACTAGAATTACTAAGGTAGAGTTGGAAGGGCCTTTCGTGGTTATATATGCCGAAAATCCTAAGGAGATCTTGGACATACCTGATGCCATCACAAATGCAGCAAAAGCATTGAAAAAGAAGATCATCGTGCTTGCCTCCAAGCCTTTAAAGGATGAAAATTCAACGAAAGAGTTCGTGAGGAATCTAATACCTCAAAAAGCTGAAATAGTTGATATGAAGTTCATTCATGAGACTAATGAAGTCTATATTATTGCGAAGAGGACGGGATATGTTGTTGGGAAAGGAGGCTCTAACATATTAGAGATCTTAAAGGAAACTGGTTGGAGGCCGATAATAATAAGAACCCCAACAATAAAATCTACCTTTTTAGATACTTTCTATAATATACTTATTTCAGGATCCGTAGAGCGAAAAAAAATTCTAAGAAAATTATCCACTAGAATATATAGACCTTCTATTGGAGTTAATAGAGGCCTCTTCCTCACATTCTTAG
>WALU01000037.1 GCA_015522685.1 Thermoproteota archaeon | reverse complement strand
TTTCAAAAAATTTTACATAAAAGTGGATATAATGAATGAATCGCTATGTCCATGGCCCCTCGGCCCGCGGAACCTTATATCCACCGTCATCCTAAGCCTGCAGATAGCAGCGTGATGGATATCCGCGGTTACTTTGGAAGTATCTGATAGTTAGAGATGAATTGAAGGGAAAAGGGGAATGGTGGGGGAGTATCACAGGATGTGAAGGTGTGATTGGTGCCCTGGACGTTAACGGGGTGATCTCCGATGCACTTCAGATGCGGTGGATCGCTTCGATGGTGCATGGCATCAGAACGGCATTCTGGCAACACCCAGGCCCGTTGGCCAGAGCCTTCTCAACCGGCGCGCGCCGAGAGGAGAGGCCGGAGCAGGCCTGTTTCCAGCAGATAGCAGATCTAATAATCTCGGAAGGAGAATCACACCCTTTCCCCTCCCCCATCCAGGTATCACAGCAAATCACACCCCCTTCAGGTTCACGAAAAAGTTAGATGCCTTCATTTACGGCGAGGGGTAGGATTATGTGCCGAATCTTGAGGCGGGAGGGAGGAGGACTGAAACTGAGGAGACATATGTCTACCGACATACCATACAGCGCCACGTAGGTCTTTCTCGATGGTGTCTGTTAGCGGATCCTCATCAGAGGGGATTTGCTTGAGGCTTTCAAGCACTTTACATGTTGTGATCTTTTCTGGAGCCCAACGAGCACTTCCGATCTGTTAGGAAGTGGGGTTCTCTATTTCGCGAAATTCAATATGCCCACATGCTTAGTTTTTCATTGTTCTCAAGATCCATTTCCAAAATAAGGAGAATACCTGAATAAATGTGGAGACTTAGGATCTCCGAACTAATTTACTCCTCATTCCTCCACCTCCTCAAAGAAGGGAGCCAACAGGTTCTCCACCTCTTCATCGTCCATGAAGGAGAAGAGGGCAACCAGGTCCTCTTCTTCCAGTATCCTCTCAAGATACCGCAGTAGATCTTCCATGGGATTTCTTCTCCCATTCTCTCCATTTAGAGATGAAGCTTGGCGTCTTCCCGCCATGTAAAGTTCTTCTCTCTCTCACAGTTATCTTTATCGGGGTGCCGAGCCTGTTAGCTATCCTCCTTGTGCGTACAAGTTTCTCTTTTGCATCCAGAGATTTAAGTTCCTCCAATATATTGGGATCTATGCCCTCTATGACCGTCCTGATGTAATCTAGATCAGGAGATCCTATCAATCTTCCCAAGATTACGGTGCTGCATTGACTTACTACTGTCTCATTGGCTTTGGAAGGCTTCTGGCTTACCATTATCAACCCTATCCCTAGCCCCCTACCTTGCCTAGCTATATATTCCACCAGATTTGCGAGCTTGTCGTTCCCTCCTCTAGGCGCGAGCTCGTGAGATTCCTCCAACACCAATACTACTGGAGGTATTTCCTCCCTTTTCCTAGCATCCACTAAACGCTTTAGGAATAGATAGGCTGCTAGCTTTATCTCATCTCTGGACTCTGCTCCCCTCAGATTCACTATAGAGAGAGTGCCAAGAGACACAATATCTTTTATCCTAGTAGCATCTCCCTTCCGTTCAGCATACATCTTAGTTTGCTCAAGCAGCATAAGTTGGCCTAGAAGCTTCTGCGCAGCTAATTGGACTGGACGATCTCCAGTTCTTGCTTTTATTTCCACTTCTTTCTCTATATCTTTGAAAGTGTAATCAGTGTTCGAGATATGCATTCTAGCAAGTATTTCGGAGAGTATTCTCCTACCTGGAGGCGTAACATCTTCTGAGGCAATGAGACTGACGGCTGACAACAGAGCCTCAAGCCCATCTTCCATAACATCAAATTTCAAGGTTTTAGACGGGATATTAGGCCCTCCATCTTCTTTCCTGAACCTCTTTAGGTCTTCTTCCCACAGGTCATCCTTCTCTACTCTGTAGAACTTGACGGGGTATCCTACATTCCCATCTAAGCGTTTGGCAATTGTATGCCATTCCATCTTGGTTGGCTCTATCACGATAACTGGAGCTCCATTCTCCAGCAGATCCTCAACTATGCAGCCCGCGGTGTAAGTCTTTCCATGTCCTGTTTGGGCGAATATCGCGATATGCGTTGGTACATCATCATCTATACCCATTTTAACCTCCGTACCCACTAGAGGAACTTTACCTATCATAATCTCCCCGCTAGTACCCACGAGTTCAGCTACTTCCTCCTCACTAGGGAGGTATACAGGGGATCCTATGGGGAGAGGTGTCCTCGGTCTCTCGATATCGCCTTCCTCTAAGGAGCCAATGATCCTCACTTCTAGGGCGGTAACCGCCCTAGCCTTCACTACCTTATCCATGAGTTGGGCCATCCTCTCAGACTGTGTGGCATATGCAGAGGCGTACATTCCCACCCTAGACTCACTAATACCCATCTCCGGGTGGACCTCCTTTACCTCCTCAACTACACCGAAGATGTGCTTATCAAGCCTGGGATGGTAAGCTTTCACTATCGCAGTGACGGTTATCCCTTCTCTCTTCCCCTTCTCATTAAGTTCGCAAATGAAGTTTGTGGAGGTGGATGGGCTTCCTACAACTCCTATCTTCTCTCCTGATGCCATAAGCTCACCCCAACACGTGGGATAGATCCCTCCCAACTGCGCCCAACAGTAAGAGATCCGCCAGCTTCCTCTCATCCTCGTCCTCACCGAGGGATATAATAGCATCTATCAATGCTCTCAAAGACCCCTTGCCCTCGTCCTCATGTACTCTGCTAAGGAGATCAGCCATTAGGAGGGAGTTGGGTATCTTCTCTCCCTCCTCCACATCCGCGAGCACCATGGCTGCAGCGCGCTTGATGTCCTCATCGGAGTACCAAGCGGGGAACTCCAGCCTTATCGGAGGGATGTAGTAATCCATCGTCTTGAGGTAGACGGACCTTCTCTGGACGGTTTCGTATGCTATCCTCAAGGGATCCTCAAAGCCCTCCTCTCTAGAGATCTTCTCAACCAGATACACGAGAGCATTCCTCCACTTCCCCATTTTACTCTCATCGAACCACTCGCCGTCCGATTCCTTCTCCGGATAGACTGGGAAGGGCACGCTCACCTCTCCCCTTTCAAATATCAGGGAGATTGGGGTCACATCATCCCTGAGGAATGCCCCCTCTATATATCCCTTGATGCGAAGGAGGAACTTTCCTGAGGTATTCTTGTTAACGCCTACAATGTATAGGCCACTCTTTTCCCTTATCTCCATGAGAGAATCCCTTATCAACTTAATCAGATCTTTATACACATTCTCATAGGCGTACCATCTCCTCTTAAACCTGGGCTCTAAGTTCTTCTTGAGATAGGGCGAGAAAGGCTCAGGTGCCACCCCCAAGGGACCATCTATCATTATAAGGCCCTCATCTACGCTGCCCAGGACCGATTTAACGGAGGCCCACACGGCTCTCATTCCCGATATGGAGGCGTAGAGGGATGAGGCCGTTCCGGCCCCTGGAACTTGAAACCTCTCCTCGAGATCCCTTGATTCCGTGAGGATACCTTCTGTATCGTACACACCGACCCTGATCTTCAGGTAGAAGAAGGAGCCGAGCAGGTTGGTCTTCTGGTAGCCACTGTCAAAGGCCACTATCCTACTTGGCTCTTGTGGTTCCAGTTCTGTCCATTTTATCTCCTCTCCGAATTTCTTAATGATGTAAATGTCGTCTTTGAAGGAGTACATGAGGCTTTTTGCCTCCTTTACGGTATCCTCATTTATCATACCCTCACCCAGCAAATTCCAATAACTCTCCTCGCCTTCAAACTCTTCACCTATTTTTCTATGCTCTTGCGATCTAACTTCAATCCTTTACCTATTTCGAACTCCTGGCTTATATCATTTATCTCATCTCCCGCCCATGCGCTTAAGTGAAGTGAGGTCAGGATCCAGATGACAGCACCGAAGGATGTTGGCTTACAAGACAACGGAAGGTATCCTTCGCAGGGCTAGATTGCACCCTCCCGCGGGAGATGGATCATTAGGATCGTCCTATGGCATGTGATATGGGCCATCTTGGAGATCAAACAGTATATGAGGATCATGAGGACAATTAGTAGAAGGTAGTGGTCAAACACTACATCGCATAGCCGCCAAGCCGCGACTAGTACTTCGAGGAGCAGAATAAATTCATCAAATATTTCTCTATTTTTAGACATAATTATCACTATTAATAATATATAGCTATTTGTAGTATAAATATATTTACTAAAAATTCACATATTAACTTATGAGTCTGTCTCTTATACACATCTGA
>WALU01000036.1 GCA_015522685.1 Thermoproteota archaeon | reverse complement strand
ATATGCGAATGCCATCTATTCATAAATACTTTTTCATCTATGCTTCCTCTAGTTTCCTTCTCTTTAATTTCTAACCCCTTGCCAACTGGAATTATAGCTTGAAGGACTGCTTTTAGGAGCCCCTAAATCTTCCTAACTTTCGATGAATTTGTCTATATACTCCTTCCTCACGACAAACTTGAGATATTACTCCCATCTCTTAAGGGAAGCTTTTATAGTATTATAACTATAGAGAGGATTTCACATTTGACCTTAAGGCTTTGGTCTGGCATGCTTGCTCGCTTGCTTTGGGATATATGATTAGTCCCATTTTATCCTTAGCTTGAACCTGAAGAGAAAAAGACCATTTTAGTTAGATACTCCAAATCTTGCCGACGATGGGATAGATAATTATATCTTCTTCACCTTTGTAAATTGGGCTAATATATAAAAAGAACTCTCTATCTACGAAGATTATCTAGCTCGATACTACGAAGCTTTTGCTTATGAGCGTTATCACTACATCAGACCCAAATATGCCTTCTTAACATGTTCATTCCTTAAGAGTTCCTTACTAGTTCCCTCAAGCACTATCCTTCCCGTTTCAAGGACATATCCTCTGTCAGAAATCTCTAATGATATCTTAGCATTCTGTTCCACAAGTAGTATCGCTACTCCTCCCTCTCTTATCTCGGATACTACTTTCATTACTCTCTTCACTATCTTAGGAGCTAGACCTAGGGAAGGTTCATCCAGCATTAGTATCTTTGGATCGCTCATCAATCCTCTAGCTATTGCAAGCATCTGTTGCTCTCCACCACTAAGTGTTAAAGCGAGTTGATCTTTCCGCTCCTTAAGGATGGGAAATATTTGGAATACTCTTTCAAGAAGATTCTCATACCTATCGCCATTAATAGTGTACCCTCCCATCCTCAGGTTCTCTAGAATTGTCATCTTTGGAAAGAGATGCCTTCCTTCAGGCACAAGGGATATTCCCCTTCTCACTGCCTCGTGAACCGGTAAACCTGTAATATCATTGCCGTTGAATCTTATAATCCCTTTAAAGGGAATAATCAGTCCTACTATGCTCTTCAACGTTGTAGTCTTACCGGCACCATTTGCTCCTATTATTGAGACTATCTCTCCCTCCCTTACGGCTAGATTGATATCCCATAGAACCTGAACTTCTTCGTAGCCAGCATTTAACCCATCGACCAGAAGCATTCAATCCCCGCCCAAGTAGGCTTCTACGACCTCCGGATTCTTAGCTACTTCCTCAGGCTTTCCCTCAGCGATCTTCTCACCATAATGTAGAACTATCAACCGATCGCTGAAGCTCATTATCGCCTTCATGACATGTTCTATCATGACTACTGTAAGTTCCTTCTCCTCCTTTATCTTCTTGAGTAGGCTGACCTCCCATTCTACTTCTTGGCTGCTTAGTCCCGCCATCACTTCATCAAGCAGGAGTATCTTCGGCTCTATGGCTAGGACTCTTGCCAGCTCCAATCTCTTTCTCTCCACCACAGTCAGTTGATGAGCAGGAGAATTCCTTTTATAGTAGAGTCCTACGGCCTCCAATACGTTAATTGCCTCCTTTTTTAGTTCACCTATGCTCATTCTAAATCCATTTTTCCTCTTCTTTGAGAATAGGAGGCCTATCAGAACGTTTTCTATGGCAGTCATGTCCTCGAAGGGCTTAGCTATTTGGAAAGTTCTAGCTATACCAAGCTTGCTCAGGTAATGAGGCTTTTTCCCGGTGATATCATGCCCTAGGTAAACGATCTTGCCTCTATCTGGCCTCAAGAAGCCTGTGATCACATTGAATAGCGTGGTCTTACCGGCTCCGTTAGGTCCTATTATCCCGAGGGCCTCCCTAGGCTTGACGCTAAATGAGACTCCTTTCAGAGCCTTTAGCCCTCCAAAGGATTTATAAATATTTTCTACACTAATGACTCTATCCATAGAGCTTAGACTAACTTTTAAATCCCTCAATGCTAATATTGAACCGCCCAAACCAATCATCTCCCTTCTTCACCCCAATGCATCCATGCGAAATCGGTATAATCGGCGATAGCCTAAATGATGCGATCTATCTTAAGTGGGTTGCCGAAGCCTTTAAGTTTTACCCTGTGGAGAAGAGTTTACCCATAGGGGTGGTGATCTTTTATGTCTGGAAAGGCTGTAACTGCTGTTATATTAGTAATAGTAGTGCTGGCTGGTGCTGCTTATCTTTTAATGCCTCGGCCGGCTCCAGGAGTACAGAAGAAGCTTCCTGGGAAGATTAGACTGGGGGTAATACTACCCCTAAGCACTGCATCCTATGCCTCAGCAGGACAGGAAGCCCTGAGGGGTATAAAGATGGCCGTCGAGGAGATCAATTCTAATGGAGGAGTCCTAGGGAAGAATGTAGAGCTAGTGATCAGGGACACCAAAGGAGATCCTAATACAGCAATAAATGGAGCCACAGACCTCATAACTAAGGAAAAAGTACCTATAATCATAGGCTTTTACTCATCCACAGTCACCTACGCCTCTATGAATGCCATTAAGGGATACAGGCCACTGGTATTCGTATTAGGAGCCTCATCTGTCAAAGTAGAATCTCTAGTCGGGCAGGAGAGATGGTTCTTCCACATGCATCCTTGGGATTATCATAGACAGGGAACTGTCATAGAATTTTTCCTCCACCACATGAAAGAAACCCCTAAGAAGATATTCGTGGCATATGAGGATGGTGTCTATGGTACCACAAGCTATGAGTACTTCGTTAACCTGAGTAAGAAGGAGAATGCGTCATGGACAGTCGTGGGTGAGAGCTTCAAGACTGGCAGCTCTGACTTCTCTTCAGTTGTGCTTAAAGCCAAGCAACAGAATCCAGATGTATTCTATATAGTTGGCTATCCTGGAGACTACCCTGTCTTCTTCAGAAATGAGAAGGAGAATAATTTCAATCCGAAGCTAACTTTCATAGTGGCTCCTGAGTTCCCTGGATATCCTAAGGATATAGGCGACTACGTTGCTGGAGTTGATGTTTGGTCTCCATATCTGAGCACTCCTGAAGCGAGGGCCTTTGTAAAGAAGTTTGAGGATAAGTTCGGCCGTCCTCCTGAATACTGGGCTCCATTTGGTTATACTGCAACAAAGATGGCCTGCAAGGCAATTGAGAATGTAAAAAGTTTGAGTAAAGAAAACTTGATAAATGCACTCGAGAAGGTCCAGATAGAATCTCCGCTAGGGACTGTAAAGTTTAAGCAGACAGGAAAGACGCTGCATCAAGTAGTTGATAGGCTATTCGTTGTTCAATGGCAGAAAGGGAAGGTAGTTATTCTCTACCCAGAGGAGTACAAATCCGGAAACCTGATTTACCCCGTACTTACCTGGTCCCAGAGAGGGGGTTAACCCTCATCTTTTATCTTTCCTAGAAGGAAGGGTAGTCGACAATGCTTAACTTAGTGCTGCAAGTGCTTCTAAATGGAATATTGCTCGGTGGCTTCTATGCTCTTGTCACTCTAGGCTTGAATCTTATATTCGGTGTTATGGACATAACTAACTTCGCCCATGGGGATCTAATAATGCTGGCAGCGTATTTCTCGTTCTGGGCAGCTAAGCTCTTCAGAATAGATCCTGTAGTATTTATACCGATAAATGCAGCAATAATGTTTGTTATAGGACTCATCTTTTATAGGGTGGCTCTCAAGCCTGTGCTAAGAGCCCCTGCCTATAATCAAATCGCTCTCACATTTGGATTCTCTGTATTTCTCCAAAGCCTAGCTTTAGTACTGTGGACCAGTGATATGAGACAGGTAGAGGTCCCCTACGCCTCTATCGTCTTCCAAATCGGGCCCATCAGCGTTGGCTTAGGGAAACTTATAGCATTTGGGATAGCTATAGGCTTCACCCTTGGATTCCTCCTCTTTCTAGAGAGAACGAAGTTAGGTGGAGCCATGAGATCTGTAAGTCAGGATTCTATGGCCGCTTCCTTAATGGGAATAGATGTAAGTAAAGTCTATCTAATCACTTCGGGAATAGCTAGTATGCTTGCTGGGGTTGCTGGTTCACTGGTCACCTTGAATCTGTATATAGACCCTTTTATTGGTGGAGATTTGACCCTGAAAGCATTTGGCGTAGTGATCTTAGGAGGGATGGGTAGTTACTTGGGAATGATAATAGCCAGCATAACCCTAGGACTAGCTGAGGCCCTCGTTGGGGCATTCCTTCCATTAGGAGGAAGCTTAGCTCCAGGGATAGCTTTCGCCGTCATAGTAGCTGTGCTCGCGATAAAGCCTACCGGCTTTTTCGGGAAGTGATATCTTGCAGCAAAGGACAGAATTTAGGATTGTGATATATCTATTAGCCATACTGGCAATAGCCATCCCGCTGGTATCTGGAGAATATATCACGAGGGTAGCCATAGGATCTCTTAGATATGTTGTCCTAGCGATAAGTTTTGATATACTGGCGAGGACGGGAGATCTCAGCGTAGGACATGCAGCTTTGTTTGGAATAGGTGCCTATGCTGCTGCCCTGTTCAATGTCTACCTCAAGGTCCCAACGGAGCTAGGGCCTCTTGTTGGAGGGCTAACTGCTCTACCTGTGGCAGTGGCCTTGGGATTCATAACCTTGAGAATGAAGGGCGCTTACTTCTCTATAGCAACTCTAGCGTTCGCTGAGGCTATGAGAGTTCTCTTCCTGTATGCAAGGGGAATAACTTTTGGGGCCATGGGGATTGGCGTTCCTCCAATTTTCGGAGGGAATGTCACTGTTGATTATTATACCATACTTGGGATAGCACTAGCGAGCATCCTCCTAGTTATACTGCTCGAAAGGATGGGGATAAACTACGCATTTTCAGCCATAAGGGAAAATGAAGATGCTGCTTCTGTTCTAGGGATTAATCCCACCAAGTATAAGGTGCTTGCTTTCTCACTGAGTGCACTCCTTGCTGGAGCTGCTGGTGGCTTTGATGCAGGATATATTACCTATGTATATCCGTATGAGGTCTTCAGCATAACAATCTCTGTAGCTGCAATGATAATGCCTATATTCGGCGGGCTTTATACAATAGAAGGGCCCATCATTGGGGCATTAGTCATATATGGCGTTGAGGAGGTACTGAGAGGTTGGATGCCTTTCGGTTACACTCTCGTATATGGCTTAACTCTCATAATATCCATTCTATATTTGCCTAAGGGAATCATAGGTCTCATCAAGGAGATTGAAGGTAAAACTTGGCTTGAAAACTTGAAAAGAGGAACTTAAAGTATTCTATGGATCTAACGCCATTCTAAGATAAAAGGGTAGGCTTTGAATTAGTTATCTCTTTTCTTTTTTCTTTATTTTTCTCTTTTCCTTAGCCTTCCCCTTCTCTCGCTTCTTTCTTCTCTCCTTCCCTAATCTTTTCTTAGGAATGTAGCCAGTTACATACTTCTTATCCACATAGTAGAAAATGGAGAAGAGAGCTGTAAGCTCAATCATTGCCTCTAATAAGTATTTACCCTCATTGAACGATTTATGTGGAGCTCTCCTTACATGAGTAGGACCTAAGGCCTTCTTGTATTCTAACTTATCTAGTAGTACGACCTTATCAGCCATTATTATGGATAGATTCGCTTCCTTTGCCTCAATACTTCCTGTCCTGCTTACATACCTTACGAAAGGATGCCCCTTAAGCTTTAGTTCTCCTTCTACCTTTACCTCGACAGGAGTTCTGAACCTGACGATCGCTTCGCTGGCATTCTCTACGCTTGGCTGCCTCAGATCTAAATCTACGTAAAATCCTTCTCCATACCTAAATGATACTCCTTTCGCTTTTATCTTGATATGGGTCAGGTTTAGGTCCCTCCTCATCTCACCTACTTGGATCCATATGGGGCGGCCCTCAACGTAGACCGTCCCGTTAGCATCTAATGATAGAGCTACATACTTTACTCGCTCTATCTTCTCTTTTTCAGGTTTTAAGCCCAGTTTTATGAATTTGAGAGAACTCTTGGCCTTCGTCAGGTTCGCCATGCCTAAGTCCACTGATCTAGCCAAGCTGCCGTTGCCTGTTACGGGTAGGAGCGTGGATCCCTTTGGAGGATTCCACAGTATAGAATGAACTCCTGATATCTTACCTTTTATCTCTCCCGTGAAGTTCCCCGTCTCAAATCCTAAGATACCTAGCTTTCTAATAGAGGGGAGGCTTATCAGTTTGCTATTTACCCTAAGCTGGAGCTTGCCTTTTACGAGAGAGATTGTTAAATCAGCACATTCCTTCTGTGCAGGAACCAAGATAGGCTTCTCGGATGAGACCCTACCCTTTTTAATTGTCCTAAGGATCAACGCGTTTTTATCTAGATAAAGCTGAGCTATCCTATAATTTCTGAAATTTCTATAATCATATATGAGAGCTATATAACCTCTCATCTGACCACAGGCTTTCAGTTCATAGCTTCCATCATCCAGCTCATATGTGGTGATCGCGAAGCCTCTTCCTCCGTTAACTTTAAGCCCATTGTAAAAGTTACCCCATATGTAAAGCCATCTGAGATCATAGGGACTGCTTGGTATCTCCCCGTTCACACTAACCTTGCTTGAGGAAGGACCTATGTAAATTCCCTTGGGCGCGAGAGGATCATCACTTAAGTAGATGGTATGAATAGGAAGCTCCTTCCTAAGAAGCTCATAAGCAACAAGGGCTCTCCTCCTTAAGTAAGTATCATCAGGCAAGATAATTGCTAGCTTAGCATTAGGAATAGGAGGAGATGACAGGTTAAGTACCGTTAGGGATGGGTAGCTCTTTATTGGACCGAGGAATCTCTTAATATAGGAGAAAGAAGCATTGACCTTTTCTAAATATCCTAGATCGGCTAATGTTCCAAGAATAGCTACTTTATTTGATTTTGATGCCGATGGAGAAAGCATAGCTAAAGAGTATAATGGAATCTCCGGCCCATAAGGTAGCCAAGGAGCGAGAGACTTTATCTTTGTTGGCGGCGACAGGATATCGGAGAGAGATACGGAGTATGAAGTAAGTAGAAGAGCGGGTATATTTGGATTCTCCTTGAAGAACATGTTGCTGGATGCGAACCTGTAATCAACCTCGTTTAGAGTTCCAGTATTAGTGACGCCCAACTGATACCACGTTTGGAAACTGACAGCTGTTGTAGCGTAGCCTGAAAGTAAGAAGATTGCTAAAAGCAATCCATATCTCTTCTCAGTTCCAATTCTTGTTTTTATTGTCTTACCTACATAGATGGATCCTAAGGCAGATATGCCCAGAGCCGCATAGAAGGGGAACCTGTACTCCCAGTAGCTTATTGTGCCTCCTGTCAGTTTATAGTAGGTGACGAATCTCCCCATAGCTATGCTTACTATGATAAGAAGGGCGAATTCTGGCTTATATTTGAATCTCAGGGAAGCTATGGCCAAGATCCCTGCTACTCCTAACATAACTGTATAGAAGAACCATGGAACTTGCCCAAGGTTATATATAGCATCAACATTCACTTCACCTAGGTGAATAAACCATATTAGAAGCCCGGTTACATAGAGAGCAAGCAATAAGTCTACTATTTCTCTGTCCCATCTCCTGAACAGGTTGAAGAATCTAACAGCCAATTTACTGAGATATCTTTCCCTCAGTTCGTTTAATGTTAGAGCAAGAAGAGATGTTAGAAGCAAGTATACTGATGTGCCCGGACCTGAGCCGGTATAGATCCTTGGATAGTAGTAGAGTATCGAAAGAGCAACTGCTGCAGATAGGGAAGCAAGAGAAGATACCTTCCTTCTACCGAGGAGTAGAGCTACTATTACTAGATATACTGCAAAGACCAATGCTTCAGCTACGTGAACCAAAAAGGCTGAAAGAATCCCTATTATCATGTAAACTAGCTTTATCTTCTTATCTCCCTCCCAATAAATGTCCAGATAAAGCAGGAAGGCAAGGAGACCTATCGCCAAGGTGAGGGGTAATCCCCAAAAGAAGATCGGTTGGCTCCAAGTTAGAGATTTGTAAGAAGCCTTATCAGCTAGCTTCAGTCCAGCGAAACTATCCCCGTAAAGCAAGAGGGCTAGCCAGCCGAAACCGGTTAGGAGTCCCCATATAGCAAGAGATTCCTTTTTATACTCCATGTCCGAAAAGGCAGTATATATCAAGTAAAGCGCTAAGAAGTTCAGAATTATCGTAGAGAACATCAAACTAAAGGAATCAGGATTGGCAAGGACATAAATAGAGGACATGAGTGAGTGAAAGCCTAAATAGCTCCACGTCGCATAGCTGCTGGGCATATCTATGAGGAGCCTAGCATGGCTTTGATGCGCGATAAGATCGTTGGGAATGAATTTGAACATGAAGGGGGTGACTGCAGCAAGTTCTAATGCAAAGAAGAAAGCCAAGATGAGCAATATAGTGAGATAAGAATCTAACTTTATCTCCCTTGAGCTTGCTCTCTCTCTAGCTAGGGAATATGCGGAAGAGATCAGTGCGAATATTGGAACTATCAAGAAGAGTTGCAGGTTCTTTAGGAGGATGTAGATAAGAGCAATAAAAGAGGCTAGAAGTATCCCTGTAATGGAGCTAAAGGCTATTCTGTCCTTTAAGCTCTTAGGAGGAGCAAAGCCGAATCCCGACATTAGTATGAGGACCATCGTGAAGATTGCTCCCCAAAATCCAGATAGATAACCTGAGAGGGATAAAAGGCTTAATACTAGTATGAAAGCAGATATTATTTGATCTACAGGAAGCTTCGCTTTAAATTCAAAGTCATTTTCGAGGAGAAAAGATATGAGTATTGGTACTAGATAAACTCCGAGTCTATACCACCCAATATCAAGGAGGAGTAAGGGTAAGGAAAGCACAGCTATCGGCAGAGCGAGATTATACCTCAGTTGCTGGATCATTTTGCTTCCAGACGTTTTGATCATATTAGATTTAACTTTGGTGCCGGATGAGTGGGTGGTAAGCTAATACTGCTAGAGTATATCAACTATCTTATTTTATTTCTGGAGAGATTTCATATGGTGCTGAAATAATTGAGGGTGTTCGTTACAGGAGGTTCGGGTTTCATTGGCAGATATGTAGTTCAGGAACTGCTAGAGGCTGGCTATGATGTATTAGTATATGATCTAGAGAGACCTCCAATGCAAGTACCATTCATCAGAGGTGACATAAGAGACCTCAATTCCGTGAAGAATGCAATGAGGGAGAGCCAGCAAGTAGTCCATCTAGCTGCCATGGTTAGCGCCGTTGAGGCAATGAAGAACCCATTAATAGCAGTGGAAACTAATGTTACTGGAACTTTCAACGTGATAGAGGCTGCTAGGAGGAATAGTATAGATAAAGTCATATATGCCGGCAGTGTAGCCGTGTACGGGGAACCTAGCTATCTACCTATAGACGAAGATCATCCAACGATCCCTAAGAATGTTTATGGAGCGAGCAAGTTATCAGGAGAGAGCCTCTTAGCTGGTTATCATGGAAATTATGGATTAAATTACATATCTCTAAGGTTCTTCAATGTCTATGGTCCATACATGAAGCCAGGTCCCTATGCAGGAGTGATTTACAAGTTCCTGGAGAAAATCAGAAAGAGAGCTCCTTTAACAATCGAGGGAGATGGAAAGCAGACCAGAGATTTTGTATATGTGAGGGATATAGCTAAAGCTGTGACCAAAGCATTGAAGAGTGATGAAAGTGGTATATTTAACGTGGGCACAGGTCATGAGGCCTCTATAATAGAGCTGGCTGATCTCCTCTTTGAAATAATTGGGATAGATACTGGAATAGAATTTTTCCCTCCTAGGCCTGGCGATATAAAGAGGAGCAGAGCTAGCATAGAGAAGATAAGCAGGCTCGGATGGAAGCCTGAGGTCAATCTGAGGGAAGGGCTTAGGAGGACTGTTAACTGGTTCTTTCAGGGGTAGAAGAGATGAGGATTCTCCAAGTTTCCCATCGCTTTCCTCCTCATCCCGGTGGGATAGAGTATTATGTGCAGCGGCTCTCCAAATTCTTGACATCTAAGGGGCATGATGTCGCTGTGCTCACCGTATCCAGCGACCTAGCTGGCAAGTCTATGGAAGACGGTTATGAGGTTTATAGATTCCGGAGCCTAGCTGAACCTCTCAGGAACCCTCTTTCCCTTAAACTTCCACTAGAATTTAGAAGAATGGCTAAAGATTTTGATATAATTCACATGCATTCGATCTACACATTTACGACGCTCTTATCCTATCCCTTCTCTCCCAAGGAGAAAACTTTGGTAACTCTCCATGGAAGAGCTTTCTATAGCGGATTGTATGGCCTCATAGCCTCGATCTATGAGAAGATTTCCTTTCACTTAGTCAGAAATGCATCCACCTTCATAGCTTTGACAGATCTAGACAGAAACCTAATGATAAGAGGGGGGATCAGTAAGGACAAGATCGTTGTTATACCAAACTTCGTTGATGTTGATGAGCTCGATTCCATGGCTTCGAGGGCTAGAGTCATGGAAAGAGATGCCGAACCTCAGCTCCTCTTCGTTGGAGGTCTTGTAGAAGCCAAAGGGCTGGATCAATTTCTTCTAGATTTGAGAAGATTGAAAATGGACGTCGGACTATGGATAGTTGGGAAGGGTTCTCTGATGCCGAAGCTGAGGGTCCTATCTAGAGGAATGAATGTCAGGTTTTTGGGATCCCTAAGTAGGAGAGAATGGATTCCCTATGCACTGAGATCTGATGCCATAGTGCTGCCATCCAGGAGTGAGGGTTTTCCAACGATAGCCTTGGAGGCGATGGCGCTCAGAAAGCCCTTGATACTCTCAGATATAGAGGTGCATAGGAGGCTCTTTAGTGACACTGCTATATTTTACACACTAGGAAATCCTGTTTTCTTGGAGAAAGCTTTGAGAATGATAGATAATGCAGAAGATTTCGTTAAGAGAGGAAGAAAACTAGTTGAGACAAAATATGACATAAAAATAGTTGGAGAGAGGATATTAGAGCTCTATAAATCAATTTTGAATAAAGCATGAGTAAACGAATGAGCTGCTAGTCATCAGGAACTTCGCTCTTAACTCTCTTCCTAGATTCCACTATCTTTTTAGAAACGCTTGTTGGTAGAGCAAAGTCCTCGGCTCTATACTTTACCGGACCCATAAGCCTCATACCTATCCCAGGCTCGATAATCACCTCATACATCCTAAGGTCGTGGGGTGTTTGCCTCATCTTCTCAACTAGCAGAAACTTCCTCAGCTCTCCTCCCCTAACTACTCGCCTAAACCTTATTATCCCGTCTGCTATATGCTCCAAACCGAATCCAAAAGCCTCTGAAGTGCTTATAGCATATTGAGTAGTGGCCATTATTGTAAAGTTCCATTTATGAAGGACTTTCTTGAGATAATAGGAGTACTTGCGAGCCATTGCTGGTTTATCCAGCCAGAAAGCACTCATGCTGTCTATAACAAGTCTAGCCCTTCCATAACCCAGTTCCCTCTTGGCCTCAACTATTTTCTCCACTAGGTTTTCAGGATTGAGAGAGCGGAGGCTCCATCTATCTGAGCCTAGAAGAGCATCGATTATTATGGCTTTTCCCCTATCAACAGCATCCTCAAGCCTCATTCCGAGCATTTCTGCCTGCCTTATAACAGAATCCCTCGATTCCTCTGTTGTAACGTATACAACTCTATCGCCATCTAACACGCCTTGCCAAGAGAAGTGAAGGCATAGAATCGTCTTACCTGTACCTGGTTCACCTGCAACAGCCACCAAGAATCCCTTAGGTATTCCTCCCTTTAGTAATTTATCCAGTTCCTTAACTCCTGTCGAGAGTCTCTCTATAATCATCTAGAATAGGATCAGGTCCTACCTTTTTTCTTTATTGGGTGAGTGGGGAAGCAAAGGGATGAAAAGTAGGAAAAATGTTATGTTCGGCTAGCTGAGAGATATATAGAGATCCTCCTTAGGCATCTTCAAATATCTGAAGAGGAAGTATAGATAAGATATTATTATCCCTAGGCTCATGATCAAGAAGAATGGTTCTACCAGCAGACTCATCAATCTATTATTGTAAGGGTTTGGAGAGAAATGGCAGGTTTACATCAGATCCAGAATTCCAAGTCCTGATATTGTCAAGAATAGCATAAGATTTAGAGGCAAGGAAAAGGAATTTCCTCATATTACAGGCAGCAAAAGCTACGAATAGCCGGCAATTCACCTCATTTTCATTAATTCTTTTTTAGAGGGAGGAGAACACTTCTCTCGATCTTACTCTTAAGTATCTGCATCTGTCGAACTCTCTGATAACTCCCCAGGCTCTAGCTTCATCTTCCCTCTCAAATACTTGAATTTCAAAGAGAGAAAATGCCTTACATTCCTCCAATTCTCTAACTCTCTCCTTATCTCCTATTATACTCCTTAACTTTTCTCCTACTATCTTATCGAGGGTTGCTTCTATCTCTGATACTTCATGTCTTGTCTCATGTAGATCGCTATCTACAACTATTAAATAATCTATATCCCTCCCCATAAAGCATCTCCCGCTGCGCAGCCCTTCTCCACCAATCCTATCTGAAATAATTATTTTTCTAACTTCTACGCCTCTCAGCTTTAAGATCCTCCATATAATGTACCATGCTCTATCTTCTATATACTTCTTGTAAAATTTATAGAACTCCATGTATTTTACTTCATTATCTGATAAGATCTCTCCAGGGACTCTACTCATTAGCCTAGGGCATGCATGTAGGATAGAGAGTAATTCCTTCCTTTCAACTTGCATCTCTTCTGCTCTTAATCTCCTCAGAGCATATGAAACAGCATCCTCAACCAACTGCTTCAACTGATCTATCAAGAAGGCTTCCTGAAGATCCTTTAGCATCTATGCTGTTATAGATGTGGACCATTTTATAAACTTAATTCCTCTTACATGGTTCTCTCTTCAAATTTATATTATTATTACTCATAAGGAACTAAATCTTCTCTAATCGGAACTGAGATTCATTAAATGACATAAGCGACTTATCCCCTCTAACTTGATCGGTTCGCCGTTTGCATCTAGGCAATCTCCCTTCTCTGCTAATAACCTTCGCTGAGGGTCCTGCCTGCTAAGATCCTCTTAGTTAGCAGATTCTTAAACTCTCTTATCTATTTTCCTAATGATTAATGAAAAGGGCAGCATTATGAATTGCATAGCATAAGTTGTGGATGGTACGAAATCTATTACTCCTGTGAGGATCGCAAGCAGGATGAACATCATATTTGCAAATATTTGGTTCATTGTAGGACGAATTTAATTAAGTAAGATAAAAATGGAGGTAACTGCCTAATTCCTAACGCAGCTTCCCTAGAGAAATATAAGTTATCCTAATGGAAAGATTGTTTTGGCTATTTCTTTCTTATACATCTTCTTATCATACTTCGCTATTATCCCCCACCTCTTAGCCTCCTCCTCGCTGTCGAAGACTTCTATCTCAAACAGGTTGTAGGATTCGTGATTTTCAAGGTAGTCATCAGCTCTTTTATCTATCGCCACCTTCTGAAGCTCGTTACTTACCACGTTGTTCAACTCCTCCTCTATCCTTCTCGCCTCTATCTTGGCTTTACTTAGCGAGCCATTGACTACTATCATACAGTCTATATCTCTTCCCATGTAGTATCTGAACTCGGATAGCCCTTCACCTCCCATCCTATCCGTTATTATAATCTCCTTGACTTTCACACCTCTTAGCTCAAGGAGGCGCCAGACTATCAGCCAAAATCTCTCTTCTATGTACTTTCTGAAGAACTTGTAGAACTCCATATAGGATGTATCCATCTCGCTTAGGTCCTCATAATTGAAACTAGTAGTTAGCAGATGCATGCAGTGGAGAAATAAGCGAGGAACCTCCGCCTCTTTTAGCTTAAATCCATTGGCAGAGAGTCTAGAGATAGCATAACCTACAGCCTCCCTCACTAAGCTCCCAAGATTATAGAGCAGCTCGTACTCCTCTTTCCTGACACAGTCCCTAGAGATCTTTCTCATCAACAGGGATTAGCCTATCCTCAGATTAAAAGGATAACTAGTGATTGATTATTGGACATTCTCAAGGAAGGCCTACAGTTAGGTTATTAGAGCCTTGCACCAGAACTGGATTAATATAGCCTCTAAACATCTAGATAAGCTAAGCGGCAAACTGCTGTCGGGCTGGCAGATAAGAAATATTATATCCTGTGGTTTTTCCTTACTTTATCTATTTTTAGGCTTTCAGGCACTCTCTAATCTCCTGAAAGGTTTCTAAGGTCCATTTGGCTTTTTCTATTTCTATTCTCATTCTCAGTAATACAAATTTTAGTAATACAAATTTTAATTTTGTTTTACCAAAAAATTCTAATCAATTATTTATCATGTATTACAGATATTTACTTCAATTGACTTCTATCAAAGAAGTATATTTTTTATTCTCACTATTTTTCAGTTACTAATATATAGATAGCACTGAATTGTATAATTTAAGGTAATACTTATAAGCGATTAGTATTACTAAAGAGTGAGGAATATGCCTGCTAAGGTCTCTACAAAAGGTCAGCTCGTTCTTCCAGCGAGGATTAGGAAGAAGTACGGGATCGCTCCAGGCAAAAATGTTGAAATTTTAGATTTTGGAGATGAAATAGTCATAGTGCCATTACCTACAAACAGAGGAAGAGGGGAACTTCAGTTAAAGGGCGATCTCCTAGAACTAATCTCAAGATATAGAAGGGAGGGCCTATGAGCTTTGTTCTAGATACTAGCTCTATCTTAACATATCTGACAGGCAAGAAAGGTTCTAGCTTGATAGAGGAGCTTCTAGATAAAGCTATATTAAAAGAAGCCAGCTTATATATAAACTATCTGGCAGTAAGCGAGCTCTACTATTTGGTAGGTAGCGAGCTAGAAATGAGCAAGGCCAATGAAGTGATTGCAACGATCAGGAGGTGGCCAGTTAAACTGATAGAAGTGAATGAGAGCATAGCTCTGGCTGCTGGTCGCCTGATGATAAAGAAATTACTTTCGATACAAGATGCAATTTCGATAGCAACTGCTATCGATAAGAAGGCTTCTCTAATAACATCGAATCCTAAACTAGTGAATGTTTATGGAGATGTAATATTAATAGGTGAAAGCCCCAAAGATCAATAACTCTACCTTATAATCTCCATCTTTTCCTTAAATGCTCAGATCAGACTATAGTGGAAGATAGCAACCTGAAGAATCTGACTTAATGCATTGGAATGCCAATCTCTCTACCTAATATTCTCAATAATGGCCGGATATCCATGATACCTTCCTCTTTATTGATTACCAATTACTGAGGTCTCTTCAACCCCACAATCACATATACCCAAAAGATTGTGCAGGTGGAGTCTATGGAGGGTGGCTGAAAGACGTGAAGTTCAAGTCCTAACGATGATATCGATATCACTAGTAGCTACTAGCGATCTCATTCACCCTGAATATCTTTATAGCCCCCATGCTCTCTGATAATTGTGAGGCTGTTTGAGATAACTAGACTTCTGATTAGCATAGACTTATTATAACTAGACTGGATGAGGTGTTCATCTCATTTCTAAGATCCGAACTTTCCCTTCCACATTTCCTCGAACTCGCCATCATATGCCCTGGCAACGCTCCTGCTCACGATCACTATCAAGTTCTCATCGTTTCTAGTGTCTGCTTCCTTCGTATAATTGTAGCTTCCTGTGAGAACCACCTCACCATCTATAACCATGAACTTGTTGTGCATATATCTTGGATTTTTATCAATCATAACTTTAATGCCGTTCTTCTTTAGCTTATTGTATTCAGACCACTGGTTTATCTGGTTTCTTTCTAAGATAACCTTAACATCTATCCTCCTTTTATGAGCATTGATTAGGGAATCTCCGATGGAATCCAGTGTAAAGGAGTACATGGCCAAATCTATGCTGCTGTTGGCTTTAGATATCCATCTTATGACTATGCTTGAGCAATGATCCTCAGGGCAGAAGAAGGGACCATCTATGATAGCTCCCGTGCTAAGTGTAGCATTAGTGCCGCATTTGCTCACATATCCGAGAGTCATCCCAAAGATAAGCAGAATTATGGAAAGGAGCGCCCATCTAGATGACATGAGATCGCCACATTTAGGTAATTGAATACTCGCTTACTTGCTTTTATCTTTACTTTCATGACTTATGAGTCATGACTATAAAGGTACGATATCTACAACGCATCTTCTCTCTCTTTCTGAAAGATAAAGGAAGAACTAATTTAGATATATAACGCCTCTAAGCTTTGTTGGTATTTTCGGAGGATTGAAGTACAGAGGAAGAGCCTGAAACGTAGAGAAAGAAAGCCTTAACATCATGAAGCCATCTGATCCTTCTACCTTAGTCTTCCCAATTCTGAACCTCATCTAGGAATAGGCAGACCTTTCCTTCAGGATATTCGGCTCTCACGCTTTCTATAAGCTTACTTGCCGACATCCATTATATCAGGAGATCCCTTGAGGAATTCTCAACTCCCTCTTAATCTCCCTGACATACTTCAAGGAATCAATGTACTCCGAAGTTACCTCTTTGAGAATCATATGGAATTTTATTCCATGACTATATCTAAAGAATATGGGTTTATATTCCTAAAAATGGGGGATGCATTGAAATCTATTGGATGAGGAGTGCTTTTTAAGGGGCCTCCACAGGATATAAGGGTAATTAGATGAAGTGGGTCACCCGGACTTTTCCAGGCGTTGATAGGACAGCTTCCGCCTGGCTTATTAAGAGATTTGTGGATTCTCAAGCGGAATTCGGCTTTATAGATTGGCCTGAAGAGAAACCTAAGCCAGATCAGATACCCTTCGACATAAAGGGTGTGGAGCATGGCCACAGGGATAATAAGTGCACTTTCGAAGTTATCGCTGATAAATACTCCATAAAAGATCCTTACATCCATAGAATAGCTGAAGTAGTTCACGCTGCTGACATAAGAGGAGAGCTCGAGAAAACTCCAGAGGCCAGTGGGATGAAGGCCATGTTCGATGGACTCAGGTTTGTGACCGATGACGATTATGAGACCTTAGAGACCGGCATGAAGGTGTGGGAAGCCCTATATGCTCACTTCAAGCTTGAAAATCTAGAGAAGAAGTATGAGAAGGAACTAGAGCCTCTATCTAGGGGCAAAAGGCTTAGATTCATAAAGGAAGCTCTAAATAAGGAGAAATAACCTCAATTCCATTTTTCCTGAAATGCTTTTTATATATTGCAGTCCAACAGACATCTACGATCTAATCCGATCCAATTTATCATCATTATTAAGCATTAAACGGTTGAACGCATGATGAAGTTGAATTAATTGAAGGAAAAGCTTAACAAAGCCCTGATAAAAGAGGAGAATGTTATATATGCGATACTGTTCGGATCGGCCGCGAGAAGCGAGTTGAGGAGAGATAGCGACATCGACTTGCGCGCGCTCTAAAGTTTAGGAGGAAGTCTGATCTGATGGAGCTCGGTAGGCTAGCCTCCGAGCTAGAATTAGATGTTGGAATGCCTATTCATCCAGTAGATCTAGGTGAAGCCCATCTCCCCTTCGCTACGAGATTTTCAGGGAGGGGATAGTTATACTGACCAGGGATGAGATCCAGCTCGTGGAAGATAAAACTAGAGCAATCATGGAGTTCTTGGACTTCAAGTATCACTATGAGATGATGGCTAGGGGGGATGATGAGGTCGATCAGGAATGCCTAGCCCTGGTTTGATAGGTAGGATTAAGAGGTTCAGAGAAGCTATACTTCGGCTAAGTAGGATAAGGGAGATGGGAAGGAAATATTTCTTCAGCAACCCGCTAGTGATCGACACTACTGAGAGGAACTTCCACGTAGCAATAGAGGCTCCTCTAGATGTAGGAAGCTTTATAATAGCTAAGAAGGGTTGGTCTACACCTTCCACGTATCATGAAGTCGGAAGGAGGCTCGCAGAACAAGGAGTTCTCACGGTGGAGGAAAGTAGCAGGCTCTCCTCTATGGCAGGCTTGAGGAACATACTTGTCCATATCTATACAGGAGTGGACCACGAGATGCTTTACTCTCTTCTGCAGAGAATAGAGGAGATAGGGATTATTATGAGAAGACTTCTAGATTAGATTATGTAGAGCAAGAAGGTATAGATCCTTAGGTATGTCTTGATGGTAGCAATTAGAAAGGAAAGTAAGAAGCAAAATCAGTATATATAGAAAAACTAAGATGAAAGGAAATTAGAAAAGATCTATGGACCCTTTATTATGTCGATGGCCTTTAAGTTTATCTCTCTTAGCTGTTTGGGTATTGGAGCATAGCCAGGCACTATTTTGTTTTGGCCCTCAGTATTCACATATCTTATGAATCCTTTTATTGCTTTGAGCTTACTTAAGTCGTTATACTTCGTATAAAAAAGCAGATGGCTGAATGATGCTATCGGATAAGAATTTTCACCTGGAGCATAGACTACAGCATCCAAATCGTTGCTGAAATCATCTAAAGGACTATTCGGTAATGATTTAAGAGCACCTGCTGCAGCGTTAGTTATAGTCTCTGTTGTAGGCCTGACGAATTTACTCTCCTTGTTCTTTATGAGAGCTACTGGCATTTTCTTTTCTATGGCATATGCCAGCTCCACATACCCCAATGAGTTTTTGGTTGATGATAATATTTCAGCTACGCCTGGATTTCCCTTTCCTCCAACACCATTGCCTCTCTTATCCACAGGCCATTCAATACTCTTCCCTACTAGGTCTTCAGGCCATATATTTGGAGCGGCTTTATAGAGGAAGAGTGTGAATATATTAGTTGTTCCACTGGAATCAGATCTGTGAATTGCAATTATCCTTCTATGCGGGAGCTTAATCCCCGGATTTAGGGACGCGATTTTTGGATCGTCCCAGTATTGGATCTCTCCCTTATAGATTAAAGCTATGGTTTCTCCATCTAGCTTAAGCTCCTTACTTCCTATATTTGGCAAGTTATATGATATAACTACGGCTCCCAAGATATACGGCATCTGAACAAACTTGCCCTTCCATTCTTGCCACTTAGCCTTGGATACAGGCGGATCACTACCAGCGAAGTCTACTACCCTACCGAAAAATTGATTCTGTCCTGTTCCGCTTCCAACCGGATTGTAGTTTATTATTATGTTGGAGTATTCTTTATGGAAGTCATCCATCCAGCTGATTAACTGGGGGTAGGGAAAAGTAGCTCCTGAGCCCAGAAGCTTAACTTTCTCTGTGGGATTTCCAATATTAGTATCAGTTTTATAGCTGGTTTCTGTAGTCTGCACCTTGCTAGATCCAAGCAACACATATCCCATGATTGATACGATGGCTATCACAGCTAGAGCGATTGCTAACTGACTCCCTTTGCTCATTTCTGCCACCTCGAATTGGCCTATCTCGTAGGCTATGTAAGGAGAGATGCTGCTGTTTTTTAACAATTACGTATGTATATATAGTTTTAAATATAAACTATATAGCATATATAGCAAGAGAGCGAAAATCAATTAATAGCTCTTCTCTGCCTTGGTCATCAATTCAGAGCTTATTCATGTATGATTTCCTTAAATTCTCCTTCTAATCTCTCCTTTATAATCAGAGCGAGCCCGATCAGGGGAGCAATTATTGCTAGAGCTGCCTTCCTATTCTTGACCAGCAGGTAGATGATGAGCATCACAGTGGATATTGCCAGTATATCGAGGGATATCTGAGCGAAGGGAAGGAAGGTCACTATAGTTGGAGGGAGGGCACCCATGCTCAACAGTCCCTTCATTGCTTCTATTACAGCTGGCGATGATATTAGTGCTATAAGAGCGGTAACAAGCGTAAGCATTTCTACAACCTCAAGCTCGTATGCTACTATGCCTAAAGATATTGTTGCGACCAGAATGAAGAGTATTCCTCCGAAAGCCACATCTGGTGATGTGATGGATAGAACTAAGGCAGCTATCCCTGTAAACAGGACTGAAGCTAGAGGAAGACCGGTCTTCTCTTCCACTCCAGCCATCTTCTCCAGCTTTGTAACGCTCCAAGCGATCGCCATCATCGATATTAGAACTCCGAAGTCAGTCAGTTCCACTAGGTAAGTGGCATTTGCAGATAAGAGTATGAGGACAAAGAAGGCTACTAGATACCTGCCAACAGGAGATTCAGCTATCTCCCTTCTCACATCAAATATATCTATCAGCATCTCCCTGAGATGATTTGATGCTGTTACCAAAGCAGGAATAAAGGTAGTCGCTATGCCAAGGAGCAGAGCTCCTTCAGCCAAGCCTCTAGCATAGCCGGAAGTCAGATCAACGGCAGGTATTGAAGTTTCTGGGACGTAGCCAATCAGGTAAACTGCCAAGGAATAGAGGACGAATATTGTAGCAGGGAGGATAACGCTTATGGCTAGAGCTTTCCTCAATAGCTTCTCTCTATACTCTCCTCCCCCAGGAATACCTTCTGCTAAGCTCTGAATTTCCTGAAATCCGAAGATTACCATGTAAACGAAGGCCATTGCCGGTAAAGCATCAAACGAGATCAAAGAGCCATGAATCCCTCCTCTAGCTGGTGATATGAATAGGGTGACCATGTGGAGGATGAAGAGGCCCACGAATATTGGACCCAGATAAAACTGGAGCTTCACCAAGGATGCTTCATCGTTCGCATACTTGAGGGCTACTAGCGTTAAAATGAATATGAGCGCCCTAAGAGGCATATTAAGGCTTTGAGCAAGGTAAGCCATCCCTACCAGAGAAAGGAGATCAGGTACGACGTAGAGAGTGACTACATCCATTAGAACTAGCATATTGAAGGCAGCCAGCGAAGTATTGGCTACCCACATGCTGAACCTAGACGCCATGTATGAAGGATGCTTTGATCCATAGGCTCTCCTAACGAAAGCAGGACCGCCAACAGCTGGACTACCCAATTTAAATGTGAGATAGTCCATTTTAGCGTAAAGCAGGGCAAGTAGAAAGGCAGATATCGAAGCTAAAATGACTCCCCAAATGGAGCTGAAGCTGTACCTCCCAACTGCCTCAGGAAGGACCACGAAAACTGATGGACCAAGTGTAGCGCCAATACCGAAAAGAACAAGCTGTCCCAATCCATATCTGGCTGTATGCTTCTTAATTTCTCTTCCCCCAACTGCCCTGAAGTTTATGAGAATTCTCATTGCTAAAGCCAGTAGAAGGATGAGAGGCACCGTTAGGAGGATTAAATACAGAAGAGGAATCCCAGGAGATAGAACAAATATATCAACGAGCAGAGGAAATGACATGAAGAGGCTGAGTAAGCCAGGGCTCTCCTCGAATGAGAGGAGCCCGAACGCTACCATCAGGACTAGGGCGGCGAGAGCAGCTAGAACTCCCATCATAACCATTAGGTAATCCATTATTCCCCTGAGCCTCATTCCCAGCCGCCCCAGTGCTCCTCATATGCCTGTCTTAGCATATGAGCTTGATAGAAGGCCACAACAGCGACTACAAGCATAGCGAAGCCGAGAAGCTTCATGACAGGATCAGCTACACCTAACAAATCCGGGTTCTGGGCAACAGCCTCCAAGAAGGACTTCATGATCTCCGTAGTGTTGCTGGATATGGCGTAAGCTGGTGTTAGGAGGTATATGCCGGCTATCAATGACATGGCAGCAACTATCACCCATGCTAGCTGCAACATGAGAAAAGTCGCCCTGTTCATCATCCAAGGATTGCATATGAGTATCTTCAAGCCCCTAACCTTTCTATTCTCAGATCTCCTCATCTCGTCAGCTAATTCTCTTGATTCCTCTGGAGATAGATCAGCAAGCTCCTTAAGGATCTTCTCTACCCTCCCAGATCTTGGCATCAAAGTCTTTGGAATATCTAAAAGATAAATTCGATGCATCAGGTGAAGAGATTCCTGTGGCGATTCTTCCTAAATGAGGGGAATACTATTGTAGGACAATTAATATGGCTGGTAAGCATTCAGAATGCGATTATTAATCAATATACCTCGAGAAGACTTGTGAAGCGGCCCCATTAGAATTGCTCTTACTGTCAATCTAAATATATATTATATTATTTATATTACGATGTTGCTATAGTTTGGCATCATCAACAGTAATTTCCTCTTATATAGGGTTATATATATTGCAGAATTCTGCTTTCGTCATACTTAATTCCCATGGATGAATTTAGTGGCCTCTCACGCTATAACTATGGCTTTAATTGACATAGAAAAAGCTTATAGATATCTCGCTGTAGGCGTTAGGATCTCAGATGAATTCCAACAATAGGCCATCTTCGCCTCTCTTAAATGCATTCTAAGTGAGATGATAAATAAAGGCGTGAATCCCCTTAACGTGCTTTACCACTCATTCATTTGATATAGCTATAAGCAACCTCCTCGAAATATTGAAGTCCTACTCCAACATAACAGGCATTGACTGGAGGGATAGAAAGATCTATACTCTCTTCGACGAGGTTCAGAAGTTCAAGGAGTGATCCTCATGGTTGAAGTTGATCTATGGTTCTCACCCAAATTTCAAGCTTTTAGTGAGCGGATCGCTAAGCCTTCATCTGGAGGAAAATGCTCATAGGAACTTAGCAGGCAGATTCATCTTCATGAAGTTGAACCACTCTCTCATAGAGTTTTTCGAATTGAAAATGGAAAGAAGGTTGAAAATCCTGAGTTATGGAGAGGAGACCTGCTTGCCTCATTGAGGGATTATATGAGGAAGCCATTTCCCGAGATAGTTGATTGGAGTGACTTAAGGTAATGGAATATATAAGGGAGAGTGTTCTGGAGAAAGTTATCTCGTCAGATCTATCTTCTCGCGGTCTTAATCCCTCTAGAACCTCAGAACTCATAACTCTCTTCTAATCAGAACTAGGAACTTATCTGAACCTCAATTCCTTGGCTAGAGAGCTTAACATGAGCAAGAAAACCATTTACAAATATCTGGAACATATGAAAAGCTCCTATCTTATAAGACTCCTCATAAACTATAGACCATCCTTGAGAGCCAGCTCTAGGAAAAGGAAGAGAGTTTATCCTTATCACTGGTCCCTGACATAGGACTAATCCTCTAATATTTCAGCTGTTCAGCGAAGTTACTGCCTTTCCTCAGTATGAGAGCAAATCAGTAATGAAGAAAGTGCTATAGAACCAAGGAGTTAGGAAAGAGAGTGACAATTAATAATAACTGCTGAGCGAATTGCTTATCTCCCTTCTATGGATCCATCACATTAGCAAGGAAGGAAAGATTAAATCTTTCCTTATTCCAACCTTCTGTGTGGCAGTTACCGAAAGACTTGAGAGGAGTGCTGGATCCTGATGAAAGGATCCACTGGATGGGGAGGCCAGGGAGGGCTCCTTTTGTGCTTAGATCGTCTGTTATTTTCCTGGTACTCATACCTCTTTTTCTTGCACCTCTTCCTTTCATTTTGATCTTTTTCTCATCAGCACCAGCGGATTTCTATTTCTTCGCTATAGTATTTTCATTAATATGGTATGGTGTACTCCTGTTAATGGTATCTGCTCCGATAAAAGATGCCTTAGAGTGGAAGAATATACTCTACATAATCACTAACAAAAGAGCAATTGTAAGAAGAGGGCTCATAGGAATAGATTATGATATGCTCGATCTAGATCTAGTGAAGATGGTAAAGGTTGATGTCGGTTTCTGGGATAGGCATTATGGTACCGGAACGATCACCTTGGAGGCTGTTGGTGTTGATGCTTTGAGTCTACCGTCTGTAAAACAACCTTACGAGGTTCAGAAGATTATAAGACAAGCTGTTGAGGAGAGGAATGGAAAGTAAAGTAATGTGCAGATTGATTATGATTGGGTCACTAACTCTTCATCGGATCATCTTATCATCGCTTCTTTTATCTTTTCAAGCATCATTAAATTCTCTTATGCTTCCAAACAGATTGATATTATTCCTAAATCTATGGTCCTGAAAACTGGCCTCTACTAAATTAGATTGAATTAAATACGTTTATACTTACACTTTAGATCATGACTGTCTGAGATCCTTGGAACTCTTTGAGTATCGAAATGCATCTCGTTGCCTCTGCAGCTCTTGCTGAGGCAAGTTTTTACAATGAGGCTTTATTATTCATGGATGCTAGGTACAATCGTGAATGCTTTAACGGTCATTATAGGATCATCAGCTGGCCTTCTCCTAAAGAGGAAGGTTGTGAAGGGCAGATCTAATGCTGTTTTTGATATGGTGGGGATCTTTACCTTCTATCTAGGAATGCAGTTGGCCCTAAAGACCGTAAATCCTGTTAACTTGATACTCGGCCTTCTGACAGGTACTATTTTGGGCGAATACCTAGACTTAGAGGGCATCATGGAGAAAGGAGTGGAGAGGCTCAGGTTAAGAGTTGGTGGAGACCTTAAATTCACCGAGGGAATGATGACTGCATTCCTAACCTTTTGTGTCGGTCCGTTCACGATAGTGGGATCGTTAAGGGATGGTATGGGAGATCACTCTATCATAATGACCAAGGCCATAATGGATGGCTTTACCTCAATGGCCTATGCATCTGTCCTTGGGATGGGAGTAATATTTTCAGTAATTCCTTTACTCCTGTTCCAAGGATCTCTTGTCCTTATTGGTTCCTTTATAGGTGCTAACCTCCCAAATGTAGTGATCTTAGATCTAACGGGAGCAGGAGGAGTTATATTGCTCGGTTTAGCCCTTGACATACTTGGCCTTAAGAAAATCAAGGTTGGAAATATGTTACCCAGCCTCCTCTTGGTACCTCTGCTATCGCTATTCCTTCACTAATGCTCAATTACTGGAGTAGGAGAGTCTGGGCTCCTAACTGCTAGAGTTGTTAGATAAGAGATTATAGGTAGCAAGCGCGCGACTATCTCCATCTTCTATCCTTTCCTATCTCTTGCTTCAATGAAGTCGATGAATTCCTCATAATATAATCTGGTCTGGTGTCTTCAGGCAGTTTTAACACTTATTTGAGCTAATCAGGCTTTTTCAGAAGTCCATTAGCTAGGGTAGATTCTCTATTTTTGCATTAAAATGGACTGAAGAATTCTGATCCCTAAAAGGATTAGTAAGGCCTTGAAGTCGGCCAGGTTCCTTGTCCTACTGAAAGAAGGGAGAATAGAGCTCGCTCCGCGCGAATGGAAAACAAGAAGCTCGCGCATGCGAGCCAGCTAGTAAACCATGAATCAATCACTGTATCTCCTCCTAATGGCCTCATCAACGAGAACCTCCCAAATTTCCCCTCTTTGGACTCTCCCTTAGGTCAATCTTTATCAATTCCCTAGATCTGAAAAAATATGATGAATAGCGTTGATCATGTTCTCTCCCTACTGAAGAAGAATCCTAAGGTGATGGCGGCCATACTATTTGGCTCGAGGGCAAGAGGGAGTGCAAGTCTCCTCTCCGATACTGACTTAGCTGTAGTTCTTAAAGACCCGACCCCTGAGGATGAAGCTGAGGTGGGTAGTCTCTACTCAAGTCAGATAGATCTCGCACTCTTTCATAGGTTGACACCCTATGTTCAGTACGAGGTGCTAAAAGAGGGCAAGGTCCTTTTCGTCAGGGATAGGGAGTACCTCACTCGGGTGATATGGAGGACCATACATAATTTCCTTGAGTACTCCTGGATGTATAGAAGAGTTAAGGAGAAGATAGCGAATGAGAGCAGAGGAGCTCGCAGCTAGGTTTAAACGCCATTACTCCAGGGCGAGGGAACTATCAAAGGAAGACCTTTCTCAATACTTATTCTATACTGCCTTGGCCATGGAATGCTTCCAAGCGGCTAACTCCCTCATCACTCTAGCTGAGTATTATGTATCAGAGAAGGGACTGGGATTTCCCGCAACTTACGGTGAGGTGTTTGTACTGCTCTGTGATGCTGGACTGCTAGATAAGGATGAACTCCTCAAAATGAGGAGATTTGTCTTCCTCAGGAACCTCATCGCCCACGAATATTACAGGATAACTGAAGAAGAGCTGAAGGAAATGGCCTCTATTCTTAATGAAGCTAATTTACTCGTTAAGAGAATCATTTCAGATCTCTCAGGTGAAGGGAGATGATCGCACGATCCTCTTATTCGGCCACGCGAAGCCACTTCATCGACTATCAAGCTAGACTCTATCTGACTTAACTGGACTATTGTAGCTTCCCCGAAGTAGAGGATCGCCTAACTCATGTTCTGTAGTACCACGAAAGCAATGCAACAATTATGACAGCTATTGCAATGACCCTCCATGGAAGTGTTATTATAGGCTCCTTAATCTAAGGTCTACACATGCCTCCTTTTTCTTTTTAAGCGCCATTTTGGTATGCTGTGATCGTTATTACATACGATCCTTCCTTAGAGTAATTGTGGTAACTGGGAAATTGTGATTCCTCACGGGTTCCGTCACCCCAATTCCAGAGAATCCTTGTGATGATCATGTTATCATAACCGGGTATTGCTTCTCCTTTCACCTCCACGCTAAGCCCTCTTGTAACGATAGAGGCTATCTTCACCTCGGGTGCTGCTATCTTGGTTGGGTGATAATTGGCGAAGCGAAGACGAGGTTAAGCGTTAAGCATGTGGAAGAGTTTGCAGAGAGGATAGAGAGACTCCTAAAGATAAAGCCAGAGATGAGGGCCAAGAAGGTGATAAAGGTCATGTATGCCATGGTGATCCTGCCGACAGCCCTGGAGGAGGCAAAGGCTAGAGGTGTTACCATAATTACAATCAAGGGCGTGATCTCAGGGGACCTAATTCTCAGGTGAGTAAAGATAAGGTTACAAGAGCCCTCTTGCCAGACTGAAAGCGCACGCGACATGGTCCTCGTCATGATATGCCCCCTCCTCCCGGTGTTCTCAAGAGTTCGTGCATCTCCCCCAGCCCGGCGCCTATTCGAAATCCATGACCTCATCTTGAGATGCTATCATTCCGTTACATTCGTTGAACCTAACCTTTTACGAAGGTATCTCCTTAACGCTCCGCCCACAGATTTCCCCGCTTGTCGCCCACGCGTCTCCCGCTCGGGACTTGTCTTTATATACTGTTGACTCTAAATGATATTCATTATGAGTCAACAATTCGTAGATAGAGAGGAGGAGCTGGCCTTCCTCGAGAGGGTATATGGGGGAAAAGGTCCGCAGTTAATCGTGATCTATGGAAGGAGAAGGATAGGCAAAACCGAATTACTGCTGAGGTTTGTCAGGAATAAGCCCCATCTGTACTTTCTGGCCGATAAGACCTCCATATCGAACAACCTGAGGAGATTCGCCAAGAGGATGGCAGGTTATCTGAAGAGGCCCTCCTTCGCCAGGATAGACTTTCAGGATTGGGAATCTCTGTTCAGAGAGTTCATCGAGTGGAAGGTTGGGGAAGAGAGGGCGGTCATAATAATTGACGAGTTTCCCTACCTCATAGAGCTCAGCAAGTCCGTTCCATCCGAGTTCCAGGTCATCTGGGATGAGATCCTATCCAAGAGGGATGATGTCATGCTGGTCCTATGCGGCTCGAGCATAGGCATCATGGAGTCCGAGGTGCTGGGGTATAAGTCCCCTCTCTATGGGAGGAGAACGGGACAGTGGAAGGTCAGGGAGATCCATCCCATCAGGGTGAGGGAGTTCGTCCCCAGGTACACGCTGGAAGACTCTTTCAGGATCTACGGCGTCCTCGGGGGTGTCCCGGCCTATCTATCTCAACTCGATGGGGGTAAGAACTTTTGGAAGAACGTTAGGGACCTGTTACTGAGGAAGGGCTCTCCTCTGTACGAGGAAGTGAATAACCTACTCAGGATGGAGTTGAGGGAGCCGAAAAATTACAAGCTGGTGCTGCAGGCCTTGGCAGAAGGTAAGAGGAGAGTCACCGAGATAGCGAACCTCACCGGTCTGGATAAGGCCCTAGTATCGAGGTATTTGGAGGTTCTGCGCATCATGGATCTGGTGGGGTATGAGACGCCCCTGCTCGAGATCCCCTCCACTAAGAGGAGGAGGTACTACATATCCGACAAGTACTTCCGCTTCTGGTTCAGGTATGTGCAGCCTAGCAGGGAAATGATTGAGGAAGGGAGATCTAATGAGCTGATAATGCTGATAAAGAAGAGTTTTGATGTTTACATGGGTCCTGTGTTCGAGGAGATCGCCAGAAAGATTATTCACAAGGTTCTTCCCTTCACCCCACTGAAAGTCGGTCGTTACTGGTGGAAGGAGCGTGGAGAAGCTAGGGAGGTAGATCTGCTGGCCCTCGGCGAGAATTCTGTAGCTTTAGTTGAGGTTAAGTGGTCTGATTTAAGGGAGAAGGATGTAGAGAGAATTGTAGGAAGGCTAAGGACGTTCTACAAGGAGCTTAGGCTTGATAGGTATGGGAAGGGGAGCTTCGTTGTTATGGCTAGAAGAGCTCCAAGGATGGAGCTTAAAGATGCTTATATAAGGGATCTAGCGTGGATGGAAAGAGCCTTTTAGATATTTACATATTAGTAGGAGCGAACTTGATATTCTTTACTCTCTTTACAGCTCTAGCGATGTGTCAGGGAAGGATGAGGAGGAGTGATATGACTGGAAAATTCTCATTCATGACTAGTGGAGCTGATTTCCCAGTTCGCTTATGATAGTCCACCTATCATCAGATCACCACAGCAGCTGCATACATATTAGTTTCTATATGGGAACTAATATCTTTATATTAGTTTCCTATACTACACTAATATGTACTCAAGGGACATGATCTCCCTGCTCAACCCATGGTGGAGGGAAGGAGAAGTTAGGGAGGACCTGGCCAAGCCCTATAGAAGGAAGGCATTTAATGAAATAGTAGATGCCCTCAAGTATAGGCAAATACAGATCATCACAGGTTTGAGGAGGGTCGGGAAATCCACGCTGCTTTACCAAATAATGGATCACCTGATAAATAGTGGAGTGGATCCCCTTAATCTGCTCTATTACTCATTCGATATAGCCTTGGGTAACCCGCTTGAGATCTTGAAGTCCTACTCAAACATGACCAGCGTTGATTGGAGGAGCAAAAGGGTCTACATATTCTTCGATGAGATTCAGAAGGTGGAGGAATGGTCATCATGGCTAAAGCTTATCTATGACTCCCATCCGAATATCAAGCTCGTAGTTAGCGGCTCATCGAGCCTTCATTTGGAGGAGAATGCTCATAGAAATCTAGCTGGAAGGTTTATCCTCCATAAGGTTGAACCGCTCTCGCTCATTGAGTTCTTCGAACTGGAGACCGGCAAGGAAGTTGAGAATCCGGAGCTATGGAGGGATGATCTGCTCATTTCTCTGAAGGATTATATTAGGAAGCCCTTCCCCGAGATCGTCAATTGGAGCGAGCTCAGGGCAGCAGAGTATATTAGGGAGAGCGTTCTGGAGAAGGTAATATCATCCGACCTTTCTCCCCACGGCCTCGATCCATCTAGGACTCTAGAACTCCTGACAATCTTCTACTCGGAGCCAGGGACTTACTTGAACGTTAGCTCCTTAGCTGGAGAGCTGAACATGAGCAAGAAGACCCTCTACAAGTACTTGGAGTACATGAAAAGTTCCTACCTGATAAGGCTCCTCAGGAATTACAGGCCTTCCATGAGGGCCAGCTCCAGAAAAATGAAGAAGGTATATCCCTACCACTGGTCCCTAACCTTCGGGCTTGTTGGCGATGTGGAGAGGGGTCACCTCATTGAATCCATGGCCGCCTCCATCCTAGATGCCAGCTACTACTGGAGGGAGGGTAGCAGGGAGGTCGACTTCATACTCATGGATGGGGTGATTGTGCCAGTTGAGGTGAAGGCGAAGGCCAAGCTTAGGGAAGGAGACATAGGTAATCTGCTTTACTTCTTGAGGAAGTTTGATCTAGATGCGGGATTCTTGGTCTATGAAGGTGAGGATATCTCCATGGATATAGAGGGTAAGCATGTAGAGGCATTATCCCTGCTAAATTTATGCATCCATGGCGCCTTGATGCCAAGGTAAGAAGCAAGCTCGATGGCACACGTCAGCAATTTGTTGACATGGAAGAGCTTAAGGGAGAAGGGAGAACCATTCTACTAACTACGCATTATGTGGAAGAAGCTGAGACGGTATCGGACGAGGTGGCTGTGCTTCATAAGGGGAAAATAATATCTAGGGGAAGACCAGAGGACTTCAAATCCCTGCTCCCAACCAGGGCTTATGTGATCATAAGGGGTAAAGGGGTGAGCCCTCCTCATTTCGATTCATACGGAGATGTAGTTTACCACGATAGCTATGTGCTGAAGCTCGGGCTTGATAAGATAGATTTCGATCTGCTGAAGGAGATCAGGAGAGTGGCCCTAAACCACGGGTTCACGTTTACCTTCAGGAGGCCCAGATTCTCCCTGATCGAGTCTAGTATCTTGTAAAGCCTCATTCAACTCCCTCCAGACTTTTCAACGCTATCTCTCTGAGCTTCAACTTCCTCATGTGCACCTTAAAATCTAAGAACCTCAAGCCCCTCAATCTTAGCTCGGTCAGCAGATCCTGGCTTTCCACGTAGAGGGGAATTCCCTTGACAGTTACCTTATACCAAAGCTCCTCCGGCAGATGCCCCGTTAAGAAAAGAAGGTCTACTCTATCCTCACTAACCCCCAGCTCCCTCGTCAGCTTGGGGAGAAGCTCGCTAATTAGGTTCAGCTTCTTCACCCCTCTTTCATATCCGTGTTCAGGCAGTACAGCGAAATCATAATCGCTCAGAGGACCCGCCTTACCCTCAACCCTAGAGCCGAAGAGGAAGGCGGCCTTCACCTTTCCGCAGGATTCAAACACCCTCCCAAGCTTCTTGAGATCCATCAGGCT
>WALU01000035.1 GCA_015522685.1 Thermoproteota archaeon | reverse complement strand
GAAATACCAACCCCACTTTCCTAGCTAGCTGCGCTACGCTCGCTTCTTTTGTATCAATACCATCAACCAGAACCCTTCCCTTCATTTCTCCTCTATAGAAATGAGGTATGAGGCCGTTCAGTAATCTAAGCAGGGTGGATTTACCAGAACCGCTTGAACCAGTTATCAATAGAAAATCTCCTCTATTAATCTTTAGATTTATATCTAGGAGCGCTGGTCTCTCACTGTCTTCATATTTGAAAGATACGTTTTCTATTTCTATCACTGGAGGCACATGCACATACCGTCAAAAAAGATTATAATACCTCTCACTGAAATGCTGCCGAGGGATAATAAATGCCTAGAAGAAAGGCGCGAAGAAAGGGTGTATCAAAGACTTGGTACCAAGTTTATGCAGTGGATATGTTCCCGGATCAGTGGATAGGGGAGACTCCAGCCAGTGATCCAGAGAAGCTTCTAAATAGGAACGTGGAAGTCTCTGTTAGAGATATAACGGGAGATTTCATGCACGAGAAATACAAACTCTGGTTCCATATATTTAAAGTCGATGGAAATAAAGCATACGCTAGATTCATCAAAGAAATGCTGAACAGAGACTATATGAGGTCCATAATTCAGAGGAGGAGTTCTAGGGTTGATATCCAAACAGATAGTATAACAGGAGAAGGTAGTGAGGTCAGAGTTTTCACCTTGATTGTAACGGTAACGAGAATAAAAAGCAGCCAGAAGCATGCAATTAGGGCGAAAGTGGATGAATACCTAAAGGAAGTAATACCCAAACATACAGTAGAAGATCTTATCAAATCATATATATTCAAGGAACCTATACTAATACTCTCAGAGATCCAGAAAGCTGCTTCTAAAGTCGCTCCAGTGAAGTACGTGGAACTTAGGAAGATGCTATTGCTCAAACAATCGGAGACTCCTGTCGAGATGAAAACTACAGAGGTGCAGGAACAAATTGAAAGCAGCGCTTCTGGCGGCAGGTAAAGGCAATAGGCTCTTACCTGCCACAGAGGCCAGACCTAAGCCTCTACTTCCCATCGCTGGCTCCACTCTCTTTGAATATAATCTTATTACAGTTAAAGATGAATCTCCAATTTATGCAGTTGTTAGTTATAAGAAAAATTTATTTTCAAAATTATCTGAAGAGTATGGTTTTTCTTTGGTAGATCAAGGAGCTCCTCTTGGGACTGGCCACGCTGTCCTGAGGTTAGAGGAATTCATTAAAGAGAGCTTCCTCCTTGTATACTCTGACGTATATATCCCCCCAAAAACGAAAGATCTTATCATCTCCTCAGCAGATAAGTATGATCACATAGCAGCTGTATCGCCTGTGGCCAGACCTTGGGAGTTCGGCGTTATTGATCTGAAAGATGGCCTGCTTAATAGAATTGTTGAGAAGCCTGATAAGGGAAAGGAGCCATCGAATTTAGTGATAGCTGGGGCATTTTATTTATCTCAAACAATCTTTGATTACCTAAAAAACATAAGAATCTCCCCTAGAGGAGAAATCGAACTAACTGATGCCCTAACACTCGCAGCTAGGAATGGAGAGAAAGTTGGAGTAATAGAGATATCTCCCTGGGTAGATGCAGGTAGGCCGTCTGATTTTCTTAAAGCACAAAGACTCCTCTTCCAAGATGTTATAGCAGGATATAGGCTAAAGCCTAAGAACTTTGAATTAGAAGAAGGTGGTATTCTCATTTCGGAGAAGGCTGAGCTAGTTAATTCTGAAATTCTCGGGCCTCTAGCCATCGGGCAGTGTGAGGTAGCAAACTCCAAACTACATCCCTATGTATATTTAGAGGATGGTTCAAAAGTAAGATCATCGAAATTAGAGAACTCAATTGCTATGAAAGGGAGTAGCATCAATTCATCGGAGGTTAAAGACTCTCTTATTACAGATTCAAGCATAATATCAAGATCTAAGTTGATGAGTGTGGTCACTGCACCCTCAGTAAGGATGAATGACTGTTCTATTATCAAAGGGAAGCTATGGAAAGATAGGACATGTTTTACCTAGCAGCCACTATCTTTACAATATCTCTATGGCTCAGTACGTGATCTAGGGATATTCTTCTCTTATTTCTCACATCAATTCCGTAGAGCGCCTTTTTCGCTATCTCACTGTGTATCTTCTCAGCTAGATCCTCAACAGTACCATCTTCTGGGAGTATTATCGCATCGGGGAGCACATTCCCATCTCTATCTGATAGCTTCGTCTCGTTCTCTACCGGGAAGACGACCTTCATCTTCAATACCTTATAAACTGCCGCTTCAAGGGTATCTTGAACTCCTGTGCTACCAAATTTATTAAGAACACTCTCCCTTACGGTATCTAAGGCTTTCAACTGGACTCTAGTTAACTTACTCTCATCAACGACCTCGAAGTCTGGATCTCCTGGCTCATATCTAATGAACCCTGATCTTGCTGCTCTCCTAAGTATAAGCTCTGCTTCTGCGGATACTGGTATTATAGGGTCGTCTAGCTCTCTGCCCAACCTATTAATGTTATCCTCTGCCTTAGGAACGTCTACTTTGTTAGCAGCTATCACAAAGGGCTTGCTTCTCTTTAAGATTTCACGAGAGAAGTCCAGCAGTCGCTCTTCGGTCCACTCCATCGGAGGCATTTCTAGAGATAAATCCTCAAGCACCTCCTTTATCACTTCTCTTCTTACATCAAGCCCTGATAAGATCTCATATAAAGCAGCATCTATTGAAGACCCTCCAATTATCCTACTTCTTATCTTGCTCTTGGCTCTTTCAATAATAGAGGCCACCCAAAGAGAGAACTCTTCCTTAACGATAACTACATCCTCTAGAGGATCATGAGATGATGGAGGAACTGGATTTCCTCTATCATCAGTTGAACCAGGTGCATCTACTACTATTATGTTCACGCTAGATCTTCTAAGGTCATCAAGGAATTTATTTCCTAACCCTCTCCCCTTATGAGCTCCCTTAACTAGACCGGCTACATCCAAAAGTTTTATTGGCACATACCTAAATCTTCCATTGCACCAACCACACTTCGGCTGACACCTCACCCCGAACTCTGCACACACCGATTTAACCCTAATATATCCTACGCCTTCATTTGGATTTATCGTGACGAAGGGTCTATTGTCCCTTTCGGCTTCCACTAGCGTGGCTGCTGAGAAAAACGTTGTCTTTCCAACATTAGTTTTTCCTACTAAGCCTATGAGCATCTCGTATAATTAAACTATCAAATTTTTAAAATCCACTAAGGTCAGGACTTGAATGTAGGGTGTAAATTTGACAGTGGCAGGAAGGTACGCTGAGAAGCTTATCTGGAGAAAGCGAGGAGAAGGGGAGGAAGATCTCATAAGGCTATGGAAAGATAGGTTAATCCAATGGAGACGAGAGCCAGCAGTGATAAGGCTTGGCAAGCCTACCAGAATAGATAGAGCTAGAAGTCTTGGTTACAAGGCAAAGCAAGGCTTTGTGGTTGTTAGAGTTAGGATAAGGAAAGGGGGAAGGAGGAAAAGTAGGCCTAAATCAGGTAGAAAACCAGCTGGCCTTGGTATACTAAAGCTTACTCCTAGTAAGAGCATAAGACAAATAGCTGAGGAAAGAGCTGCGAGAAAATTCTCCAACCTAGAAGTACTTAATTCATACTATGTAGCTGAAGACGGGAAGCATTACTGGTATGAAATAATCCTCGTAGATCCTCATCACCCGGTAGTGAAATCGGATCCTAGGATCAACTGGATCCTCAATCCAGCTAATAAAAGGAGAGTATTTAGAGGTCTTACTAGTGCAGGTAAGAAATCTAGAGGACTCAGAGCCTATAGAGGCCTGCCTACGATAGTTAAGAGATTTAAAAGAAAGAGAAGGCTTGCTAGATTGAGGGTCTGATTCCTTGCCTAATACTCCTCTTATCTCAGCAGAGATTACTGTAATGGCTTATCCGACAGAGGTGGAAGATAGAGTAAAGAGTTTAATTCTTCTCTTCGCAAAAGAGAATAATCCTAAGATAGATGAAAATAACTTTAAAAGTTACTATGGGTACTCGTTTAAATCTATAAAAATATCACTTAGTGAGAAAAAAGCTGTAGAAGCATTGAAATTGATCATATGTGGCCTGAGAGAGTGCGAGTTTCTTGAGTTCCTAGGGAACTTAGGCTCACATATAGATGGTAGAAACTTATATATTAGACTAAATAAACAAGATCTCGTCTTTAGGAGAATAGCTCTCTATGATGGGGGGCCGGGAGGATACATGAGAGTGAAATTTACATTTCCAAAATCTGTTTTATCTAGTCTAAGGGATTTCTTATCTAGTCTAAGGGATTTCTGAATGTACTCAGATATACTTGAGCCAAAAAAACCTGAAGATTTAGTTTCCATGGAGAGAAAAGCTTCATCCTTAGGATATGATATGCTTGGGGTTATAGGAGAGATGCTTGAGCCAAAATCGAAGGGTATATTTAAAGTGGCAATCATAAAGGCTTCAGATTTGCCACTTGGAACAAGGCATGTTAGGAGATCTTTTGACTTAATAGCTGTTAAACCAGATAGCTTAGAAGACGCAAGAAAGGCGACAGACAGCAAGATAGTTGACGCCATCATAACTACATATGATAAGAGAAGACCAAACTTCGATTATATCTGCGCTAAGCAGTTGAAGCGTAATGAGGGATCTCTTATAATACCCGTCCGTCAGCTTATGAGCTATATAAAAACTAATCCTCAAGTCCTTAGAAGCGTGAAAATTGAGCTAGAAATAGCTATAAAAACAGGCATTTACCCAATCATTGCATCTTTTGCATCTGATCTGAATGAGATAGTCCCACCTAGGATTCTTATATCTTTTGGGGAATTCTTCTTTGATTTAGATAGAAATCAAGCGAAAATGTACGTGAAGGATTTTCCTAAATATCTGGTTAGTCAAGAAAGGAAGTTAAAGTTGAGAGGAGTCGTCTAAATGAAGTTTAAGATACCCGTAGACATGAAGGAACGTAGGAGGTACATTTGCATTTATACTAAATTATCAAAGGGCGAACTGATTGGATGCCTCAAGAAAGCGATAAATGAACTAGCTGGAATTAAGGGAACAGGCTTTCATAAATTCATGATAATATCTATCGCCAGAGATAAGTATATAATCAAGGCAGCGGAGCCTTCTGTGAAGGCAATTCTCACTGCAGTTTTAACATTAGTATACGAAGATAATAGGGTTATTAGCATTATAGGGATATCAGGAACCCTCCGCAAAGCTAGAGAACTCTGCGAACATCTTCTTTAGATAAGCGTAATAACAATCGGCGGATAAGGGGAAAACTCTATATGTCCTAGCAAGGTTCAATGGATGATCATCGAAGTAGGGTGAACAAATGTTTCCACAGGTAACAGGATATGATAGAGCGATCACTGTCTTTAGTCCTGATGGGCGACTTCTTCAGGTTGAATATGCTCTCTCTGCTACTAAGAGAACTCCCCTTGCTATAGGAATGAAATGTAAGGATGGAGTTGTTCTTCTAGCAGTCAGAAAATACTTATCTCCCCTTGCGACACCTCCTGAGAAGATCTATAAGATAGATGAGCATATAGGAGCTATAGCTGCCGGTCTTGTTGGAGACGGGCTTGTTCTTATTGAGAAGGGAAGGATAGAAGCTCAGTATAATAGATTAGTATATGGAGAACCCATCACGGTGAAGAACCTAGCCAAGAAAATAGCTGTTTACAAGCAGCAGTTTACACAGTATGCTGGTTTAAGACCCTTTGGAGTGATGATGATTGTTGGAGGAATAGATGAAGGCCCAGAGCTATATGTAACCCATCCTGGGGGGGCCTTCTATAACTATGCGGCATTTGCAGTCGGAAAGAATTCTGATAAAGTAAATGAAAGCTTCAAACAGAGCTATAAATTTGATCTGACACTAGATAACTGCTTTAAATATGCAATAAAAACCATTATGAAAGTAGAAGAGGGCGAGATAGAGGCAAAATCACTGGAGATTGCTGTTATCGAACTGAAAACAAAGAAATATAGGAAATTGTCCAAAGATGAAATATCAAGATATGTTGAAGAGGCGAAAGGGTGATTTGGTGCCTGAGCCTGTTATTGCGAGGATTTCTCGTATCGGAAAGAAATTTGAGGTGTATGTATACCCCGAGAAGGCCTATCAGTTTAGAGAAGGAAAGAAAGTGGATATTAAAAACATTCTCGCTGTTGAGAATGTATTTACGGATGCTAGAAAGGCATTAAAAGCATCCTCATCCGATCTTAAAAAAGCATTTAGAACCACGGACCTCTATGAAATTGCCAAGGTAATATTGAAGGAAGGAGAGGTTCAACTTACATCGGAATATAGAAAGAAATTACAAGAGGAGAAGATAAGGTGGATAATTAACTACATACACAAGAATTTCGTGGATCCCCAAACAAATCTACCACATCCAGTATCTAGGATAGAAAAAGCTATGAAAGAGGCTAAAGTTAAAGTAGATCCATTAAAAGAGCCTGAGCAACAAGTAAAAGAGATTATCGGGCAATTAAGGAGGATACTCCCACTTAAAAGCGGCCAAGTGGTCATATCAATCAAGGTTCCTGCCTCGGCATGGGCTAAAGTTCGCTCTTTGTTAACAGGACAGGGTAACATATTATCAGAGAAGTGGTCTGAAGACGGGTCTTATGTGGCATTTAGGGTAGAACTTCCCATAGGCGCCCAAATGCTTATACTTGGTAAAATAGGAGAGATGGGAGGTCAAGCTGAAGTTGAGTGAAAGTATAATACTCGTTAAGAATAAGGAGATAGTTGTTCCTGGCCAGCCTCTAGCCAAAGGCAAGCTTAATCTCGGCAAGGACGTTTATAGAGATAAGTTTGGCATAATAAGGGCTAAGAAGCTTGGTTTAGTAGATGTAAAGGAAGATAACATATCTATTGTTCCATTATCTGGTGTCTATATACCTAGAGAGGGAGATATAACAATAGGTATAATATCTAAAATAACGGGATCCACAATTATAGTGGATATAAGATCCCCCTATCAAGGAGCTATCCCTATACCAAGGGGTAGAGCCGTTGAAAGAGTTAACATGAGGAAATATAAATTAAAATTAGGTGATGTTCTTCTAGCTAAGGTAAAGGCTTTTGATGGATCCTCCTCTTTACTTCTTACAATAGATATGGAGGGGTTAGGGAAGCTAGAAGGTGGCTACCTGCTAGAGGTAGATCCAGCTAAAGTACCGAGGGTTATAGGAAAGAGACAGTCTATGCTATCGATACTTAGAGATAAGACTAGGAGTGAGCTCATAGTAAGCAATAATGGGAGAATATGGGTAAAAACTCCTTCCTTAAAGGAACTTTTGGTATTAGAAAAGGCCTTACGCAAAATAGAAAACGAATCTCATATTTCTGGCTTAAGTGATAGGACATCTTCCTTCCTAAGTCAAGAGTTATCTAACTAGGAGAGGCGATGGTAATGCCCTTATATATTGAGAAGAAACCAGAGGTCCTAATAACTGAAGAGGGGATTAGAACAGATGGTAGGAAACCTCGTGAACTAAGACCTATTAGAATGACTGTTGGGGTACTGGATAAAGCTGATGGATCTGCTTTTATTGAATGGGGAGGAAATAGAATACTAGCAGCAGTATTCGGTCCTAGGGAAGTTCATCCTAAGCATATGATTCTCCCAGATAAGGCCTTAGTAAGAGCTAGATATAACATGGCTCCTTTCTCGACTCCCGAGAGAAAGAGGCCCGGACCTGACAGGAGGAGCGTTGAGCTGTCAAAAGTAATAAGGGAGGCGCTAAAGCCGGCAATATTCGCTGAGAATTATCCAGGATCGGTAATTGATATATTTGTTGAGGTTCTAAGATCCGACGCTGGGACTAGAGTAGCAGGAGTTAACGCCGCATCCATGGCACTTGCAAATGCAGGAATATCTATGAGAGGTCTAGTTGCTGCATGCGCAGTAGGTAGAGTCGAAAATTTCGTAATTTGCGATCTAAATCACGATGAGGATATGTGGGGTAATGCAGATATGCCAATGGCAATGCTTATGGAATCGGAAGAGGTAACTCTACTACAGATAGATGGTCCTATGACTGAGAGCCAGTTTAAAGAGGCTTTAGAATTAGGCAGGGATTCCATTCGCTTCCTCTATGAGATGCAGAAGGAAGCTTTAAAGAGGCCTTATCAGGTCATTGAGAGGTCTGTAAAAGGTGATTTGTAATGTTTGGGCCGGAGTTGATTACTCACAATCTACTGAGGGATTATATCAGAGAACTAGCTTCCCAAGATCAAAGAATAGATGGAAGGAGCTTACATGAATTTAGGCCTATTGAAATAAAGGAAGGAACGTTCACTAAAGCTGAAGGTGAAGCTTGGCTTAAGCTTGGCAATACCCAAGTCTTGGTTGGGGTTAAGGCTGATGTAGGTGAACCATTTTCTGATACGCCCAATAAAGGAGTTCTAGTTTCGAATGCAGAATTGCTTCCTTTAGCTTCTCCTGCATTCGAGCCGGGTCCTCCTAACGAAAATTCAATTGAGGTCGCTAGAGTTGTGGATAGAGCAATTAGGAGCGCAGACGCCATAGATATGTCTTCCTTGGTTATAACTGAGGGTAAACTGGTTTATATGATTTTCTTGGATATGTATGTCCTTGATTATGATGGGAATTTGGAGGATGCATTAACCATGGCATCCTTAATAGCATTGGCTCGTGCAGAGATATCTGAAGTCGAGGTGAATGATGAAGGAGAGATGATTATCAAGGAGAGCAAGTGGAAATTAAGACTAAAGGATATTCCCGTGAATTTCACATTTGTGAAGATAGAAGATAAGCTTCTTCTAGATCCCGTTTTAGAGGAGGAACAAGTCTCTGATGCAGCAATAACGTTAGCAATAGATAAAGAAGGTAGAGTCTGCTCAATTCAAAAGAAGCATGGTATGTTTACTATGGAAGAGATTATAAAAGCAGCCAATATTGCTCGTAGCAAGTGGCCTCAAATCACAGATAAAATTATGAGGGTGATATAGATGGCTAGGGCTCCAAGATCAAAGATTAGGACTCCTAGATATGGACTTAAGATTAGAAAAAGGGTTGAATATATCGCTCAAAAATCAAAAAGAGTATATAAGTGTCCATACTGCGGGGCATTAGCTGTCAAGAGGATCGGGCTAGGTATTTGGAGGTGTGAAAAGTGTGGAAAGGTCTTTACAGGAGGAGCTTGGGAACCATTCACAGCAGTAGCTAGAAGTGCTGAGCTAGCAAGGGAGAGGGCTTGATTCTCATAACAACCACGAGAAGACCCTCCCAAAGGACACGTTCTTTTGTTAGAGATCTTTATCACGTAATTCCAGGTGCTATAAGAAGAAACAGAGGAAAGGCATCTTTAGAAGATCTTAATGAACTTGCCCTTAAGCTGGGGGCTGAGAGAGTTCTTATAGTCAGTACTAAAGGGGGAAATCCTTCTTCCTTATACTTCTTCAAGCCGACACCTTTAGCCATTAGACCTATATCACTGATCGACCTAAAGGAGATAACCCTTAGAAGGGAGATGACCAAAAGAAGGGCTCTTCCATCAAAGGATCTATGCATTTCTCATAAATCGAAATCCCTATTAGAGCTAGCCAGGGTACTCTCGCTTTCCCTAAAAGCTAAAAAATCAGTTTTATCCTCTTTGGAGAATCTCAAGGGATTTGGCGATGAATGTGATATCTTCCTCTATTTAATTCCTAAGAAAGAAGGCATTTTATCTACAGTTTCCTTCTTTAGGACAATTCCTTTAATTGAAATAGGCCCAAGAGTTAATATAGGGAGATTTGAATTACTTGATGAAGATAAACATTAAGCTTCTTATAGAATTTAATGAGTATGAAGATGCAGATATATTCTACAAATCCCTCATTCCTGACTTTAAGGATTTTAATATAGATGTTCAAGAAAAGATTGTGAAGGTGGAGCTTAAAGGTCTTATGCCATCTAGAGCTAGAGCCTTGCTAAACAGTATCCTAAGGATAGTTCAACTGAATGAAGAGATGGAGAAATTATTGATCTGAGATCTTAGGATAGACTGTGAAGGGCTTCTCAAATAATGTGACAAGCAGTCCATTATAAATTAGGTAAAATAGAGATTCTCTTACTCCTCTCCTTTTTATTCTCCTCATTGACGTATAAACAACCATATCAGGCAGAAACTTGAGCTTTCCTGCCCTATAAGCGCTCATAGATAAAAGAGCATCTTCTGAAATAGCTACATCCTCTCTAAAACTACCTATCTTATCCAAGGCATCCCTCCTATAAGCCACATTGAATCCTAGGAAATGCGGCCTATCAATTGAGAGTGTGAATCTAACCAGTATATCGTACGATATAATGTAAGAAATCAGTGAAGTAAGGCTGTTATCCTCCAAAGGGTACGCAGGTCCCGTAACGCCTATAACATCGTCATCAAATCCCCTCTTAATGGCCTCTAACCAACCTCTAGCTACAACAGTGTCTGCATCTACGAAAGCAAGAATATCCCCTCTAGATATCCTAATACCTACATTCCTCGCTTTAGCGGGAGAGTCGTAAGATAGCGAGCTCTCAACTATATTAGCATATTGCCTAGCAATACTTACTGTAGAATCCCTACTTCCACCATCTACCACAACTATCTCATCTATCCCAACATTCCTTAATGCTTCCAGAGACCTCCTGATGTATTTGCCCTCATTATAAGAGGGCATGATCACAGAGATAATCATTCATATTGCACCTATGATTAAGGATATGACAGCTGTTATACCGGTAGAGAAAAAATTAACCGAATGGTTATTTAACCAAGTTATGCCAGATATTGCTCGAGGATAATCCTCTTGGCATAAGGTTAGGTTTTCAACGACTCTCTTATCCAATTCGCATCTATATCTAGCCTGTAATACTCCCATATAACTATCTATGATACTGCAGAAGAAACCTAGCGAGGAAGTGAGTATAAATCCGCGAAAATCTGTCATAGAGACGGACAAAGCTTCTAATGGTATTAAAAAAGAGCCCATTAGGCTGGCTAAAGTTCCTAATGGAGAAATAGCACCAGAAGTTCCAGGAGACACCTTCTTCAAGTTATGTATCATCACAGGAGGGCTTCTGCTGAGAACCCCTATCTCGCTTCCTAAAGTATCTGAAAGGGCACCTGAAAGTGATGCAAGGAAAGCAATCATAGCTGGTTTCCATATAACTGCAGAGTAGAATAACAAAGCAATCGTAGGGAAAAAGAGGTTGGCTAGTACATTCTTCCAAGTTCTGGCTCCGCCTTTCAGCTCGGCTACACCAATACTCTCCTTGGCCTTATACTTATACTTAGTAAAAGCGGAACCTAGTAAGAAAAAGGTTAATAGCATAAGCACTGCCGGAAACCCCCCAGCTAAAACAAAGACTACGCCTATCAGTAAGCCTGTTACAAATCCAGCTAAGTCTACGGACTTATAGAAGTAACCTATCCATCCAATAGACATTATAAGGACTAGTCCTGCAATAGTGCTTACTGTATGTATCTCCCCTATCATCTCCCTACTCTAGCCTTCAATTAGATAATCGTTTAAAAATGAAGATAGTAAATACCTATGGGTTAGGGGGCCGTAGTCTAGCTAGGTAGGATGCCAGCCTGGGGCGCTGGTGGTCCCGGGTTCAAATCCCGGCGGCCCCACATCTACTGATTAATTTTCTGGCAATCTTTTTACTAACTTATCTGATATAACCTCAATTATCCTAATATTCAGCGTACTCCTCGCTCTAAAACATTTTCTCATCCTTAGCTTGATGGTAGGCCCAGTATTCAGTTAGAGGGAATTATATTCCCTCTTTTATAGAATAGAGGAACTATAATGAATAATCTTTTCTCTAGGAGTTTTATTCTTCTTATCTTGTTTAGATTAGTGGCCGTTCTGACTATCTCTTTAGGGTAATTACCTGCTTTAACTTATGCTCCTCAAAAGCAGTTCCAGAAAGGGCGCGCGATTCCTAAGATCTTGCTCATAACAGGCTTAGCAAATGTCACATCATCTAAAGAAACTCTTTTTATAGCATATTTAAATTAGAATAGCTTTTTACTGCCTTGCATAAACCCTAGTGCTTTTATAATGAGGAATTATATTATAAGATCTGATAAAATCTATTGAATGTTCATTCAAGCCATCAGGAATGAAGCTGAGAAATAGTTCTCCTCCAAGGGCATTTCGAGTGCTTATTCTCCTTCTCTCCATCCTCTAAGTCGAAACCTAGCCCTCTAACTAGATCTAAATTCGATGTTATCGAGTCTCCTAAGGTTTTAGATATTACAGCAGTCTTCTTTGCTACATACTTATAGCATTAATGAGAAGAACATCGAATTCTCTCAGCATCAATCTTAGGTAGTCCTCTATCCTTATAATCCTATGAAAGATATCGAATTCCTCTAATAAGCCAGCAATGGTCTTGGATTATCCCTATTATATATAAAGAGGAAAGTCTTTCCCTTCACCAGCAGCTAGCGCATCTAATATTAGGAACATTCACATTAATCTCTTTGATATGAATTCTAAATGGTACCTCTCTGAAGATGGCGTCAGATTGCTTTATAATATATCACTCAAGAAGGAATATAGAAAAAAAATAACAGAAATAAAAGGTAAAGTAGTAGAGAATTCCTCAGATATAGGTAAAGAAAAAATAATATCTGTCGGAGATAGAGTAACTGCTTCTCTCATTGACATGGGAAAGCCTCCAGACATAGTAGTTATAGATCTAAGGGAGAAGAGAAAAGCTAACTGCTCAACTATTCGATTGCTAAACGGATATATAATTCTTACCTCTAAGAATCCCCCTGGAACTATAACTTCGAACTCATGGGATGCGATATACTTGGCTATCCGCATGGCCTCCGTTGGATTCAAGGTAGCTATAATTGTTGAAGGAGAAGAAGATCTCTTGGGATTTCCCTCAGTTATACTGGCACCAGATGGATGGCTTATGATTTACGGACAACCTAATTTAGGGATGGTTCTAGTGACTATAAACCATTCTACTAGAGAAGAGGCTATTAATCTTCTTCTTGAAGCCTTTCTTCCAATTTAGGATTAATATGCTTTCTTCGTAGTAATAAAAAGGATGATCTGAATGGAATTCATCGTTTCTAGTTCTGATAATACGGCTCTATCTGTAACCAACAGTTCATCATTTTCATTTACTACAACTATATGTATGAACATGCCACCATTAAATCTGATATAGCTTTGTCATTCTCTCCTTTAATATACCTCCCGACATGCCTATTTTTAGATCTCCTAATTGAAGCTCCATCCGAGTATTTAACCCTAAAGACTCAGAGAAAGCCTCCTATCTCTAATGACCTCGGGAATAAAATAATAAAAAGGAAAGGCCGAAGTTAGTCAGCTATTCCGTCTCCTGATGTCCTAAGCATATTTAAGCCCTTAGAGGTAATGAAAACGCGCTCTCCCCTAAACCTCCTTCTCCTCATAATCAGACCTTTATTAGAGAGATACTTCAGGACGAATTCTCTTGCAACCCTGTCAGGAATTAGCTCAGAAGCAACAACGCCATCACTCCTCGCCTTTTCAAGTTTTCGCAAGATTCTCAAGTGCGCATCCATCAGAATCCTCAATTTATTCACCTTTCGCCGCCATCCGGCATAGCCGGAGGGATGACGACGTGAGAAGCTCCTTGAAGCCTCCCAACTTAGGGTGTATGCTCATTTTCAACTATAAAATCTTACCTATATGGCTTATCATTCTGAACTTTATCTCGTCAATTGACTAATTTACAAAGTTTGAGAAAAACACTGAAATAGGATTGACATTAGGTAATCCGGTGCAATCATGGAATATAATGTGATAATAGTTGGCGGTGGGCCTGCAGGTCTATCAGCAGCTAGGTATTCTGCAGAATTAGGACTAAGGACTCTCCTCTTTGAAGCCTATTCCGATATAAAAGCTTGGAAACCTTGTGGAGAGGGAGTAAGTAAGGAAACTTTCGAAACCGCTGGAATAGAGCCAAAACCAGGGATAGTGGCCAATGAACTAAGCATGAGAGTATACTCTCCTTCAGGCAAATACGTAAAGATACCTCTTCATGGGTTCGCGATAAACAAAGATCTATTCCTGCAGGAGATGGCCAAGGAAGCTGTGAAGGCTGGTGCTGAGATTAGAATAGCTGAGCGAGTTGATAGCGTGGTAAAAGAAGGAGGGAAAGTAGTGGGCATTAGAACTGCTAAAGGAGGTATCTTTAAAGCTAAAGTTACGATAGGTGCCGACGGTTATAACTCCACCATTGCAAAAACATCTGGCTTAAATAATAGCTCTGAATTAATCCCTGTCTACCAGTATAAGATGGTAGGAGTAGAATTAGACTCTTATAAGACAGGCCATATATATGTAGGATCAATGGCCCCTAGGGGCTATGCTTGGGTCTTTCCCAAAGGTGATGATATAGCTAACGTTGGTATAGGCATAAGGCCCGGAGCGCCCAAGATTTATCTAGATAAGTTCATTAAAGAGAGGCCGGACTTATTCAAAAATGCTAAGATAATAGGAATTGGAGGTGCAGCGGTACCTATAGGAGGAATTGCAAAAGAGTACATAGGAGATGGCGTTATCTTGCTTGGAGATGCTGCTGGGATGGTGGTCCCCTTTACAGGAGCTGGCATTCACTCTTCTATAGCTGCTGGTAAAGCAGCAAGTAAAATCATAAAAGAAGCTATAGAAAAAGGAGATACCTCTTCAAAGGCACTTAGTTCCTTTAATAAAGAATATAAACCTTGGATAAAAAGAATAAAGGACAGCTTAAGGGCTATGAGAGTATTTGAAAGACTTGGGGATAACGATCTCAACCAGCTAGCAGATATCCTAAACTATGAAGATATAATAAACTTGGCCAATGGAACCAACCTTAAGGAGGTAGCAATAAAACTGATGAAATATCCTAATCTTACTGCAAAAATAGCGAGGGCACTTCTGTAGTGGAGGAATTATACTTTGTTCATTAAGGAGGGAGGCCTAGCCCTCCTAGTTATCTATAGTAAGAAAGGCAGGCCTAAGAAATTCCTCGTTAAAATAGAGAGGAAGAAGGTTATACATACGCATAAAGGTACTATAGATATTGGCTCTTTAATTGGTAAAGATTGGGGTATGACCACCGAAACTTCTAAGGGAGTCCCCGTAGAAGTCCACAGACCTACCCTAGTAGACATAGTGGAAAAACTCGGCAGATCCACCCAAATAATATATCCTAAGGATTCAGGCTTCATTCTGCTTAAATCAGGAATAAAACCAGGAGATAGGATAGTTGAAATAGGCACCGGATCTGGCGCGCTTACTCTTATACTAGCAACCTTTTTAGGACCCGAAGGGAAGGTCTATAGTTATGATATAAGAGAAAGTTCAATTAAGGTGGCTAAACAAAATTTAAATGCATTTCAACTCTCTAATGTTGAATTAAAATTAAAAGATGCTAAAGAGGGGATAGAAGAAAATAATTTAGATGCTGTATTTATGGATATACCTGATCCTTGGGAGCTGCTTCCTATGGTACATCGGAAGTTAAAATCGAATGGAACTTTTGTGATATTCGTACCATCATGCGAACAGATAAGTAAGGTAGTCTTAGCTGCTAGGAATATAGGATTTAGTCTTATTGAGATACATGAGATATTAGATAGAGAATTTGAATGTAATGAAAGAAGAACAAGACCACATCCAAGGATGATTGGACATACAGGATTCATAATTATTGGCAGGAAGATTAAGAGCTCTTCCTAACAACCTTAAAAATCACTTCATACTCACCAGGTTCTATCTCAGCTATTGAAGCATTTTCAGACATTGTTTTTCCTAGATCGATTTCCCACTCTCCAGGAGATACTTGCCTTAAAAAGGCCTCTTTTACCAAACTATTGACGAATTCAGGGCTATAACTACTGACTTTTCCTTTATCTTCCTCTGCAATTCCTTTTTCTCTCAAGATCATAAATTCTAGATCTTTAGAGCCACATAATGGACATGAATCTGGAAGAAGATCTTCTGAATTCTCTAGATCCTTGACATAGCCGCAGGATCTGCAAACCAGAAGGACTCTCAACAAATCTTCTCACCTGAGAGTAAAACCCCATTGCCATACTTATGTAATTTAACGCGCCCATTATGGATAAGAAATAGGTCCTTCCCTAGGATTTTCTCTATCTCAAATCCAGATGATTCGCCCTCGTGACGGGACAACAAGTCCTCTATCGCAGAGACTGCAGCTTCAGGATTAATGGATCTCGTTATTATTATATTACCTTCCTTTAAAAAGCTGGTAATTTCTTGGATATTCTTCTTCGAGAACTCATTAAGAAATAAAATAGTCAACTTGCAGCCACCTCTATGATAGCATTATATAACTCTTCTATGTTATCTCCTCTTAGAGCAGATATTGAGACAACTCTATCATCTATGAAGGCCTTTTCAACCCTTAATGGCCTAGAATATGGTAAATCTATTTTATTTGCAACCACTATATATGGAACGTTCCTTGCTTTTAAGTTCCCTGCTATAACCCAATTTACTTGGGATGTGGGATCTTTTGTGGAGTCAATCACGATAAGAGCGACATTAACATGCTCCATTGACTTTATTGCCTCTACTACTCCCCTAGCCGCTTCCGCTGCTCTCTCTAAGGCTTCATTCTTCTTAAAACCGTATCTGAGAAAACTTCTGTATGTAATTCTAGTAGCGATCCCTGGCGTATCTACAACATCCATTACAAGAGATGATCCATTCTTCAGCTTCAAAGAAACGTTCTCCATGATATTGATGGATCTAGTCTCATGAGGCACTCTACTTACAGACCCTAGCTTCTCACCCACGAAGTCCATACACATCCTATTGGCTAGTGTGGTCTTACCTGAATTAACAGGTCCATATACTCCAAGCATTATCCTTTTCTTCTTTCTAAATAACTTGGAAAATAATCTAGAAAGGAACCCGTTACCTTGATGAGGATAGACTAACTTAGCCAGCATTTTTCCCTTTTAAAAGGGAAATTTTGTCAATATAAAGGAGGCTAGTTGAATGTAATACATTAGAAATATCATGCTATAACTAGCTCAATATAATACTCTCCCCTAACTCGGGTATATATGTCCTGATGCCTCTTCTCTCAAGCTTTCTCCTCAACTGAATCATCTTACCAGGCTCTCCATGTACCAATTCGACTTCCTTAAGTCCCTTTTCCCAGAGTTTAGATATGAAATTAATTAGATTTGGCTGGTCAGCATGGGCAGAGAAATCAGCAAATTGCACATCAGCCTCTATATGTATAGAAGAACCATCTGGTAATTGTAAATCTCTCGCACCATCTAATAACAATCGTCCTCTAGTACCCCTAACTTGGTATCCGGTAAGATAGATCAAATTACCCTTCTTAATACCATAATGCTTAAGATATGTCAAAACAGGTCCTCCTTGGAGCATACCAGATGTCGTAATGATTATAAAAGGCTCGCTTAATTCCAGAAGTTCATCTCTATTTCTCACCTCCTCTATGGTCCTGTGGTCAAACAAGCCCCTCTTACTTTCTCTGATTCTTCTCTGCAATTCAGGCCTCAACCAAGACCAATACATCGAATAAAACTTCGAAACCTCTCTTATCATACCATCTATGAAGATTGGTACCTCTTGAAGAAAGCCTGATTCGATATAATGTACTAAAGTGAGGAGAACCTCCTGGGATCTTCCTAGTGCAAATGCAGGTACTATTACTACACCGCCCAATTCCAAAACTTTCTTTATATCCTCAACGAATTTTCTCTCTACTTTTTTCCTAGAAGGGTGTATGTCCTCATCCCCTCCATATGTGCTCTCTATTATCAAATAATCGACTTCTGGAATGTTCATATTGGCTCCCCTCAATGTTCTTGTGTTTGTGGTGTTCAGATCACCTGTGTATAATATGGACGTACCATCAGGAGATCTTAAGTAAATCATAGCAGAACCAAGAACATGACCAGCATTAAAAGGAATGAGCTCCCATCCTTCAATGGGCTCAGTAGCTAATCCAAACCTAATTGATTTCTCCTTTCTTCTCAGTAGATATATCTCACTAGCATCATAAGGCTTAGCTTCATTATCTGGTATCAAACTTAGGTAGTCCCTAAGCAATATCTCCGAAATGTCTACAGTAGGAGAGGTAGCAAAGAGGTCACAATCCCATTTGGATAGAATCGCTGGCACATAGCCAGAATGATCTAGATGAGCATGAGTAAGGGCTAAAGCAGAGATTTTTCCCTTTGGGTCTATGGGATATCTATCTTCACCTTTACCTCCTAAATTAACCCCTGAATCTAATATTATCGAACCATTTTCATTTGATAACTCAATACTAGATCTGCCGACACCCTTAGCTCCTCCTAGAAAACTCATCTTTACCTCAGCCATAACCGCGTACCTCCTTCAGGAATTCCTTAGCTCTATAAAACTCCTCTCTAGCTATCTCTTCACCAATACCTATGTAACTAGATGGGTCAAGTAGTTCCTTTATCTCATCAGATGCTAGTACATTTCTAATGGATCCATCCTCCATAGCGATTTCAAAAATACCTTGCCCGGTAGAATATGACTCCATAGAGAGCTTCCTTACGATTTCATGAGCAGTTTGCCTTCCCATCCCCTTCTTTACTAAAGCTATCATAAGCCTCTCACTAAGCGCTAAATCTTTATATTTCTCTAAATTTTCTCTTATTCTCCTCTCATCTATCTTCAAATTTTCTATAACATCAGACAATGTAATAATCTGTTCCTCTAAGATGATAAAAGCCTCAGGTAAAAAGCATCTCTCAGCCGAACTGTTAGTTAGATCTCTCTCATGCTCAAGAACAACATTCTCAAGCGCTGCTATAATGAGGGATCTCATTATCTTAGCTAGCCCACATACCTTTTCACTTTTTATAGGGTTTCTCTTGTGAGGCATGGTACTGGACCCGACCTGACTTGTCTCTTCGAAGTATTCCTTCATCTCACCTATCTCCGTTCTATGAAGATTTCTTATCTCATTGCCTATATTATCTAAGGCTGATGAATAGAGAGACATCATGGATATTAGATAAGCTAATCTATCTCTAGGCACAACCTGCGTTGTTACTTCAGCTGATTTTAAACCTAACTCCCTCAAAACATTCTGCTGTAGCATTTTGGGATCCCTGACACCAAGTTCAACAAGAGCTGCCATAGTTCCAACTGCCCCACTAATCTTACCTACAGCAGCATCCTCTAAAGCGAGGACAAGCCTCTTCATAGATCTCCTAACTAAATAAGACCAGAGAGCAAACTTCAAGGAAAGAGGGATCGGATCGGCAACCACACCATGCGTTCTTCCCAAAGCTACAATCCCCTCAACTTTCTCTCCCTTAGCTATTATTGCATTAAGAAGGCGAGATGATCTTTTTATGAGGAGGCGCCCTGCCATTTTTATTTGAAGTGCCATTGCAGTATCCAAGATGTCGTTTGAGGTAACTCCTAAATGGACATATTCGCCATAAGACCCAGATTTTCTGGCTAGAGCTTTCACAAGGGCCATCGTCTCATGCTTTGTCTTTTCCTCCTCTTTCTTTACATTCTCGTACTCTATTTCTTTAGAAGCTCTCTTAATAGCCTCAGCAGCCTCTTTTGGTATTACATTATACATTGCCTGAACCTTAGCTAGAGCAGCTTCCGTCCTAGCCATGAGTCTTATCTTATTTTCTGGTTCAAATATCTTCCTCATTTCCATTGAGCCATATCTATAATCAATCGGATGAACTTGCATAATGGACAGACCTCGCTTGATTAATCAACTCCCTAGATAATTGCTTTCCAATACCGGGAAGCTTCTCTAAATCTTCCGTATTTGCTAAAGCTATATCTTTAATGGTTTTATATCCTTTCTCATAGAGGATCTTCGCTCTAATTCTACCAATTCCCTTCACTAACACAAGAGAGAGTAGCTCCTCTGTAGCACCATATTTTATCCTCATAAAAAGCTTCCTTAACCATTCAGATACCTCATAATTACCAAGAAGCCTAGCTATCTCTGAATAGGCATAGCACAACCAAGTAGCCGTCTCTGCCAATCCCCTTAGATCACCTGGCTCTATTCCTAATTTTTCCTCTATATCGCCCTCACTCATCCCGGATATCCACATATTCAAAGAAAGAGCAGCCTTGGTTATCTGAAGAAGCTCAGAAAGAGAAGATATAGGAGATTCCTCCAAAGGAATTAGCATTTCAATCTCTTCTGCTGCCTCCTCTAGCATATGGCGCTTTCCCCTTTGTATCGATATCCTGGGCATATCAGGAAGCATAGCAATTAATTGTAGGATAGGAAGTTCCAGCATCTCTGATAAAGCAAACCTCCTTTCTAATTCGTCCATTGATTGAATCATAAGGTATGCTGAAGATGGATCTACGTAAAGCTCAGATACTCTCCTTCCTATGGATGTAGCCTTATAACTAGCTCCATCATTTATAAGAAAACCCTCCTTCTCCAGAGATGAGAGGACATAGGGGAGAGATCTATCTAAAATCTTATCTCCCCCTTGTATAGATAGGAGAGTCCTTTGGAATATCTCGTACAGACTGTCTCTATTCATATAGCCTTGAGAAGATATTAATGCTAATACATGGTTCCTTAACTGAGATATATCGTAAAGGGAGGATGAAATAGGCTCTGGTTCTGAGGAGAGATACCTCCTGAACATTATATCGGCATCTCTCTCGCTATTTGCTATTATGAAGGCTTCTCCATACTTATCGTATCTAGGCCTGCCTGCTCGACCCGCCATCTGCCAGAACTCCATGATTGATATAGGAACTATCCTTCCAACACTTCTATCATATCTCATATAGGAGCTTATGATAACTGTCCTAGCTGGTAAATTGACCCCCGCTGCCAATGTAGGCGTAGCAGTTATGATCTTCAAATCACCTCTCTTAAATGATTTCTCTATAGCCTTGCGCAACTCAAATGGGAGACCTGCATGATGGAAGGCCACCCCTCTCTTCACAACAGATGCTAATCTATCGACCAGCTTTGAAGAAGAATATGTAGAAAGCTTTAAGCTGCCTACAGCCTCGCTAAGTTCCTTACCCCCAAAATTAAACTTGCTAGCTAACTTTTCAGCCCATGAAACGGCATCTACCCTCCTATTATAGAATACTATAACTTGGCCTCCAGACTTTAAGCTTCTCTCCACTAGAGGTAGAATGCCCCTACCTGAAAGAGGCTCAGTCGTTCCATCCTGATATATAATAGTTCCATCGAAGAACATCCCAACCTTCAGAGGAACTGGTCTCCAATCTACACGTATGGGCTTGGCATCCAGCCACCTAGATATCTCATTTAGGTTCGTTATGGTGGCACTTAGAGCTATCCTCCTAGCAGATTTATTGCAATACATGAATTTTGAAACTGCCATCTCTAAGGTTGGTCCCCTATGAGGATCACCTACATAATGAACCTCATCTAGTACTAACAGGGATATATCAAATAGCCAAGAGGATTTATGTCTCTGAACTGAGTCAAACTTCTCATAGGTCATAATAACTAAATCGTAGTCCCCTAAAGGCTCCTCAGAAGAGTCATAATCTCCAATGGAGATTCTAACATTCCATTTATTGAAGATATGAGTAAACTCCTCATATTTCTCATAGGCTAAAGCTCTTAAGGGAGCAAGATAAAGAACCTTGCCTCCATTTTCTAACTCTTCATTCATTACCATTTCAGCAGCTAGCGTTTTTCCTGATGCTGTGGGTGCTGCTAGGACAAAGTTTCCCTCATCGAGGAGACCATATCCTATTATGGCTTGCTGGGTGGGATACAGGCTATCTATACCGGCCCTTCTCAGTAGGTTATCTATACTCATTGTTTCATCCTTCTAGTAGCCTTATCTTTCCACCTGGTGGAAAGATAATCAAGCCGTCCTCGTTCAGCTTCCTAAGTATATCCTCTATCACATACTCTTTATGTTCGAGGTTCAACTTTTCTGCAGCCTTCTTCACTACTAATTCCCGGTCTACAGTGCCATCCTCAGATTCCTCTGCCAAATCCCTTATCATCTGGAAGACTAACTCTCTTCTCTTCACTGCAGGGAAGGATACTCCTGTCATTAACCCAGTAATGTCTAACATTCCTGAGACTACATCATAGCTAGCACCCTCAAGCATTATCTTGACCAGCTGAATTGATCTCTCGGCATCTTCCTCCGTGACCTCCTTCCTAAGATGCATCCTTGCTCTCGCCTCACTTAACCTTATTAAAGCCTCTAACTGCCTTGGGGTTATAGCTATAGTCTCAAACGTAGGCTCTCTCTCCTCCTCACTGCTTACACTTGGCTTTCTCATCTCAATATAGAACTCCTTTATTTTCCTAGCAGCCCCTTCTGTAAGGATAGGATCTATATTTTGCCTTGCATAAGCAATGTACTTCTTTAGCAGAGGAGGATCTATAGGAGGCTTAGCCTCGGGATTTCTTCCCATTCTAGTGATCAAAATATGCTCAGCTACCATATTATCAGCCTCTGGCCTTGGCCTATCCTTCATTATGAAAACTAAATCGAATCTAGATAAGATCGTTGGAGGCAGATTTATGTTTTCAGCTATAGACACGTAATCATCATATCTTCCCTTCTTCGGATTAGCTGCAGCTATTATTGTAGTTCTAGCATTTAAAGTAGCTACTATACCGGCTTTAGCTATGGATATTGTTTGCTGCTCCATGGCTTCATGAATTGATCTTCTATCATCTTCATTCATCTTATCAAATTCATCTATGCAGGCCACTCCTCTATCAGCTAGTACTAATGCACCAGCCTCAAGGGTCCATCCGCCTATTGTTGAATCTCTTACAACGGCTGCCGTCAAGCCAGCAGCTGTTGACCCTTTACCAGTTGTGTATAATCCCCTTGGAGCTAATTGAGATGTATACTTTAACAGCTGACTTTTAGCTACACCAGGATCTCCTACCATAAGTATATTTATCTCTCCTCTAACTTTAGAACCATCAAGCAGAAACTTGGTACTTCCTCCAAAAAGGGCATAAGCTATCGCTCTTTTGACCTCTATCCAGCCAAATATAGAGGGGGCGATAGATTTCACTATAAGTTCCTCTAATCCGTCCTTCGAGGCTAGCTTCCATATATCCTCCTCATCCTCTGGTGTTATCTCAAGCTTCTCATAAATCCTATTTGGAACATCTGCATGAATTACCTCTAGATATCTTCTATAGATTGGTCCCTCGCTTCCTCTTTCTTCTCCCCTTGCAGGCTTTATCCTTATTATGCCCGTTACTTTAACCCTATCTCCAGGCTTTACCTCATCAACCAGATCATCCAGTAGTACTCCATCTATATGCTCAGGCATCATGCCTGGCGGGAGGTCTTCGGGTCTCTCCTGTATCCTTACAGATCTCCAACGGACAAATTCACTTAATTCGTGATCAAATCTCATGGGAGAATTGCATTCAGGGCACCTCTCAGGAGGTCTAAACTTTCCACCGATTATATCAACGCTTTCTATTCTCCCACATTCAGGGTTCGTACAAACAAAAACGGCCCTAACTAATTTATCATAAATTGCGGAGACCCTAGTTATTATACCTCCTATCTCAACAAGTCTTCCTATTGAGAACTTAGTTACATCTCTCAAAGAAGCTTTTGTAGGTATATTGTAAAATCTAAGGTGGAATCTACCCTTGCTATATATCCTATATCTATCCTCTCTAACTAAATCTCCTAGTAAATCGCTAACCAAGTCTTTTAGAGCAGCAGAGCCAGCTTTCATGTGAGCCGATGGATGTATTATTATATCTTCTGCTATTTCCCTGAACTCAGAATTAAAATTATACAAATGTTCCCAATCTACATTCAATGAATTTCTCTGATCTTCTATCATCTGCCCTAAAGACTTTCTGTAGATAGGCTCTCCAGATTCATCTGTATAGAACTGTATGAACTCCTTATATTTCTCAGAGAGCTCATCCAGATCTAATAATAATGCTTTCTCAACCATCACCCTCATCCCTTATTTCTAAGAAAGTACTCATCCATTCATCTAACACTAGCTTCAGGGCATTATAAAGGATGAGTTCCTCTAAAAGTAAATTTTTTGGCGTTTTATTAGTTCTAAGAGTAAGAGAAGTCCTAATATAGTTCAATATTTTACTTATCCTCCTATTGATTAACGCTAAAGAATCCCTCCTCATGAGAGAATCCTCCGGTGGTGATCTCAAGATCCCCCTAATCAGCGAATATACGTAAGGAGGTATCTCAAGGGGAGTTATTGAAACTTTTTCCTTGTAATATAACTCGCTAATAATTTTTGGGTTCTCATCCTCCTTTACTATAAATCCCTCTCCTTCTAACTCATCTGCCAACCACCTAGGTATCTCTGCCTCAACTCCTTTAAATAATTTTATACCAATTCTCTCTAAACTTATATCTTTTTTTGGTACTACCTTAATATAATGAAGTTTTTCTAATGTTCTAGCCATTCTTCTTGATATCAATATGTACACCATGAGTAATGGAAAGCATGTTAAATAAGCCCAACTGTTGAATTCATGCAATGCTAGTGAAAGGCTCTCCAGTAGACAAAGTATCATTAATATATAACAGAGATAAGCAGAAAACCTTAAAATTGGCTGGGACTATAGAGAAAACCTTGGTTTCTGCGGGTATAAGCATAGTGGACCAAAGTTCTGCGCCTGACATAGCTATAATAGTTGGTGGTGATGGTACACTCCTTCGAGCATTCCATCAAATACAGGGAAGAGTTCCATTACTTGGTATAAAGGATGGTACATACGGCACCCTACTGGAAGTCGACTCGGATAAATTGAGTTATTTACCTGATATATTAAGAAAGGGGATGTACTGGCTTGAACAAGCGAGTACAATAGAAATTAGAGGAAGACCTAAACTAATAGCCCTAAATGAGCTCCTCATAAGGAGCGGGAAAATGGGAAAATCATCTAGGCTTGGAATAGCTGTCGATTCTGTACCTGCAGGAGAATGTATATGTGATGGTGTCGTAATATCCACGCCTACCGGATCTTTAGCGTATTCCCTTGCTGCAGGAGGTCCTCTACTAGATCCAAGATCTAAAGATATGATTGTATCTTATGTAGCTCCTTGGCCTCCAAGCCTCGCTCTGGCCGTAAAATCATTCGTTATTCCCTTAAACTTGAAAGTAGAGATTTGGTCCTCAGAGCCATATGTCTATGCTATAGCTGATGGTCTATCTCCAATTAAAATGTCTCCTCCTATAAAGATTTCCGGTTCTAATGCCAAGGCAATATTTGTAAGGTTATCTCCAAATCCTACTAATTTTTATAGAAGGATTACAAGAAGAATGGTACCAAGGAGGCTTACAGGTATAATGGATTATTTAAAGACAGGAATATCGCCACAAAACCTTTAAATTGCCTAGGCTGATTCTTCTTATGGCGGGGGTGGCCGAGCCAGGTCCAAGGCGGCGGACTCAAGATCCGCTCCCTTAGGGGTGCGTGGGTTCAAATCCCACCCTCCGCATGGGACTCGCTTTCATCCCTAAGTACTTCTTTCAATGCCGGATTGAGCTCTATCATCTTTGTCTTACCTAAAGATGTCCTCTTTACTACGCCAAGAGAGTCAAGTCTTTTTAGCATCCTAGAAACCTTGCTCTTCGAGAAGCCAGTTAATCCTGGTAATTCTTTTTGTTCCATCTTTCCATTTTTACTCATTAATATATTCACTATATCTCTCTCATCTCTATCCAATTTTTCAATTAAGTCTCTATATCTCAATAGATCCTCTTCACTTAATGTGAGCTCCTTTTCTTCATCAGTCCATCTCTCTACGATTGTCTTCCTTTTGATGGCTCTCTTGTAAAAAGCTAGAGCTGAAGCTCCTGTTATGATGTTTGAAATTATAATTAGGAGCATTAACTCTGAAAGAGAGAAGAAATTCTCCTTTTTTGTAACTGTTATATTAGCCGAAGAGGTAGTCTCAGGAGAAGCTATGACTGGAACTTCATTTAAAATCTTGAATTCTAAGATAAAGTCCCAACCAGCTCCTCTTGGTGGTCCAAAAGTTTTCCACACTGCAGTTAGTCTATCAGAGAGAGAATCCATCTCAACTATACCATTAGATCCAACTTTAGTTATGCCTGCCCCATAAGGAAGTATTGTCCTCATAGTAGAAGTGTTATAGTAAACAGTAATGTTAGGCATGTACATTCTATAAGCAAACCTGTACCTACTATCCGATAATCTTACCAATGCTGTAGATGGCTTGAGAGTGAATGTAAACGATATATTAGTCGCATTTCCGGGTTTTAACTTTCTAAGGAACTTAACAAGCAACACATCACTGAAGGACTCAGTTTTAATTTTCTTTACAGTTATGTCACCCAATAGAACCTTGTAGTTCTGAATCCCCTTCTCTGGATTCTCCATGGCAATTCCTACAGGTACTACAGGAAATGCAATCGAGTTGATAGTTCCATTACATCCACTTGGTACCAAAATTTCAGCAATTATTGTTACTCTTACGGAGGAATTCTCGAGAAGCCCAGCATTAACATTCATTCTATTTATAAAGGCACTCTTGCTCGGCTCACCGGAGATCTCCATAACCGGTGCGAGTAAAGAAGATATCATTATGGGTAATAGTATAATGACTAGCACTGTTGCATTCCGTTTCATCGTACTTCACCATCCCAATATATATACAAAACACCCTAAATAATCTTATTAACATATACCGGCTCTAGTCGATAGGAGATCTGTTTGAGGTCAAAGATTCTCATAAGTTATATTGCTCAATGGGTAAATATGCTGAACGCTAGATCTTCTCCTTTAGACGTTGAAATAGTAGTTGAGGGATCTAGGGATGTGAAGGCACTAAAAGGAGTGGGTATTAAGGGAAAATTCACCTTGGCATCCCTTCTACTTAGAGATATTAAGAATGAAGGGTGTAAGAGAGTAGGAGGTAAGACTTTCATTATTCTAACAGATTTCGATAGAGAAGGCGTATTACTTTATAAAAGATTGAAAAAAGTAATAACAGAATTGGGAGGGAAGCTAGATGATTTTCCTAGAAAACAATATATCTCTCTGAAATTCCCCCCTCTCATAGAAGAATTAGAGAGCTTTACTAGGAGGAGGGTCGAGAATTGGGACTATCTGAAAATAGGATAGATATTAAATTGACAGCTGAGGCAGAGATTTATCCTACAGAAGATCCAAAGAAAGTCCTCCATGCTATTAACACAATAATCCCCTTTAATGAAGAAGTAGATGACGTTGAGATGATAGGAGATGAAATAAAGCAGATAATTATTAGAAAGGAGGGTTATGAGCCTCTAATAAAGCTCAGATCTTCACTTAGAAATAATAGAGTTTTAGATACAGCTAGGAGCCTACTGTTAACTAGAAAGCATGAACTAAGGCCTTTGAGGTTCCATAAACAGGCGGCATACAACGGCAAGGTAAGATTATGTGATAGAGAAGAGATATCTCCTCTAGGCGTAATACTACTTAAGATAGAATATGAAGGAAATCCTATAGTACTAGCCAACTGGCTTGTACCTAAGACCGAGAGGGGAAGACCTATTGAGGAGGCGACAGTTCATGATCTTCTCTTTGGAAGCAAATAGAGTAGATTCAGAGGCTGATCGTTAAAAAATCTTTAGCTATTACAATTTCTCCTTTAAAGATGTTAGATGCTTCTTTCTTGAATTTTACTAAGTCTTCTTCCTTATATCTAGCACTAAAGTGGGTAAGAATCAACTTCTTCACATTGGCAGCATTAGCAACTTCCCCCGCTTCTAGAGCGGTGCTATGACCAGTAGCCATAGCTCTATCCCTCAAATCGTGTAAATATGTAGCTTCGTGAATTAACATATCTACTCCTTTCGCCTTGCTTACTACGGATTCTACTGGCCTAGTATCTGACGAGTAAACTATAATAGGCCCCTTCCTAGGTGGGCCCATTACCTCCTGTGGCTTTACTATCTTTCCATTTGGAAGCTTGACGGAGAAGCCTCTCTGAAGTATTCCTCGGAGGATGGGCGGTACCTCAAGCTCATCCGCTTTCTCGGGATTAAAACGGCCAGGTTTTTCTTTTTCTCTAATCTTTACTCCATATGTCTCAAAACCTGCATGATCTACCGGGAAGAATTCTAAGATGAATTTGTTAAGCTTATATATCCTTTTTGTCTCTATTTCAGTGAAGGACGTCTTAAACTGGTGTTTAGAACCCATTATATATTCTATCTCCCCAATTATGCCCTCTAAACCAGAAGGCCCTATTATATGAAGCTCTGAGTTCTTTCTGAGGATCCCTAATGTCTGAATTAGCGGAAGAAGACCAAAGAAGTGATCCCCATGTAAATGAGTGATGATAACATTACGTATCTTCATCAAACTTTCTCCTGCTTTGATCATCTGTCTCTGTGTTCCTTCACCGCAATCTAGCAATATAGAATCATCCATTGTTTTAATTAGTATAGCAGGTAAGCCCCTGCTACCTGTAGGTATTGCTGAGCTCGTTCCTAAGAACCTAACCTTCATGCTAAGGTAACCTCGCTGTCCATAGGTGCCTAGTCAAAGATCTATGCTCTCTTACATAGAAACTCTGAATCGGTTCAAACCCTGAGTCAAGGAAATGGTGCTCATCTAAATGTCCTTCAGGGACAGATATAGCAATCCAACCTCCCTTCTTAAGGTATTCAGGTGACTTCTTGATAAATCTTCTCACTAACTCGCTGGAGCTAAAGCCGATCGGCTTGCTTATCCTACCATATGGTGGATCCGTGACTATTCTATCAACTTTCTCCTCCAAATTCAGATCAAGGGCATTTCCAGATATCAGCTTAAATCCCTCCAGAAATCCATAGGCGATTAGATTATTCTTTGTCTCAAACAACATTCTATCGCTTATGTCAGCACCTATCACCTTAGCGCCAATAGATAATATCTCCAAAGCTATACCACCAACTCCAACGAATGGATCTAATACCATATCATCCGGCCTAGTTCTAGCTAGGTTGATTATGGCTCTAGCTAGGGTAGGTCTCATAGATGCTGGATGGACAAAAGGTCTAGCTGCAACCTCTTTTATTTTGAATAAGGTCCTATCGATCTCATATTCCTTTAGAAGGATGATAATCATGTTAGAAGTAAGTAAAGCGATTATCTCTGCATTTGGATTACTTAAGTCTACTTTAGCTCTCTGATTTCTTGAAAGGATCCAAGATCCTATCTCCTTCTCTAGGTCTGATCTCCTTATCCATTTACAACATCCTCTAACTCTTACTGCTGTAGCCCGAAATTTTCCTGTAATCCTTGGAGGATTGATATCATCAAGCTTCCTTCTAGTTAGGTCCTCAGGCTTTAGTATAGCTAGTAAACTTCCAAAAGATTTTGTGAAGGCTAGCCTATCTCTCAATGATTTTCGAATAGGATGCTTTATATCAATATCCAGAACGAGTGCGGAATCCACTTTCATCACTACCTTATACTCAACCCCATATGATTCTAGTACTGCCTTCACTTCTTCTTCTGGGAGGGGAGGATGTTCTCCTGAGAGAAAGAAGACCTCTTTCATTCAACTTCCTCCTTTAGATTGTAAGATAGGAATTTCTTTAGCATTGGTAATCCCATCCCTTCTTCAGCTGATATTTTTATGAATTTCATATTCCTCCTTCTCAAATAATCAGATACTTTTTCGAAATTCTCTCTATACTCCCTTTCTAAGTCTGCTTTATTCACGATAGCTATAATAAATTGCTTTAAAGAGTTTTTGAGATCTTCTAGTAGAGAAGCTTGTTCCCTTATAGAATATCCACATATCTCTGTTGGATCAAAGATATACAACACGATTCCTCTCAAATATTTTAGAGCTACTATAGCCTGTAATTCTATCCTATTCCTCTTAAATAGTGGTCTATCTAGCAAACCAGGAGTATCTATAAATTGTATTTTCTCGCCATTTAACTCTCCATGTCCGATAATTAATCCCTTAGTTGTAAAAGGATAAGGAGCTATCTCAGGTACCTGTGTAGTTAATCTGGATAGTAATGTACTTTTTCCAGTGTTGGGCATTCCTGCTATTATTACAGCTGTTACCTCGGTATCTAAGTCAGGTAAATCTCTTAGAGTAGGTATTACCTCCCTTAAGAAATTTATTTCTGGACTTACTCTCTTAATAACAGAGGATATTCTACCAAGAGCTTCCTTTCTTAGCTGTACCATGAGATCAAGATCATTTGATTTCCTTATTCTAATGATGTATATCCTAGATAATCTCTTTACTAGTTTAGAAGCCCATTGGATGGCTCCTAATGAGTGCCTAATTCGATTGATACTCGCTAGCACATCAAGCAATTCTCTATAGAAGGAATCTAATTTGTCTATATTGGGAAACTTCTTAACAACTTTATTCAATCTACTTGTTAAAGTATCCGATATCACTTGTATTCTTGATATTTCTCTTGCCTTGTAAATGAGAAGTTTATCTCCTTTGCTCTTTCTTGGCTTTAATTTCTTGAAAGCTCTTTTAAATGATATATCTAAAATATCATCTACATCTAAAGGTACTGCAGCTTGTTTGAATGGATTCGGCAATCTAATCAACTCAAGAAAAATAATAGCACATTATATACCAATATTAAAGCCAGAGGGGCTGATACAGCCCAAGTCAGTTTTCTCGCCAATGTTTCATTCCCGAGATAGATCGTTAGCAGTTCTGATAGAACTAAACCACCATCCAATGGTAGCATTGGCAGGGCGTTTAGGCCCGCTAATCCTATGTTGAAGAGTAAAAGAAAGTAGAATAATTCTATAAGTTGGATAATAATATAACTAGGAAGGGGTATTATTGGGGAATAATATGGGAAAGAGGAGAGCCTAACGCCTAAAAATGCCATACTAGGGTTATCTGGTCTAGGCCCTAACTTAACTATAAATGATCCTCGATCTGTAATTACTTGAACACTCTCCCCTGGACGATACTCTCTCAGCGCTTCTATCAGAGACTTAAGATCCGTAACCTTATACCTTCCTATCTGCTTGATTACTACATTATTGGGCAGTATACCATATGATGGACCATTTTGAAAAACATTTTCTACATAGGCGCCGGATGGAGAATAGAGAAATCCAGGAAATATAGAAAGTGCTATTATAACTACAAGCAATGTTGTTAGAATATTCATGAATATGCCAGAGGAGTAGATTCCCATCCTACGTACAGGATCAAGTCTCTTTATAGAATCTTCATCTGGTTCCACAAATGCTCCTATAAAGAGAAATAGAATGAAAAAAGAAATCTTCTTTATCTGGACACCCACATATGTGCTTGCAGCAGCATGCCCAAATTCATGGACAACTAAGACGATGAATATCGAGAGAAGAACAGGTGCACTCAATTCAAAAGTCACTCCCGGTATAACTGGCACTATTCCGGCTACCTTAGGCCCAGAAATGGCACTAATTGTTATTTGAATCATATAAATAAATGTTATTGCGGAAAGCGCAAGTAAGGAGATTATGCCTAGCTTGAAAAGAGGGCCGACTATTCTACCCAATGGTCTAAACACGCTAGAAAAACTCTCTGGAGGAAATGACAACTCTATATAAAATATATTGACCTTTAATCTACGTTTCCCTAAGTATCTGCTCGTGACAGATCCGATTGCATAGACAGCAGCCCAGAAGATGAGAAAATCTATGAGAAAATCTTGAGAAATCATTTCTAACCCTGTGGTTTAAACAAGTGGGCAAGAATTTCAGCTACTTTATACACTGATGGTAGAGATACATACTCATCAGCTGAATGATGATTTCCTCCTCTTGGTCCAAATATTACAGATTTTATTCCCTTCATCCTATAAAGGTAATTCGCGTCAGATACCGTCCTGTAAATATCAACATTTAATCTCTTATCTATCACCTCCTCTACTATAGATTGAATCTCCTCTATGAAATCATCGTTCTCTGCTAGTTCATACGGCTCCATAAATGGTGTAGGCCTCTTCATCAGCGATACCTTTATCTTGGCTTTTAGCTCTGGGGTCTTCTTGAGATGTTTCATGAACTTCTTTCTTATGACTCCAGGATCATTCCCCGGAGGATAGTGCCTATCTAGCCTTACTAAACATCTATCTGGGTGGGCTATAATTAGTTCAGGGGATTTTATACTTAATGGAGCTACACTACCTCCTATACCATCAACCTTAGGCAGATCGATTGCCCAAAGTATAATCTTAGCAGCCTCTATAACGGCATTAATTCCCGTCTCCTCGGTACCTGGAGCAGCTAGTCCCCATATATCTACATCAAATACGAACCTACCAAAAGCTCCTCTGAATAATTTCATATTTGTAGGTCCAGCCACTATAGCTTTACTTACATTCGGAAGTATGCCGCTTCTCAACAGTTCGTAAGTACCTCTACTAAACCCTTCAGTATCGCATACAGCTGCAAATACAAGTCCTCTACTATTGCCCCACTTCGATGCAGTAATTAAGGTCTCCATCATCGCTGCAATCATGCTCTTATCATCAAATACGCCAAGGCCGTACAACTTGTCCTCCTCTATATCACCCCAGGGACTCTTAGTCCAGTTGGTATATATCTCAAAAGTATCTGTGTGAGCTAATAAGAGAACATTATCCTTACTTTTTGCATTTAAAAATGCTATTACATTACCAGCGCAATCCTTTACTGGCTGGTGTATTACCTTATCTGCATATCTAGAAAGAAGATCCGTTATATAGTAGACCACCTCACCCTCTCTTCCCCTAAAACTCTTTATTCCTGCTAGATCTATTAGCATACTCTTTACTCTATCTTGATTGGTGAGGCTCATTGTAAATCCCTACGCGGTTTTGAGAGGTATATATATCACCTTTGTACCTGATTTAGATATAAGCAACATATCTATACCGTCACCAGATAAAGCATCTCTAGATATAGCCTCTCTCATTGACATCTCGGCGAGTTTTAAAGCCTCATCTCCAGATAAGTTGTCCTTATATCTTCTCTCCAAGATTCCTGTGGCAATCTGAGCCCCAGTGCCTACAGCCGCGAATTTCTCCTCCATAAGCCCGCCAGCAGGATCTAAAACCAGTATCTTAAGGACTCCCCCTTCTACCCCTCCCACTATAAGCTCAGTGTAATATATACCCTTAAATCTACCTTGATATAATAAGAGAGAAAGTAATTTGGCTACATTAGTTGGGCTAGCCTTTCTCTCATGGTCTAATTCATATATGGTCATATTAAATTTGACCACATCAATAAGCTCTTGAAAGTCTCCCGGTAAGCCTGCTGTCGAAATACCAACCTTATCATTAAGCAAGAAAACTTTCTTAGCTGATTTGCTCAACACGAAAGTGCCGTAAGATACTCTCCTATCAGCTGCTAGGACCACTCCATCTTTAAACTTCACACCAATTGCTGTAGCTAGTACCACTGTAACACACCCTTTGCAAATGAAGCCTCGGGCGGGATTCGAACCCGCGACCTCCGCCTTACCAAGGCGGCGCTCCAACCAAGCTGAGCTACCGGGGCCCACCCCTTACCATTAACTGAATCTCTTTATAAATACTATTCGTGATCTTTCCTGGAATACAGAATCATTCCTAGAAATAAGATTATGGTTAGCAGAATTGCTATGTATGGTATTAGCTCCAGATACCATTGATTTGCTAGTATTTCTATTAGAATACCTGATTTTCTAGGAAAGTAGCCACTATAGCTTGAGGAGAGTGTTGATATATAGATAGACACACCCCTATCATCTACATACCATACATAATAGGTAGATGGAAGTTTGCTTTCAATATGGATATCCCTTACATTTCCTTGCAGGCCCGTAAGTCTAACATACACCGTAGGTATAGTACTTAATATATAGATTTCATATTTCCTGCCAGCTATACGCTGAACTCTATACGGAAACATAGTATTACTTCTTAATTTCAGAGAAGGATCCCCTAGAAGAATCTCATAAGCTGCCTCAGTGTTTCTAATGCCCGCCTTTTGAAACTCCATTATATGAAAGTTATTGATGGTCATAACAGCCTCTCCTATGGAGTATCCATTCATGAGCATCAAGAGAAGAAGATCAGGATAGGACGTACCTGCTTCGGAACTTATGCTAAATTCTACTTTTCTGGAGCCAACGTAAGCAAAAGTTCCAGCTTGGAGCATAGAGTAAGCTATTAATCTGCCCGGATCTTCTAGTTCTGAAAATCTCAAAGTATCACAAGATAATGTGATTATTATAGAAGCATCTATCTCTGCTCTCCTTATGAGAGAAGATGTGATTATTGGGTATCTGTCACTCTTTAAAGCCATCACATACGGATTTCCATGTAAATTTAAGTAAATTATGCCGCCTTCCGCCTCATTTAATATTGATAATGCAATTTCAGGAGTTATATTACTATATCTTATATTAGGGTGAATTATCTTAGAATTATAGCCATAGGATGAAGAAACATATTCTATCTTACGAGCTAAGGGGAGATCATCTTCTAAAGAAATGCCTCTTACTGCTTTACTTGACATAGATGAGATGAAAGTTGATCCCAAGAGAAGTATGAAAGGAGTATCTATTGTAACTCCCGTTATTACTCCGAGAGATGAATCTAAATATGGATCATTATCTATGCCTAATGCCAATTTCAGAACTTTATCATACCTCCCATAGTTAATGTTAGTCAAGGGTTTCGTAATCATGATCATATAATCTACGCCTCTCAACGATGCTGGATTAACTTTAATATAATCCATATCTATCATTCTAGCTTTTTTTAATATTGCTGCATAAGCTGCTAAAATTGCATAATAATCCCCATCTGAACTGAAAAACAAAATTGCATAGCTGGATCTTCTACTAGAGATGTTTTTAATGATATCACCTAATCTGCTTAATATGGAATGTATTTTGCTTTTATTATACAAAACATCTGGCTTATTGATCTCATGCAAGTAAACTAAGAGGTATGCTAGCTCTTTAGGGCTTAGCCCTTTAATGTAAATATTTTTTTTCATTGCAACTTCTTTCATTAGCGTACCTATTCTCTTCAGCCTTAGTTTGGTCTTAGTTATGTTATTTGAAAGGACTATCCTATAGCTATTATTTAATGAGGATGTATAATATGCTGCAGTTTTAATATCGCCAGCTAAATACACTTGTGGTAAGCTTCTTGAACTATTTAATGGAACACATGAGAATAGAATTATAACCATTAGCAGATACGCTGATCTCAATCATTTCCCCCGCACATATGCTTGAGTAAGAGAAAATAATGGAGGTTTCCAAAACCATATTCTCTGACAACTCCTTCAAGATCTAGAGATATCAAGCAGGGGCTTGAGCAAACAGGAGTTCTTTTTACGGAAAAAGCGACGTACTTCCATTCATCTTCTTCCCCTAAAAGATCTGATAATGAAGATAATTTCTCCTTGGATGATAAAATGGATCTTATGAAGGTAATAGTGAGGTCAGCTATTATGTCTAAGGCTTTATCTGTTCTAAAACCATATTTTCTAGCCAATTCCCGCACTAATTTAGATATCTTACTTTCTATTTCATCCTCCAACTGGATATCACCTAATAAGTGATGCGGCCGCCGGGATTTGAACCCGGGTCTCCGGCTTGGAGGGCCGACATCCTATCCAAGCTAGACTACGGCCGCTGATTCTTAATGAGGTCTATGGATCTAAAAACCTTATGTATGCCAATATATCTTACTAGCCGAATATATCTTTCTTTGATATTAATCCAATGAAGTATTTGTATGAGAGCATATTGACATTAAATTAAAGTTATATTGCCATAAATACTAATACATATAATATTACCGCAAAGTTTATAAAAGTATATCAGATATACTATTCGGCAATTTACTAAGTTGGGTGGTGTCTTATCTGTCTAAATCTAAGGAGAAACGTGGAAAGGCTAAAAAATCTTCTGAAGCTGAGGAGGAATTTCGTTGTCCTCGATGTGGTAGCACAAATATAGTAGAGGATCCTGAAACCGGTGATCTAGTATGTCAAGATTGCGGCCTAATTATCGATTCTAGTATACTTAACTTTTCTAAAGATTGGAGAGCCTTCGATTCAGATGAATATATGGAGAGAGCGCACGCAGGTGCTCCAGTTACTCCCCTAAGACCTAGTTTTGGTCTAGATACAGAGATAACACTTACTCGTGGATTAAGTAAGAAATCTGTAAATCAGCTAAAAAGAACTCAAAAACACGTAGCTGATTCTAAGGAAAAAACAGTAGAGCCTGCTTTAAGGAAGATAAGGGATGCCGCTGAATCTCTGAATATACCACAGGAAACTGTAGAAGATGCTGCTACTCTATACAGAATGGCTGCTCGTGCCGGATTAGTTAAGGGAAGGAGTATGGATGCTATGGTAGCAGCCGTCATATATGCCGCATGCAGGAGAACAGATGTTCCAAGAACCTTAGAGGAAGTATCTAGATATTTCTCACTAGAGGAAAAGGAGGTTGGAAGAAGCTTTAGATTCCTCTTTAGGAAGCTTGGTATACAGATCCCCCCACCAAAGTCAGAGAACTTTGTTTATCTTATATGCTCTAAGCTTAATTTACCTGAGGAAATCGCTACACAGGCCATCAGAATAATTAAGATAGCTAAGCGAAATGGAGCTACTATGGGAAGAGAGCCTGTTGGTGTTGCAGCGGCTGCTGTTTATATGGCATGCCAGGAGCTAGGAATTCACAGGACACAGAGGGAGCTAGCTCAAGCCGCCAACGTCACTGAAGTAACTGTGAGAAATAGGTATAAGGAGCTAATACAAAAAGCTAGAAAGGAATGGTTGGAGGAGATAGAGGAAGAGAGGCTTTCAGAGATAAAAAGAAGGGTTTCGGAGAAAATTAAGGTATCTTCTCAAGCACAAGAATAAATTTATGATAGCGATCAGATCCAGATTTTCTACTGGTGAGAGCAATGTATCAATGCCTAAGATGTGGATATACCTTTACTAAAGAAGAAATGGAGGAATACTTCAAAGACTTCAAATGCCCTCGTTGTGGTTATAGGATACTAAGAAAAGTAAGAAAAGAGGAACCTAAGGTAGTTAAGGCGATTTAAATTGGCAGAAGATGCTAATAAATGGCTTGGGAAGGAGTTAGTAACTCTAGCTGTACTTTTTATCATTTTCTTACTATTTTTCAAGGCAGCTCTTCCCCTTTTTACAGGAGTAGAATCGCCGTTTACAGTAGTCACCTCTGGTTCCATGAGACCCACATTAGATGTAGGCGATTTACTTATTGTTGTGAAAGCAGATCCCTATCAGCTTAAGGTGGGGGATATAATAGTATTTAGGGTTCCTTGGTCTAGCTCCCTTATAGTACATAGAATCGTGAGGATATCTATAGGCCCTAACGGTCCAATATTTTTCACAAAGGGCGACAATAATCTGATCATGGATCCTAGCTATAGAACTATAAATGATATCTACGGAAAGGCGATATTTAGAGTCCCTTACATAGGAGGAGTCCTAGAAATCCTACAAAGTCTTCCAGCTAAACTAGCTATAATAGGGATAATAATAGGAATAGTGCTGTATGAATATTCTCAGAGGATGGGCGCAGGAGAAGGCTTAGAGATTGATGATAATGAAGATCAGATGAAGCTATAAGATATGCAATCTTCATAGGTAAATTAGCTTAAGGATTTTCTATGAATATGTTCATTTATTTGAGTTATTTATCTCCCTCTGCATCATCGATCTCCTTTTTATATAATAGACCATCTTTATAACAATGAGTTGAGAAATATGTCACTTGACAATGATAAAGGCGGATTAATAGAAGAGAGAACTTCTAAGGAGAGAGATATAGAAAAAATGCTGAGTGGGCTAAAGGATCCTGAGATCACTATACAAAATGTGGTATCATCTGCAGATATTAGGCAAAGGCTAGATCTCCATGAAATAGCTAGAAAGATTAAGAAGTCTAGATATGATCCAGAGAAGTTTCCAGGATTAGTTCTTAAATTAGATGAGCCTAAGGCAGCCTTACTCCTTTTTAGTAGCGGTAAGTTCGTCTGTACAGGTACAAAATCTGTTGAAGAATCAGCTAGAGCCATTAATGCAGCAATAGGAGTCCTCAAAAAACATGGTATAGATGTAAAAAGAAGGCCCCTCATAAAAGCAGAGAACATAGTTGCTTCTGCTAGATTATTCATTAAGGTAGATATAGAAAAACTAGCTCTAGAACTACCCAACACGCTCTATGAGCCGGAGCAGTTTCCTGGGTTGATATTCAGGATGAGAGATCCAGATGTCGTATTCCTCATATTTGCATCAGGTAGTTTAGTATGCACTGGTGCTAAGAAGGAATCTGACGTAAAAAGGGCTGTATATAAGCTTAGAAGGATATTGGCTGAGGACGGGTATTTAGTATTCAATTGAACATTTGAGAGGTATTTCTTAGGCTACTTTAATATTCCTCTACTCTGAATAATAAGGGTGATCCCATATGGTAAAGACTACAGTTTCAGTCATAAAAGCAGATGTAGGGGGTCTTGCAGGTCATCACATTGTTCATCCTAGGCTTAAGAAGATAGCTACAGAAGAATTATCTAAGGCCAAGGATAGCAGACTCATAGAGGATTTCTATGTAACCTCAGTTGGAGATGACCTTCAGCTGGTTATGACTCATAGGAAGGGAGTAGAGAATCCTGAAATACACGAGCTTGCTTGGAATACATTTAAGAAGGCTACAGAGGTAGCTAAAGAATTAGGTTTATATGGTGCTGGTCAAGATCTCCTAAAGGACGCTTTTTCAGGAAACCTTAAAGGAATGGGCCCAGGAGTAGCAGAGATGGAGTTTGAAGAGAGGCCTTCTGACCCTATTGTTATATTCATGGCCGATAAGACGGAACCAGGAGCATTCAATCTTCCAATGTTTAAGACATTTGCTGATCCATTCAATACGGCAGGCTTAGTAATAGATCCTAGGCTGCATAATGGCTTTATATTCGAAATAATGGATGTTATAGAGAGTAAAGTAGTGGAGATGTCTTCTCCAGAGGAGATGTATGGCATTTTATCTCTTATAGGAACTCCTAATAGATATCTAGTGAGAAGGATCTTTAGGAAATCGGATAGGGAGATAGCAGCATGTGTAAGTACTACTAGGCTAAATCTCATTGCTGGTAAGTATGTAGGGAAAGATGACCCTGTAGCAATAGTGAGAGCGCAGAGTGGCTTTCCTGCCTTAGGTGAGGTCCTAGAACCATATTCATTTCCCTTCCTAGTTGCTGGTTGGATGAGAGGATCACATAATGGACCTCTAATGCCGGTCTCTGAAGCAGATGCAAGACCTACGAGGTTTGATGGGCCGCCTAGAATAATAGCTCTGGGCTTTCAGGTTCAAAGCTCCAAGCTCATAGGCCCAAGTGATCTATTCTCTGATGTAGCATTCGATGAGACTAGGAGAATGGCTAATCTCGTAACTGATTACATGAGAAGGCATGGACCTTTTATGCCCCATAGATTAGGACCTGAGGAAATGGAGTATACCACCTTACCAAAGGTATTAGAGAAACTCAAGGATAGATTTAAGCCCGAGTGATCTCAATAAAAGGTTTTATTAATTCTCTAATTTTTTTGTAAGGATCTGGACTCTTAGCAATAGCAGATGCCACTAATATACCATAACTTCCTAGCTTTATAGCGGCTCTTACATCATCTTCATTAGTTATCCCAGCGCCACAAAAGAGATCTACATTCGGATTGACATCAATAACAGCCTTCAAGGAATCTACTACGACTTCTGGCTTAGCCTTTGATACAGATACTCCTGTTCCTATAAGTTCAGGAGGTTCTATAGCAATAGCATTTGGATTTAAGGCTGATACAGCAGCAGCTTCCTCTGGAGTTGGAACACATACTATTGAAGAGAGATTGAGTTCTCTTAGCATTTTAACTACCTCACTTATATGATGCAAGCCAACCTGCCTCTCAGAATGGTTTATTAAGGATCCACTTCCTCCCACAGATTTTACGAGATCTGGTGGTACGTGGCCTGTATGGGCTCCAACACTGACGGGATCTATATGCTGGGCATATACAGGTATTTCAACATCAAGAGCTAGCATCCTCAGATATATTATATTGGGCGCTATTCCAATAAGTATATTCGTCTCTCTCCATGCCTTCTCAGCAGCTTTAGCTATTCTCAAAGCACTATCTCCTGAAGATTCTAAATAAGCCTTAAGATTGATCAAGAGCCTCGGAGTCTCAATCATAAGATTACATCCCCTTAAATTTTAATCAATTTTTCGGTCATACTCCCGAGAGACATGAAAGTAGATTATAGATGTCCTGCATGCATACTCAAAGTAGCTGCGAGAGAGGCTCGAATATTACAGCCCAATAAGAGACTATCCTTCATCAGAGAGGTAGTGAAAATTCTCGATGAAAAGCTTGATAGTGCACCTACACCTGCCCATATCGCATACTATAAAGAATTACTATTACAGAAATTCTCTGGGGAGAAGGACCCATATAAAAGCATTAAATATCAACTTATTAAGGTAATAAATGAGAAAATAGTTCCATTGATCAATGAAGAGTTATCTAACTTACCAGAAGGCTATCACAGATTTAGATGGCTTGTACTAAATTCATCAGCCATGAATGGCTATGAAGTTCCTCTTCATGGTGAATCTGATCTAGTAAACCGATTTATGAAGACAATAAGGAAGGATCTACAGATAGATCATTCAGAGGAGGCTTTTGACTTGATTTCTAGAATGAGTTCCAGCGATATAATCTCTTTGATTTTAGATAATGCTCACGAGGTCCCCGTTGACCTAATACTTGCGAATTATCTTGAGATAATAGGCAAAACAGTCTATATATTTGCTAAGAAAAATCCAGCAGCTGATGATATAACATACGATGAGTTAAAAAATATTTATAACAGCTCATACGTATTCGCTCTCGAATCTCCCCTTGGGGTAATGATTGAGAAGGAGAGCAAGATAAATATGAACATTCTTGAATCATCAAGGCTAATTATTGCCAAAGGCATGGCTAATTATGAAACATTAACAGAGATAGATTTAGGAGCACCAGTATTTTACTTGACGACCCTTAAATGCGAAGCATTAGCTGAGAATGTCGGGGGAAGTTTGGGCAATCCAGTAGCCTTGCTAAGGAGGTGATCTTATGGATAAATTCTCGTTAGAAGAAGGGACTTACCTAGTTAAATTAGCTAGGAAATCTATCGAAACTTATATGATAAAAGGCGTATTTCCTAAAATCAAATCACCATCTTATACCAAACTAGAGAAACCATCTGGTGCATTTGTTACTCTGAATACATTTCCCGATGGCACGTTAAGGGGATGCATAGGCTATCCAGAGCCTATTTTACCTCTCTATCAAGCTGTCATTAGAGCAGCTGTAGCAGCAGCATTTGAAGATCCAAGGTTCCCTCCTCTATCTAAAGATGAGCTGGGCAGTGTAACAGTAGAAGTGTCAATATTAACCCCGCCTAAAAGAATAGATGATAAAGTCGTTGATAGAGAAAGTCTACCTAAGATGATTAGGATTGGAAATCATGGATTAATAATCAAAAGGGGATTCTATTCTGGTCTATTACTTCCACAAGTTGCAACGGAATACTCATGGAATTCCACTGAATTCCTCAGTCAAACTTGCCTTAAAGCTGGATTGTGGAAAGATTGCTGGCTATATAGCGGTACTGAAGTATACATATTCCCAGCGGAAATCTTCTCAGAAGTCAAGCCTAAGGGGAAGATAGTTAAAAAGGAGATATAAGAATGCTAAAAGCATATATCTCTCCCCTTGGAATAGGATTTGGTCATGCTTCCAGATGTGTTAGTCTAGCTAAGAGACTTGATAAAGAGGGTTTCCGAATTTTCTTTTCAGCCTACGGAGATGCAATAGAGTACATTCAGAGAACCATGCCAGAGGCCGATCTAATCAAAGGAGGTGAAGAAATAATCTGGAAGCAAAAACCGAATGGCCAGCCAGATATAAAAAAGACTCTAAGTAGTCTATCTGATTTTAGGAAATTCATAGAGCATTTAAGGAAGGAAAAGGAAAATATCGAGTACATCTCACCGGATATAGTAATCTCAGACTCCCGCGCATCAACTCTCATGGCTTCTCAATATCTAGGAGTATCTAGCGTAGTGATACTGAATCAGCCTAAACTTCTCCTCTCTCCCTTATTTTATAAAGCAATTCCCATTAATAGAAACTTGGGAGATATATCAATAGCAATAAAAATTTTTGAAAAATTAGTTAATTCAGCAATCACTAGGTTCTGGGGGCTAGCTTATGCTTCAATAATAGCAGACTTTCCTCCTAATGACAGTATATCTAGATTTCACACAAGCGACTTACCTAAACCTCTAAATGATAGGGTGGTGTTCTCAGGTCCTCTTATTCAGCCGAAATGCAAACAATATGAACCTGAGAATATTATCTTGGTTATGATATCTGGTCCAAAGAGAGAAAGGGAATCCTTAGCAGAGAGCATCTTAGATTTAGCTAAAAATATTCCTCCCGATCTTGAGGACTATAGATTCATTATCTCTTTGGGCGATCCTAGAAAGAATGGAGTTCTCAAACTATCAGGCAACGTTACAGTATACAGCTGGTTACCAGATAAATGGGAATATCTAAGCAGGGCTAAAGTCGTAGTATCTAGGGCAGGGCATACCACAATTTCAGAGGCATTGGTATGTGGTAAGCCTCTTCTACTGATACCTGTTCCAGGTCAAACTGAGAAAATAGAGAATGCTAAAAGCGTTCAGGATATGGGACTAGGCATACTTCTAGAACAAAGTTCTATAAAAACTGACTTTTTCAAGGCAATAAGATCCTTTCACTCAAAATTTTTGAGAAAAACTACTCACTTTAGGAAAAAATATGAAAACTGGAACTTTATTGATCGCGCCATCGGTGTGATAGAAGGAATTATTTACTGAACTGCAGATTTTATAACAGCCCATTTAAGTAACCTGAATATTTTTTTTAAATCATTTAAAGATCTTATTTTTATCTTCAGGGTCTTTAATTTTCCATCAGGAAACTCCTCTATTTCGCACTTTCCCCCATATTCCTCTATTTTCCTGGCAAGAAAGGAACTTATGGGCCTCTCCTTAGCATTAATTAATATATCCTTAGATGGAATAAATATCAGAGAACCACTACTTTTATCTACCTTAGCAACTCCTAACGTTACGCCATTGTCAGAAACTACTTCTCTCTCTTCTAAGTTCTTTTCCTTTCTAGGTTCCAATCTAGATCCCAATGAAACTCTTAGTTTATCAGCTGTAACAAGCGTTTGTTCTAAGAGTACATCATCCAATGCTTCCATCATTTGCCTCAGCCTCAAGATTTCCTTCTCTAGCTTATCTATCCTTCTTTTCAGATAGGCACGCAATTGAAGCAAGTTTCTTATCCTTTCATCTTTTTCTGGCAATTTTACCTTCCTCTAATGATCGACTGTATAACTTTTTAAATCTATCTATGCCAATCCTTCTTAGTAGAGGACCAAGCTTTGGACCTTGAGGCTGACCGAGTAGCACCATATATATGGCTTGGAAAAACGCTTTTACTGATACTCTCAATTCTCTAGCAGTATTAAAAGCTAGGTCTTGGATAACTTCCTCTCCCATATCATTCTTCAGTCTCTTTACAAAAGAATCTATTGCATTTAGCAAAGAATCATCTATTTCTATCCTTTCTATCTCACTAGTACCGAAGCTCTCTACGTAATTCCTTGCATAGTACACATATCTTCTAAACATCTCCTCACTTAAGAGCGATTTAGGTTCAATATCATAATACTTAGAGATTAGATCTGCTACAACCCCTAATAGATCATCAAATTTTATATCTCTCGGGAGCATAGCAACGACGTTCAATACTGCAGTGTACCTATACGGCCAAGGAGTAGGGACCCCCTTCATTAGGTAGGTATACTCCATCAGTCTTTTCAGGGTCATCTTGTCTCTTTCGCTCCTGATTCTCTCTAAGTTATGGTACTTCCTTACGCCATTTTCCAGCTCATTGATGTAAAGAGGAGATCTCTGGAGAGATATGCTCCTAGTACTACGGTATCTCTTAAACATAAGCATCCTAAGAGCCTCTGGTGGAGAGAATTTCATCCACATTTGAGGGGTAATTACATTACCTATACTCTTGCTTATCTTTCTCTTAGTGGAGTCTAAGAACATTTCATACATTACCGTCATAGGGGGCTCATAATCTAGAATCTCCCTAGATATACGGGCATTTACTCTGAAGGAATCAGTAATATCTTTCCCATGTGGTTCAAAGACTATGCCAAGAGCTGCCCATCTAGCTGCAAATTCTCCCTTCCAAGAGAGCTTACCGTCACCCCTCAAATAAGAGGCTTCTCCTACATAACCACATCCCTTTATTCCTTTGAACTCCTGATCGCATGCATAGATGACCTTACTCTCTTCAGGAATTACCTTGATGACCCTTGTCGTATATATCCTCCCACATTTCTCACACCTCGGCCAATAATGAACCCATCCTTCTGGCTTACTTGACCCAACCTCCTCCCTAATTATCCTATCTACCTTACCACTGTTAGCAAGTAGTCTAGATATCTGCTTATCTAGAAGACCCGACTTGTAAGCTTCGGTTCCAGAAATAAATGTAAATTCTATTCCTAGTTTCTCTAACGCCTCTATAAGCATAGAACTTATATGCTCCCCATAGCTTGAATGACAGCCCCAAGGATCAGGTATTTCGCTGACTGGCATCCCTATATACTTGGAGTATTCCTTGGGAACCCCAACAGGAATCTTTCTCAGTCCATCTCTATCATCGCTATAGGCTATTAACTCGCTCTTATAGCCAAGATTTTCCAAAGCGAGTTTAATCCCATAGGCCCTTAATGAATCTCCAACAGATCCTATATGCGGAAAACCACTTGCTCCTATGCCTGATTCAACCCTGAGTACATCAACTTTCCGATTCAGCTTTTCTCTTCTATCTATAATATCCTGAGCGATTTTATCAAGCCAAAATTGTGGTTTTTTCTCAGATTTCATGAGCGATCGGTTCCCTAACCTTGGAAGTAATAAGAATTTTCTCAAAAATTGGTTAAGGGGGATCTCCCCCCGGGCTCACGCCTGGGTGAGCTCGATCTCTATAACACTTATATCTCTCCTGCTACCGTTTTCGTCCGTTATTTCTTCAGTGCCTGTCCTGAGATCGGTGATCTTTATCTTACCAGGGAAATATTTAAGCCTCGTAATCTCAGCAACATCTACTGCTCTGGATATAGATCTTCCTCTAGCCTTTAAGACGATCTTCTTTACGCCCCTATTTATCTGAAGGGTAGTAGCCATAACGTAATTGATAGCAGGCTTCTTACCAACATAGACAATTCCTTCCTCAGCCACCATTTTTCCTATCACCTCTTATCTAGTGTAGGCCCGCCTCTTTTAGTGGGGAGCCTGGAGGGCGAGCTGTATCTCAATAGATATTCAACAATTAAAAAAGTTACTCTTTCTTGAGAAGCTCTCTCAGATCTAGCAGGGATACTTTCTCTCCTTGCCTCCTCTCAAGTATAAGAGGTAATTTGCCTTTCTTTATCTCCAATTTAGCAAGTTCTACAGGGTCCGTTACTCCCTCAGGTATCTCACTTTCTTCTAAAAATAGAGGAGAGCCGGATGCGATCTGCTGGGCTCTTATAGAAATGATCCTTATCTTCTCAAATTTTGTGAGCCTTTTTGGCCCTAGTAGATCGCTGTTTTTGCTCAATTTACTCGATGCCTCTACTCTTTCCCGGCCCCGGCTCAAACTTCTTACCTGCTGCTGCTATTATATCGTCTATCTTGAGGAGCGTGGTGGCAAACTCTGAAGCTGATTCAATGGCTCTTCTTATAACTCTTTCTGGTTCTATTACATCTTTTTTATACATGTTCTCTATGTCTCCCGTATATATATTGAACCCATACTCTTTTCTTCCTTCAGCATGAGCCTTTCTAAGCTCGGCTAGCTTCACTATTGGATCATGACCAGCGTTCTCTATTAGGGTCTTAGGTATGGACTCTAAAGCTTCCGCAAATTTTTCTATTACGTTCTGTTCTTTACCGCCTAGCTGCACTGCATAATCTTTCAGTTTAAGCACTAGATCAATCCAAGCCGCACCTGCTCCCACAACTATCTCCTCATCCTCTATAACGTTTCTGACAACACTCAATGCATCATGAAGGTTTCTTTCTGCTTCATCTATCATCTGCTTTTCTCCACCTCTTATCAATATGCTTACAGCCCTTGGATCCCTGCAGCCTTCCACAAAGACCATCTTGTCATCTCCGACCCTCCTTTCCTCAACAAGCCCAGAGTATCCTAGATCCCTCTCCGATATCTCTTTAACGTTAACAACGATCTTGGCTCCGGTGGCCTTTGCTAGTTTCTCCATATCAGATTTCCTTACCCTTCTAACTGCTAGTATGCTATGCTTAGCTAGGAAATGCTGAGCAATATCGTCTATTCCCTTCTGGCAGAAGACCACGTTAGCGCCAGTAGCAGCAATCTTTTCAACTAACTCAGCCAATATTTGTTTTTCTTGATCTAGAAATCCTTTTACCTGTGATGGAGAGGTAACCCTTATCTTAGAAGAGAGCTCTGGCTTCTTTATCTCGAGCGCGCTCTCTATTAACGATATCTTAGCATTCTCAATACTCCTAGGCATCCTAGGATGTACCACTTCCTTATCTATCGCAATTCCCCTTATTAGCTTAGTATCGAAGAGAGAACCTCCTTCCTTCTTCTCTAGTTTTATGTTATCTAGATCTACTATTCTCTTCCCATCCCTCTCCTCAACAACTTGTAAGGCTGCATCTACTACTAGGTTAGCTAAATAGTCTTGAGCGACCCTCACAGATTTGCTACTCATAGCTAGCTTAGCTATCTTTTTCAACAGTTCTCTATCGTTCCACTGAACTTTCATAGAAATTTCACTTAGATACTCAATGGCTTTCTCTGAAGCTTTTCTGTAACCAGAAATTATGACGGTGGGATGGATACCCATATCCAATAGATCCTCAGCCTTAGCTAATAGTTCACCGGCTAGGAGAACAACAGTAGTAGTACCATCTCCTGCTTCCTGTTCCTGAGATTTAGCTAGATCTACCATCATCTTAGCAGTAGGATGCTCTATTTCTATCTCCTTCATTATCGTAGCGCCATCATGCGTTATTATCACATCTCCAAATGGGTCAACTAACATCTTTTGCATGCCTTTTGGACTGAGAGAAGTCCTGATTGTATCAGCTATAGTTTTGGCTACAGTAATATTGAGTCTAAGCGCCTCTCTCCCTCTAGTTCTAGAAGTCCCTTCCTTTAATATTAGGACGGGGATCGCTCCTCCGGCACCTTCACCTCCAGCTCCTCCGGCACCTCCAGCAACGGACATATATATCACCTCTTACCATTGGGTTTCTCAGAACTGTAGCTGGGACTACCCATATATGAAGTTATAACTGAGTTAAAAAAGCTTATCAACCTTGTGCACTTTACTGCCAATTGATATAGGAAGTAGGAGAACCCGAAGTGGTGAAATCATTAAATGAATTATAATAAATTGTTTTATATTTTTCCAAAATGCCTGAAAGAAGCTGTAATAGATAAAGGAGTTCGCCGATTAACTGATATACAAAAATTAGCCATTCCTCATATTTTAAAGGGAGAGAGCATTCTACTGGTTTCTCCTACTGGATCAGGAAAGACAGAAGCTGCTCTATGGCCTATTATAACTAGAATGAGAGAAGAGGAAGGAGAAAAGAAAGGATTTAAGCTCCTTTACATAACGCCTTTAAGAGCGCTCAACAGGGACCTTGAGGAGAGAATTACTTACTGGTCACAAAATTGCGGCATGATAGTAGGAGTAAGACATGGAGATACGCCTAAAAGTGAAAGAGCGAAGCAATCCGAGAACCCTCCAGACATACTCATTACAACGCCCGAAACTCTCTTAATAATACTTACAGGACCTAAGATATCTAAATGGCTTGAAACAGTAAAATATGTCATAATAGACGAGGTTCATGAATTAATAGATGATAAGAGAGGGGTACAACTTGCTCTAACGTTGGAAATGCTTAAAAAGATCACTAAAAGTGAATTTCAGAGGATACTACTCTCTGCCTCTCTTGGAAATCCAGAGATAGCTCTTGGATACTTCGCTCATGGAAGAAAGGGTAGACCGGTGATATCAAAGGAGAACAGGAGTATGGAGATCCGAGTAATTTATCCTAAAATCGAGAAAAAAGATGTAAAATTATCCAAATCTCTCCTATTGGAACCTAAGATAGCAGCTAGGGTTAGGTTATTAGCAGATTTAATTAAAGGAGTAAAATCAGTTATTGTTTTCACAAACACCAGATCAATGGCAGAAGCCTTAGGATATAGGGTAAAGAAGCTTTCTGATAAATTAAAAATACATGTTCATCATAGCTCATTGTCAAAAGATGCTAGGGTAGAAAGTGAATCTCTTCTTAAAAAAGGAGAGCTATCTGCTATAGTAAGTACAAGCTCATTAGAACTCGGAATAGACATTGGCTACGTAGATATGGTTGTGCAGTACGGCTCCCCTCGTCAAGCTACAAAGCTTCTCCAGAGAGTGGGTAGATCTGGACATGGGCCTCAAAGAATAGCTAAAGGTGTGATAGTAGCACAAGATCCGGATGATTACTTAGAATCTATAGTTTTAGCTAGAAGATCGTTACAAGGAGATTTAGAAAGGATTAGACCCTTTGAGAAATCGTACGACGTCTTATATCATAATGCCATTGGATTGCTGATCAGAAAGGGCAGTATAAGATTGGCTGAACTAGTTAATATTGCCAGGAGGGCATGGCCCTATAGAGGACTTAGCTTGGAAGAAGTGAGGAAGCTGTTTTCTTTCATGTCTAAGGCTTGGCCTCGAATTTTATGGTATGATGACATAGAGGACTCCATAAAGAGATATAGAGGATATCACATCCATGAATACTTCTTTACTAATATATCCACGATTCCAGATACTGCCTCTTATCCAGTAATAGATGAAATGACAGGATTTTACGTAGGTCAGTTGGATGAAACGTTCGTTCTAGAGTGCCTCCTTCCCGGTGTAAAATTTGTTTTTAGAGGATCCGTATGGAGAGTTAATAGGATAGAAGCTGCCAGGGTTTACGTAGAACAAGTCTTTGATCCTGCTGGATCAGTTCCTAGCTGGATTGGAGAGCAGCTGCCTGTATCAAGGGAGACAGCTTTAGAAGTAGGTAGCATAAGGAGAGCATTTGAAGAGGCGTACCTTAAAGGAGAAGGAGAGATGGAATACCTTGTTAAAAGATTGGCCTCAGTATACAAGGCAGCAAGGGAAGAGGATCTAAGGAGATCCCTTGATATTCTGAAGGAGCACATAGATAGAGGATATCCTCTATCTACAGATAGAAAAATAGTCATAGAAGGAATATCAGGATCAGGAACCATTATTCACTCGACTCAAGGTAACTTAGTTAATAGAACATTAGGAAGAGCGCTAGCTTTCCTTATATCCTTAGAGTTCAAAGTAGGTGTTAGAGTTACTGAAGATCCATATAGGATTACCATAATGGGTGTGGAGAAGGAAGCAGTTAAGGAGGCCTTAAATAGGCTTCTTAGGAGAAACTATGAGCCTTTACTTGTAAAAGCTGTAGAAGAGAGCTCTTTTTTCAGAATAAAGCTACTTCAAGTTGCTAAGAGGATGGGCCTAATAAGGGATAGTGCTAGCTCTAAAGTGATAAGCCTAAGGAAGTTGGCCTTAGCGTATGAAGAGACGCCTATATATGAAGAGGCCTTAAGAGAAACGTTAACTAAGGACTTTGATGTGGAATTGACGTCGTTGCTTCTTAAGGCTATAAAGGATGGCAAATTGAATCTAGTTCTATCAGAAAAAAGAGGTCCAAGTCCTCTAGCATCTCTTGGACTAGAGAAATCAGGTCTTCCGCTTGAATTGATTCCTCCATCAGAACTGAACAAGAAGTTGCTGGAGAGCTTCAAATATAGAATATTGTCCCAACAGCTAACCCTAGTATGCTCTAACTGCTGGAAATGGAGTATGGATGTAACTGTGTCTGGTCTACTGGATTTAGAAGACGTACCGAGATGTCCGGTATGTGGGAGTAAGAGGATCGCAGCAGTAACTGGCTATTGGGCTACAGAAGCTAGGAAATATGTAAGCGAATCTAGAGCTAAAGGAAAGCCGTCAGTGGGTAATTGGGAATTAGCAAATAAAGTTCATGAATTTGGGATCCTGACCGAGAAATATGGCATTCCAGCGATAGTAGCTATGGCTGCCAGGGGAGTAGATTCTGTTGATATAGAAGGCCTGCTATCTAAACACCCATACTTAGATGATGAATTCCTTGCAGAGCTAGCTAAAACAGAGACAGAAGCGATAAAGAGAAAAATCACATCTAGGAAAAGAAGGAGAAGATAAATTGTTCTCTCATTAAAGCAGACCGGCAGCCTTTAGTATACCCCTAGCAGCGTTCTCTGGATTGGTGGATTTTGTTATTGCCCTTCCCACCATAACGAAGTCGGCTTTCCTAATCACATTGGGAATCGTAGATGCATTTATACCACCAGCAACTCCTAATTTGACGTCCATTTCCTTTAGACTATCTAGTAGATCATATTCTTCAAATATCCCCTCGTCTACTCCCCTATGGAGGCAAATTCTATGGATTCCCATACCTACTATTTCCCTAAGCCTAGATGTAATTTCTTTTAACCCTAAAGTGTCTACTAAAACTTCTTTTCCAACCTCATCAGCTTTTTTTATGGCTTCTTTTATCGTCTCATCAGGAGCAGCAGCCATTACGCTTATAATGTCCGCTCCAGATTCGAATGCTAAGTCTGCCTCTAATGCTCCTGTATCCATAGTCTTCATATCCGCAAAGATCTTACTTTCAGGAAGCTCCTTTCTTAGAGATTTGACGGAGATCATCCCTTCTGACTTTATCAGAGGAGTTCCTGCTTCTATTTCCTTAAATCCAGCCTTTACCGCTAGTTTAGCTATCTTGAGAGCTTCGTTTAGGGAAATTAGATCAAGTGATAAGAATATCTCTAGCCCCATGAAACACCACCGAGGAACTTCTTTGATAGATATACTAAAAGGATAATAAAAGCTATTGAAATAATCACTAGTGCTATTGTAATGATGGGAGATACATTCTTTCCCATAGCTAATATGAACGGTCCTACTATAACTATGAAGCTTCCTCCTTCGCTAGGCTGAGCAGCTTGAGTGGCTGCTTGGGATATTGCAAGGGCGAAGAAGCCCATTATTATAAGAGAGACTCCTAGAAACAGAAGGAAGGCCTTCACAATGATCTTCTCGTCATAGGGCTCGCTCATGGCCATGCCCCCATCATCGCAATTACCAATATCATCATCAAAAGAGAGACAATTATTAGAATTATTAGGAGGGAAGTTTTTATATTTTTACCAAATATTATAGGAATAGGTCCTATTAATATCACACCTCCCACGCTATAATCTCCGAATTTTTTATGGGGAAGTAATAAGGCTATTAGGATGAGTAAAACGCCAGCAACTATGGAGATAGTTCCTATTATCTCCAGAGGATTCATGAAAATCACCCCTTAATTAATCTCCTTAACTTGTCGAAATTATATGGATCACCCCTTAACCTGATTATCTCTCCCTTCACCAGTGGTGTAGATGGGTCAAAGGCTATAGATCTTCCCGTAGCATCATATATTGTTATAACATCATATCCAGTCGCTTCCTTAAGCCTAGATACTGTCATTTCAGCTATCTTTCCTGATACTCTAATCGATACATAGTGAGGAGATCCACCCTTGAATCGTGGAGATTCCTGCTTCAAATTTCTTAGATCCCAGATCCTTCTTAGAATATCTACAATAAGTACTGCTGCTCTTCCATCACCGAATGGGTTAGGTAAGCTCTCCAGCTTCTCTCTCAATCCTTCTCGGTATAAGAAATCTCTCACAGCCGATACTATAGCTGAGGGGTTGATACCAGTTATTTTACCGAATCCCATCTCCACTAGCTCAGGCCTCTCTGTATTATCCCTGAGTATAACACAGGGTTTTTTTAATGTAGCGGATTCTTCCTGGACACCTCCCGAATCAGTAGCTATTACATCAGAAGATAGAAGTAACTTTAGGAACTCTATATATCCTAAAGGTTCTGTGAGAAGCAAGTGATCCATCGATTTCAATTTGCTTAGCATATTAAATTCTTTTAACTTCCTTAGGGTTCTAGGATGCATAGGCCAGACTATAGTTAGCTCATTTAGCTCCTCTAAAGCCTTCACTATGCCTAGCATTCTATGCTCATAATCAGTGTTCTCCTTGCGGTGTACTGTCACGGTCATAATAGGCTCGCTTTCATCTATTCCTAGATCCTTAATGATGGAGGACTTCTGGATCAAACTCATCGTTCTCCTAACGACATCGACTATCGTGTTTCCGCTAAGCACGATCCTTCTAGGAGGATATCCTTCCTCCGCTAGGTTTGAAAAGGATCTGACCGTAGGTGAGAAATTAAGGGAAGCTAAATGATCGGAGATCCTCCTATTAATTTCCTCTGGCATAGTGAAATCGTAGCTTCTCAAACCAGATTCAATGTGGATGAACGGTACTTCGAGCTTTGATGAAGCTATAGCTGTTCCTAAGACAGAGTTAGTATCTCCAACTGCTATAGTTGCTTCTGGCTCATAATTCTCAATCACACTCCCAATCTCCTTTATGATACTAGACGTCTGTATTATTTGGCTTCCCGATCCAATACCTAAGTTAATATCTGGCTCTCTGATACCAAGCTCGGAGAAGAATATATCGCTCATTTCCTGGTTATAATGCTGGCCTGTGTGGACTAGCAGCAGATCTGCATCCCTAATTCGGCTTAAAGCTTCATAAACGGGAGCCATCTTTATAATCTCTGGTCTAGTACCCATAGATATTAGAAGCCTCATGATACTTTCGCTTATCAATGACTGCAATCATTTTTAATAAACCGAGGTAAATATAACGAACATCAAAAAGGTGACCTATATGCTTAAACCTGAGAAGGTAGCCCGGTTTTATGCTTACACGATTAAACCATATACAGACAGCATGGCTAAAGCTCTAATAGAGTTTGATGATATACATCTAGAACCACCTGAAGGACTACCTGGCGTTAAACCTCCTGAGGGAATTGAGACACCTGAGCTAGAGGCATATAAAGATATTGTAAGAGCCTTAGAGAGGGCAAGTTCTCTAACAGGAATCTCTATGGAAGAGATGTTGGTAAAATCGCAATCAGGAGGGATATCGCTAAATGAAAATTATAAAAAGCTGATATTAGAACTAGATGATCTTATAGGGAGATATCTCTCCATTGAAAGAGAAATAGAGAAGTTAAAAGGTTTGAGCAAGAAAGAAGAATTTCTGAGATTAAAAGATGAGCTGGAAAGATCTCTTAGTAGCATAAAAGAGAAGATGCATGCCCTCATATTATTGGCATTAAAGCTAAAACCAAAGGCATTAGCTCAGAAAATTAAAACTATGACCTACGTAGGAAAGGAAGCAGCTGTAATATCCGGATGGGTCCCTCAAAAGAAGAGAGGAGATCTAGATAAAGCTTTGAGAGATAACCTTGGGAAATATACTGCTATAGAATTTGAAGAAGCTGGAGAGGGGAGTAAAGCTCCTTCTAAGACTAAAATGCCTAATGTAATAAAACCGGTAACTCTGTTAACACATAAACTGTACGGGATTCCATCGATATTCGAACTAGATCCTACAATTCTCACAGCAATATTCTTCCCCTTAATGTTTGGTATGATGTTTGGTGACATGGGACATGGTCTATCAACGCTTCTATTGGGAGTTTACCTCTATAAGAAATTTAGAGGAAGTATGAAGGATCTAGGTGGATTGTTAATCTATTCTGGAATTGCATCGATGTTCTTTGGGTACTTATATGGTATGTTCTTCTTCATTGAAGTGTTAAAGCCTATAATAAGCCCCTTATATAATATAGTACAGCTTATAGTAATTTCACTCCTCTTTGGCGCTCTAGAAATGGAAGTGGGCTTCATTGTAAATACAATAAATAAGTTCATCGAAGGAGACTTGTTTGCAGCAATCTTTGAGTATAAAGGATTATTTACAGTCATAATGTACTTTGGTGCTGTACTTGCAGTAACTTGGGATAGAGCTCAACTAAACCTCATCGCAAAAGATCCGCTGTTCCTCTCAATGGGAATATTCCTCCTGATAACAATGGTCTCCCCCATATACAAATCTGTAAAGGAGGGGCATGGCATCGGAGAAGGTATGTCAGAACTTATAGCGGTAGCTTTGGAGGGTACACTGGCTTTACTCAGCAATTCTCTTTCCTATGTAAGGCTTGCTGCATTTGCTGTTATACATGAGGTATTTGGAGTACTCGCAGCTCAGCTAATAGCTGGTCAAGAGATATTTAATCTGAGTAACATAAGCTTTCTCCTATCTCCTATAGCTCTAGGATCTTTCATATTCATAAATATAGCTGTCATGGGACTAGAAGGGTTACTTTCATTCATTCAAGCCACTAGGCTAACATTCTATGAGTTCTTCACGAAATTCTATAGGGCATCAGGTAGGCCGTTCAAGAGAGTATCTGAGCTTCTAGGGCCTACCTTCTCTTGAAGAATGGCAACTTTTTATTAATCTTATTCTACTAACTAAAGGTCTCTAAGATATTCTTGGAATATCATGGGTGGTTGTATGATGAGCCTGAGGACTAAGAAATTGCTCACCTACCTAATTCTAGGTCTTCCTCTATTGCTACTTCCTCTATCTATAATGACTGTGTCTGCTGCATCATCGGGAAATGCTGTGCCGGCAGGAGGGGGGCTTAGGTATGTTGGAGCTGCTCTCGCAGTATTGGGCAGCACTATAGGAGCTGGGATAGGACTATATGGAGTTGCCATTGGTGGAAGTGCGCTGTTAGCTGAAAATCCGAATGCATTCACACAGGTCCTCATATTAGGAGGTCTTGCTGAGGGAGTTGCAGTATATGGACTGCTGGTGGCATTCCTGATAATATAAAGGAGAAGAATTCTCCTTATTCCTCTATTTTAGGTAAAATCTCGCATTTAATAACTTATTACTGCTGGTAAGAAAAAGAAGTGAATAGCAGGAATATAAAGAGATAAAATATAGGTTATATTAAGAAGGAGAGGGAGGAGAAAGCAAATCATATAATACTTCAGGATTTACACCGCTCATCCTGCCTAATAATACGGTCTTTATACTTTGAGATTCCCACTCAGATGCTATTAAATACATTAGTACGTATGCAATGGTCATAGATCCTCTAAGTGATATCCTGAGGGCATCTGAGTAAGTTTTCTTCTCTATAGCATGCTCTATAACCCAAGGCTCACCTACATCCTTTATAGCATTTTTTATCTCGATAGAAACCAGTCTATAGGGAGATAAATTCACAAGCTCATCTAGAAAATCGTTTAAATCCTCCGTCTTTTCATATATGAACATAATTCTTCTAAAGGGAAGCCTAGTAAATGCCCTAGAGATTATGCTCTTATCTATCCTAAGATACTTTGACTTCAGCATTATTCTAAGAAAATAGTTCTCGGCATATGAACAAACCAGCTGGTATATTGGAGATTGCTTCCCTACTTTTAATTCCTTTAAATGCCCGAACATTTTATCTAAGTAATATCTATCAACCAGTAGATCAAGTTCTGCAGCTTCTCTCTCACTAGATAGCCATGAAGAGATTAAATCTCTCACTTTTCTATTATCTATCATGTCTACGAGATTCTCGAAATTTTGAACTTTAGATAGCCTATCAATATCCAAAGTACCAAATCTAATTGGTAAGAGCCTTAATTTTTCCTTTCTCCCATAGAGTAACAAAAAAATTATCCTTCTTAAATTCTCTAGATCATACTTACTCATGAAGGTCAATACTAGATTCTCTACCCTGGTTCCTCTAAGCAAAGATATAATCCGCCTTGCTCTTATCGAATTAACTCCTATAGAGGCCTCTTCTATCTTCATAACATCTAGAAGGTCTTCTGGTCCTTCAAAGAAACCTGCATACTCTGTGGGGGATAGTTTGTCAAAAAGAGTCTTTTCATTCTCTATAAAGGCCCAAGATCTTATCTCATTGGGATCTATCAAATGAGAGGCAAGCCCATGGGTCCTAACTACTAGGTACTTCTCTTTTGGGTCTTTTAACACTACCTTCACTCTCCTTCCTTTATCTGCCTATACTCCTTCACTCTAAGGAACTCCTCAAGGGTGTCTTCCTCTAATGCTTCCTCTATGTACTTAATAGCAGCCTCATGATCAGGGACTATTATCTTTTCTAGTGCATTTACCTTTCTTATGGTATCTGCCAAGGCTTCAGCTATTCTCTCAAATTTAGCCTCAGAGTTAATAAGAGGCATAATCTCCTTTATAGCCTCAGAGAACTTCCTAGCCGCTGCTATAACAACAGCGTTAAGCGAAGGAGAAGTCGCTAATTCGAATTCCCTTGTCGATATCTCTGGGATCTCCACGCCAATAATACTCCTAACTTTTATCTCTGTTAATAGAGGCATTGTTAAAAGAGAGGACTTTCTCATTTCATCCGGGCCAGCCGCAGCGTATGCTAGTCTAAGCATTCTATATGCCTTCTCCAACTTCTTTTCAGTACCGGATCTTTTCTTGAGGTCTGAGAGGAGGCTCTGGCTTTCTTTAATTAACTGATCTCTCTTCATCTTAAGAGCATCTACTCCTGATCTCAATAAATGGGTCCTTTCTCTTAATCTTATCAAAAAACCTTTAGTGGGGAGGATCCTCCCTACTGAACGGAAGCTCACCTTACTCACCCTTTATCTTAGCTTCAGCTCTCTTCTTGGGATGATACTTATCCAGCGTTTTCTCACTTATCCTCGTGAATTCCGACTCGGGTAGGATGGACAGTATATTCCAAGCTATATCTAAAGTTTCCTCTATGCTTCTTCTCTCTCTGAACCCTTGAGCTACAAATTCATTCTCAAATCTCCTAGCAAATTTAAGGTAAAGCTTCTCCCTCGGGCTCAATCCAGCTTCCCCTACTATCTGTACCAGCTCTCTAGCTTTCGTACCTTGGCTATATGCAGCATATAACTGATCAGATACTTCTTTATGGTCTTCTCTCGTCTTACCTTGACCTATACCGTCCTTCATCAACCTACTGAGGCTGGGTAACACATTTATGGGTGGATATATACCTCTATTGTATAGATCTAGATCCAAGAAGATTTGCCCTTCCGTGATATAGCCAGTTAAGTCTGGAATTGGATGTGTTAGGTCTCCCCCAGGCATGGTTAATATGGGCATGAATGTTATTGATCCAGGCCTACCTATGATTCTACCAGCTCTCTCATAAATACTTGCTAAATCGCTATACATATACCCTGGGTATCCTTTTCTACTTGGAACCTCTTCCCTAGCAGAACTAAGCTCCCTTAATGCCTCGCAGTAGTTGGTCATATCGGTTATTATAACTAAGACATCCATACCTAAATCGAAAGCTAAGTACTCCGCTGCAGTTAAAGCAACTCTTGGAGTAGTAATTCTTTCTATTACAGGGTCATCTGCTAAATTCAAGAACAATACAGATCTGCTAAGTGCTCCGAACTCCTCAAACTGCCTTCTAAAGAACAAGACATCATCATACTTCAAACCAATAGCTGCAAAGACTATAGAAAATCTCTCTGCTTTACCTGGCACTACTACCTGTCTAGCAATTTGAGCAGCAACTTCGTTGTGAGGTAGACCAGATTCCGAGAATATAGGTAACTTCTGTCCTCTAATTAGGCTGAGCATTCCATCTATGGAAGAAAGACCTGTCTCTATAAACTCATCAGGATAGTCCCTCTTAGCAGGATTTATTGGAGCTCCATTAATGTCTCTGTAATCATCAGCTCTTATCCTAGGGCCTCCATCAATGGGTTCGCCAGCTCCGTTGAAAACCCTACCCAACATCTCATCGGATACAGGCATTTTCAAAGTAGAACCTGTGAACTTCACCATAGCATTGGAGTCTAAACCCTCGGTATCTCCAAGTACTTGTATAACTATCTTATCCCTTCCAGCCTCAAGCACTCGCCCAAACCATTCCCTTCCACTTTCAGAGTATATCCTAACCGCTTCCTCGTAAGCTACCCCTGGAACGCCCCTCATTATGACCAAAGGGCCTTTAACTTGATCAACATCCTTATAAACGAGACCATATATAGACATATTACCCCACCTTAGCAATTAAGGAGGATATTTCGGTCTCTAACTGGGATATAACCTCCTTTGCTGTATCCTTGAACTTTTCCTCTGGGACGAACTTTAATCTCCTTAGATCACCTAAAGATTTCATCTCAGAAATCTCCGACATAGGTACTCCAGCATCAATCATGGGCTTGGCTCTATCATAGAACTCCAATAAAGTTCTTAATAGAAGAGCTTGCTTCTCTGGTGAGCAGTAAGAGTCAATATCGTGATAGGCATTTTGTACTAGGAAACTCTCCTTTATCAGTTCTGCAGATAAGAGAATCAATCTATTCTCATCGGAAAGAGCTGCCTCTCCAACAACTCTAGCAACTTCCTCTAAACTAGATGATCTCTGAAGTAAGGCTATGGCCTTATCTCTATAGGACATCATGTCATATCCTGAGTTCTTTATCCACCACTCCTTTAATCCTCCAGCATACTTCGAGAAACTTCTCAGCCAATTTATAGATGGAAAATGCCTCTTAAATGCGAGTTCTTTATCCAACGCCCAGAAAGCACCGACGAATCTCATTGTATGCTGAGTAACTGGCTCATTTAGGTCTCCACCAGAGGGACTTACTGCTCCTATCACGGCTACAGATCCTAGCTCATCCCTGTTTCCCATCACCTTTACCCTACCGGCTCTCTCATAGAAGGACGCTATGTAATCTGGAAGATATGCGGGATATCCTCTTTCAGAAGGAATTTCTTCAAGCCTAGAGCTAAGCTCCCTTAGTGCCTCAGCCCATCTCGAGGTGGAATCGGCAGTAAGTACAACGTTGAGTCCCATATCTCTATAATACTCGGCGTAAGTTATCCCCATGAAGATACTTGCCTCCCTTGCTGGTACTGGCATGTTGCTAGTATTAGCTATCAGAATGCTCCTCTCTAAGAGAGGCCTGCCGCTCTTGGGATCAATGAGCTCGGGGAATGTATGAAGCAAATAAGTTATCTCATTGCCTCTCTCGCCGCATCCGACGTAAACAACGACATCGGCATCTGCCCACTTGGAGATTTGATAGAGTGCAACGGTCTTTCCTGTACCAAATCCTCCAGGTACTGCCGAAGCCCCACCCTTTACTATCGGGAAGAATGTATCTATGACTCTCTGACCTGTAACTAAAAGTTCAACGGGAGCTAGCTTCTCTCTAAAAGGTCTTGGATTCCTGACGGGCCATTTATGATACATCTTCACTTCTTTTTTTTCTCCTATATGCTCCACTACTGCTATGGGTTCCTCTATAGTATAATCTCCTTCGGGTTGTACTTCCAAGACCCGAGCCTTCTCTATCTTGGGTGGTAACATTACCTTATGAGTTATAGATCCTTCTGGAACTACTCCTAGAACATCTCCTGCTATAACTCCATCTCCTACCCTTACTGTTGGACTCCAATGCCATCTCTTATCTCTTGGAAGGGTAGGTACCTTTATACCCCTAATTATAAAAGGGCCTCCTGCCTTCTCTGCAACTACCTCCAGCGGTCTACCTAGACCATCGAGAACTAAACCTAACAATCCAGGACCTAATTCAGCAGATAAGGGTTCGCCTGTTCTCTCAACATATTCCCCGGCCTTTACTCCTCCAGTAGGCTCATAAACTTGTATAATTGCTCTATCCCCTTTGATCCTAACAATCTCTCCTATAAGCTTCTCCTCTCCCACATATACAACTTCTCTGATTCTAGCCCCTCTCATCTCATCCGCTTCTACAACAGGACCTTTTATATGGACAATAACTCCCTTCTCATAAATAAGCTCGGACAAAATTACGCCTCCCCAAATAATCTTTGGATGATCTCTATCTCCTTGGCCTCCTTATATGCTCCGAATCTCCCATCGAACGTGTTATAATATCTTCTCATGTCTCTTTCGTCCCTGACAACGACACCACCTATTATTGGTATTGTCTTATCATTTACTAAAGCTTCTATATCTCTTTTGCCAAGCTCTTTAGAGATGCTCTCTAGCAATTTCTTATCATTCTCTCTACCCATTAGGTATACTCTCTTCTCCTCAAGAGCTTTAGCTCCTTCAAGGGAGTATTTAGCTAGGAGTTCTTTATATTCCCAGTTGAGATCTTGACCTTCAGATATGGCTGCTAGCTTTTGGTTGACTCTCCTAAATAACTCATTTAATAGCTCTGTTTTCATTCTTAGTATAAGTTGGTTTGCTTCTACCTCGGCAGCGCTTCTTTTCCTCGCTACCTCTTCCCTTAGCTCCCTTTCAATTCGTTCTCTTTTTGCCTTTATGATTATATCTGCCTCTTCCTTTGCTGATCCTATTATCTCATTAGCTCTCTCCTCTGCTTCCTTTCTAATAGCACGAGCTCTATCCTCCGCCATTTTTAAAATGGCCCTAACGATCGTCTCAGAATTCTTATCTATGTCGACTACTTCCTCCCCACTCACCTTCCAACACCTCTCTAACTATTTCGTTGGCAAGAAAATTCATTTTCTTCATCGCGTTCTCCCTTAATTCCTCCACTTTCATCTTCGCTCTTTCTACTATCTCCTGAGCCTCCCTATCTATGTTCTTAGGAAGCTTCGCTTCTACAGGAGAATTTTTAGCTTCCTCAATTATTCTCTTAGCTTCCTCCTCAGCTTCCTCAATTATTCTCTTAGCTTCCTCCTCAGCTTCCAGGGTTATTTTAGTAGCCTCATTCTCAGCTTCCATAATGGCCTCAACTAATTTGGGCATTACCTCACCCAAGAAACTTCAATTCTTCACTACCGAGGACCTTCGCAAGCAAGGATGCCAACTCCTTTAACCTAGTTCCTCTAGCTCCTTCCATATCTGGCACTATTGCAAATACTGGATAAATCTTCTTTCTTCTAAGGAGATTATGTCTGTAATCAGCTATCTCATCGGCAACTCTCTCATTCATAAATACTACATGAGGTAGCTCAGCCTCGTGATCCCTAAAGAACCTAAGTAAATTCCTCCTTCCCTTTATTACCCTAGCTGGTATCCCTATCATCTCAAAACCGAGAGCTAATACTTCATCGTCAGTAACTGCTATTGGAGAGCTAGCTACCCTTACCTGCTGGCTCACTTAAGCACCCCTTATTTAAGGGTTGGAAAATTATAAAAAGTCGTATCGCTAAACATAATTTAGCGGGGGTGGCCGAGCCAGGACAAAGGCGGCGGACTTAAGATCCGCTCCCTTAGGGGTGCGTGGGTTCAAATCCCACCCCCCGCATTAGGGCTTCGCCGCCTTTTCCATTTAAGGTGGGTCTCTTGGGCTTAGAAATTGAGGTGAAGGTTAGAATAGATCATCATACCTTTTTAGAACTACTGAAGATGAAGGGATTAGACTATGAAACTATAAATGAGGAATATCAGCAAGATCTCTACTTAGACAATGATAAATGTGAATTACTCATCTCAGATAGAGTTTTAAGGATTAGAAGAGTTAATGGACATACCTTAATTACATATAAAAGCTCTAGAAAGGAATCGGAAGGAGAAAAAGTCAGAGAGGAGATAGAAGGGCCGCTAGGAAGTAACAGCTGTACTGAAGCACTCTCCAGAATAGGATTTAAGTTTAAATGTCCAAATAATGAAGAAGAGCTTCTTACAAAGTTAAAGAAGAGAGGATTTAATGTGAAAAATGTGGTAGAGAAAAGTAGAACCAACATTAGAGTAAAAGGATTAGATTTGAAGATTTCCTTGGATAAAGTATCTAAATTAGGCGAATTCGTTGAGATAGAAGGAACTAAATCTCTAGATTTCGTTAAGAGCCTAGATATCGCATGTAATATTGCAATACCAAGCTATGCTCAATTAACTCATGTCCTTAAGCATAGAGCTCACACCTGATTTCTCCAGTAAATCTAATGAAGCTTTTTCGGCGTTTCTCATGATTTCGGTTTCATCTTTCTTGGTGAATTTGCCATTTTTCAGTACCAAATCACCTTTGATGAGCACATACCTCACGTCAGTACTCCTAGCTGAGTAAACTAAGTGAGAAATAACGGAATGAAGCGGGGTCCACCAAGGTAGCTCAGCATCTAGTAGAACTATATCTGCATCGAATCCTGGTTCTATTCTTCCTATATTCCAATTTAAGAAGTCTCCAGGTATTCTAGTTGCCATATCAAACACAAGCTGAGCGGGCATTACTGTAGGGTCTTTCTTTACAGTCTTGTGAATGAGAGCAGTCACCTTAATAGTCTCTATAAGATCCATCAAATTATTGCTCGCAGGTCCATCAGTTCCTAATGACACCTTTACACCTTCATTAATCATATCAGGAACTGGAGAGAAACCAGATGCTAATTTCAAATTACTTACAGGATTATGGGACACAAGGGTTCCACTTTGAGCAAGCAATTTTACCTCTCTTTCAGAAGGCCATACTACATGCGCTGCTACAGTCTTAGGGCCTAAGACCCCTACTTCCTTGGCTAGCTCTATGGGTCTCCTTCCAGTTTTTTCCTTAATCTCATTTATCTCTCTCTGTGTTTCAGCTAAGTGTATCTGTATTAGCGAGTTATTATCAGCAGCTTTCCCTGAGATGCGTTTGAGACTCTCTGGCGAAACTGTGTAAGGAGCATGAGGACCATATCCTGGCTCCACCAAGGGATGGTCCTTCCATTTTTTAACAAAATTGTCAGCTATACTTAAACAGCTATCCACATCCTTGCATTCAGGCGTCCCAAAATCTAGTATTGCTTCAGCTAACACTCCTCTAGAACCAAATTCTGTAAATACTTCAGCTATTGCATCTTCAAAGAAATACATATCAAAGAGAGTTGTGGTACCTGTTCTTATGGTCTCTAATAATCCTAACTCTGTGCCAGCCTTTATATGATAGGGCTTTAAATTAGCCTCCATAGGCCATATCTTATCCTGTAGCCATGGAAATAACTTCATATCATCAGCTACTCCCCTAAACAAGGTCATTGGAACATGAGCATGAGTATTAATTAAACCTGGGATTGCTACGAAATTACTTCCATTAATTACGTAGTCTGTATAACCGCTAACTTTTCCTACAGATTCTATTATACCATCCTTAATTAGAATGTCTGAGTTCCTGAGGATCCTCCTACGATCATCCTGAGTTACTATATATTTGAGCCCCCTTATTAGTATCTCCATACAATCCCCTATTTAGGGCCGGTTAAGTTAAATAGATATCCCCTCTTTCTGTCTCTGGTATTGTGAAATGAAATGGAAAGGTCTGCTGATCCTGATAACCTTGTTGATCATTCCTAGCTTTCCTGTCTCTGCATCTCATATGGAAGGCAAAGGACTTTTTACCTATACATATATCGTCAGAGATAGTGGTTGGATAAGTATAACGACAGAATTCGAATCTAACAACTCTGGCTTCACGTGGGTTTTGGTTCCTAAGTTTAGGAGCTATAACATAACAGTAGTATCTGGATCTATAAAAAATCGTAAATTAATAAGGAATACTTCCTACTACTTTTACTCTAATCTAACATTTTCGTATACGCCGAGGACTAAGGTTTTAATAGCATGGAGTTACAGGTTCGGAGCTCTCATAGTGGAGCCTAATGGTGCATTCTTCTCCACTCAGATAGCTTTTGATCCTAAAGACAACGCAATAGTTGTAGTAAAACTTCCCAATAAATTTATTTCTAAAAGAATTGAACCGAAAGGATATGAAATATCAAAAGAAAATGAAAATAATGTAATCAGATACAGGCTAAATGGAGCCACAAACAACACCATGAGGGTCCTAATATCATTGAATGTGCATGATGGTCAGAAGTTCAAAGAAGAGGATATAGGAAAGCTGAAGATAAAATATCCTTCTAGATACCAAGATGTTATTGAGAATATTACAAAATATTACAAGGCGACCCTTCCTCTAATAGAAAAATACACATCTGTTAATGAGGAGATCCCAATAGAGGTAAAACTGTTCGTTCCAGCCACCATGGAAGAAATAACAACGTTAGGATACACCGGACCTAGATATACATCTGATGTCATTACCCAAGGAGAAATAAACCTGAATATGATGCTTGTTAGGATGCCGTACTATGAGCTTCCAACGACATTCGTCCATGAACTTCTTCATCAATATATGCAGGTCGCTGGCCTCAGTGTGAATCTTAGATGGGCTCATGAAGGGCTGGCTCAATACTTGAGTAAAGTTATAGTCGAAGAGGCCTTGGGATACAAAGTCCCAGAAGAGATCAATGTAGAAGCAGTAATGGCCCAAACCGGGGGGGATTTCAGCTTCTTGGTTGAGTGGCATGGAGGTGGGCTTCCAGGTAATCCAGGACTTTACTATTCAGCTAGCGAGATCTTGATCAGAGACTTCGCCAAGAGGTACGGTGGACCAGATGTGTACAAGAGGTTCTTTTTTAATGTCAGAAGAGATAAAGCTGTTGTTGGTGATCTCCCTAAATTCGTCAAATATCTGAGCGAGGCTACTGGCAAAGATGTCTTGGGATTCTTTAGATCCTATGGAATAAAGGTGAAGTCACTCGATAGGGAGACGTTGGAGCTAATACAGACAGCCGAGAGGTATGCTAAATCAACCTACTGGTTTAATCCAGCCTCTGAAGAGGCGCTGAATATAATCAACAAGCAAAAAACAAGGGAAGGAGCTCTCATTTCAATGCTAATAGTATTTGTGGGATTAGTGATCGATGCTTTGACTCTAGCTATACCAATTGGCCTAATAATTGCATTTAAGGGAAAGAAGAAGGAAAATAAAACTGAGGAAGGGAGCAACACAGAATATCTAGAATATTCTCTCTGATTTCTCCAGATGAAGGAGAAAATTCCACTTCTCCATAACTATTTCCTCCAGCAATGCAACCTCTTTATCTGAAAGTCCTCTAAATCTATCTTGAAGATCCAAGAATTCTTTTAGAGGACGTTTCCTGGGTTTGACAGTTATCCTCAATTTTCCATTCTTTACTTCATATAAGGGCCAAAAATATGTATCAACGGCTAGTTTACCGATCTCCGCTGTCTTACTAACTGGAGAATTCCAGCCTGGCGGGCAAGGCGAGAATATATGAATATACTTAAAACCCTCTATTTCCTTTGCTTTATCAAACTTGCTGGCTAGATCAAAGGGATATCCAACACTAGCTGTTGCCACGTAAGGAACTCTGTGAGCAGCTACTATCATAGGCATATCCTTTGGCATCTTCCTCTTTCCCATAGGTGTAGTTTTAGTCCAAGCTTTGAGGGGAGTAGCTCCAGACCTCTGGATTCCCGTATTCATGTAAGCCTCATTATCATAACATACATATATTATATTTTCGCCCCTTTCAGCAGCTCCTGATAAGGCTTGTATGCCTATATCTACAGTCCCTCCATCTCCAGCCCACGCTACTACATTTATATCCTTTCCTAAGATCCTATAAGCTCTGTATACACCCGAGGCGGTTGCAGCTGCAGCAGCAAATGCTATATTATAGAGAGGAGCTGAGATTGCGCTCTTAGGATAAGGTGCTTGTATAACGCTAAAGCAGCATGCTGGTACTATATAGACTGTGTCAGGACCTAATACCCTAGAAGCTATCCTAAAAGCCAATGTTGCACCACAACCAGGGCATCCCGCTGATCCAGATAGGTAAGAGCCGCTTCTCTTCCTAAGATCGTGAATTGTTAGCGTCATATTGCTGCCTCCTCAGAGAGTTCAATCTTTTCATACTCAGGTTTCAGCTTAAACCAATAGTATAATCTCCTTAGCCTACCAGATGTTATTCTTCCAACCCCGTCTTTCAAGGTGGCTATTATATCTTGATAAGTGACATCTCTGCCGCCAAGTCCTGTTATATAGTTGGCAATAGGAGGTCTGCCTGATAAGTTATACAGAGAAGATCTTGTCTCTATCCCTATAGGCCCACCAGAGCTGAAGGATATGCTTCTATCTATAACTATAACTCCTTTCTTATCCTGTAAGGTTTCTACAACATCTCTGTGAGGAAAAGGTCTAAAAGATCTTATTTTTAGCAAACCAACACTCATTCCTTCCTCTCTAAGCTTATCCACTGCTACCTCCGCTTCGGAGGCCATAGTCCCAGAAGTTATTATCATGTAATCTGCATCTTGAGTCTTATACTTCCATGTAGCCCCACCATAGTACCTGCCAAACTTACGAGAGAACTCTTCTGCAACATCTTCTACGAGTTCAAGAGATCTTTTCATTGATAAGTCCATGGACCATCTCATTTCTTGATATTCATTCGGCAAAGCAAGATTTCCAAAGGTTATCGGTGATTCTGGATCGAGTTTCCAATGAGGTGGTTTATAAGGGGGCAAGAAGTCATCGACCTCCTCCTGACTAGGTATGTTAACAGGCATATACGTATGGCTTAAGACAAATCCATCAAGGCATACCATAAATGGAAGGAGGACATCTGGATGCTCTGCCACCTTATACATCATTAACATGGTATCAAGCACCTCCTGATTCGATGATATATACATCTGAAGCCAGCCCGTATCTCTCTGAGACATCGAATCCTGGTGATCCACATGTATGCTCCAAGGTGGGCCAACTGCCCTATTGACTATGGCCATCCCTATGGGAAGCCTAGAACCAGCCGCCCAATGAACAACCTCTGACATTAACAATAATCCTTGACTTGCAGTCGCGGTGAATGTTCTAACACCAGCCGCTGATGCACCTATAACAGCAGCCATAGCACTATGTTCGCTTTCTACTCTTATGTACTCCGCATTCATATAGCCAGATTCTACAAGAGAAGCAATATACTCGACTATTGTTGTTTGAGGAGTAATTGGGTAAGCTGCAACAACTTTGACTCTAGCTAGCTTCGCTGCTATGGCAGCAGCATGATTTCCAGTTATGATCTCCCACTTACCTTCTATGCTCATCTTCTCTCTCCTCCTTCACCATTTTTATTGCACCTACTGGACATACATCGGCGCAAACTCCACAGCCCTTACAGAATGTCAGATCTATTTGAGGGAAGCCGTTCTTTCCCTCTGAGATTACATCTTCTGGACAATATAGCCAGCATAACCAGCATTTGATGCATTTATCTTCATTGATTACGGGTCTCTCTACCCTCCATAACCCTGTCTTACCTGCTGATCCCTTAGATGGTTTCGATACAGGTATAATAATAGGGATTCTTAGGCCCATCAACAGGCACCATAAAGATATATGGGAAATTCCCTATAAACATTGTTAAACAAAAAGCTCATTTAGAAATAAGCTTTAAACTAAAATAGGATTTATAGGGGCTCAGTATGCCCCTGCTCCAGTCCTAGTAGGTCTCCTTTCGACAGTCTCCTCTTTGACAATGAGCCTCTTTCCCTCAAACTCAAGTTCGAGGGTTTCGCCAGCTAGGGAGCCAGGCTTCACACTGACTTCTATAGGCTGCTCCTCTCTCATTGGATAGAAAATCTTCCATACATTGGCCTTAAGACCAGGCCTCTTCTCCTCTAAGAACTCAAGTACCCGATCAGTCATGGGAACACCAACTCTTCTCGTTACCATATTGCTCACCTCTTGCACTGCCCGTGAGGGGGCTACTACTTTTTGAGTTGCTGCCTATTTAAAAATATAGCATATACTATGTTGTCATGATACTCATACATGATAACTTAAGCTAATTAATACCCTCTCCAGGTTCTGATGAAATATCAGGAAATACCTAAATAATGGTGGTAAAATTGGAAAGTTATAGAAAAAGTATAGTTCCTCACAGCTTTTTATCTTCTTCTATAAGCTACGAGGAAGCTAACTACGTTATAATAGGTGCTCCCTATGATTCAACTTCATCTTGGGGGGTCGGATCTAGATTTGGTCCCTCTTCTGTTATAGAAGCCTCAGAATACCTCGATCCATTTGATCTTGAACTAAATTGCATTCCATTGGAGGCAGGCATATATACCATACCAGAAATATCGATCTTAGAGCTAAATCCAGAGAGCATGGTAAAATTAGTTAAAGACGTTATAACTAATATAAGAGAAGATGGAAAGGTTCCCATTTTGCTAGGGGGAGAACATACGGTATCTCTAGGAGGCATAAAAGCATTGAAGGATTATATAGACGTACTGATAGTTCTCGATGCTCATGCAGATTTCTACGACAGTTATGGAGGAAGAAATATATCTCATGCTACAGTGTCAAAGAGAGCAAGTGAAATTGTCGATCAAGTAATAGTATATGGAATTAGAACTCTCGGATGGGAAGAGAAAAACGAATTAGATGGCGTTAAAAATGTTAAGGTTATAAAAAGGAATGAGGTAGATAGAAATGATCTGATAGAAATTCTCAATGCGATAAGGGGCAAGAAAGCATATATAAGCGTAGATATAGATGTATTAGACCCGCCTCAAGTCCCTTGCATTGGCACTCCTGAGCCAGGAGGTCTTACCTATTTAGAACTAACTAGATTGATAAGGGATATCATTAAGAGGACCGAGGTCGTATCTATGGATTTTGTAGAGTTTTCTCCATGTCCTGGCATTAGATCCGATGCCTATTTAGTCGCTAAATTAATTTATAAAGCTATTGGGTATCACGTTTCTTATCTTGGGAAGGAGGATCTCGGATGTTATCCCGATAGATAGTATCTCTATCCATGCCTTAATCAATATCCCATAGATAATTGCATCAGTTAACCATCCACTGGATTGAGGTGCTAAAAGAGGAATCCATATCTTGAAGCTCAACCAAGTAAATATCGACTCTGGAATGTATCCTACTCCTAATGCTATCATAGGATGCTTTATCTTTTTAGCTAGTAGACCTGTAAAGAAACCTGTTAAAGCTTTCCCTGGAAATATAAGAGATCCTGCAATTGGACCTATTCCGCCCATCAGTCCAAATCTAACGAAAGGTGCTATTGAGATTAAAGCTCCAACGAGAGTTGCCCATAATGGACTCATCATATAAGCTGCAAATACTGTGGCTAAATGAGATAGATCTATTGCTATCTGTGGATGTATATTACCTAAAATCATGGATATAAGTGCTAGTACATTACCCAAAGCACCTAAAATTGCCGTCATTGCTACATACTTACTTTCTCTTGGATGTACCATAATGATCATGGGCTTATTTCTTAAATAAAAATATTTCGAAAATGGAATCACTCTACTACTGGAATCTTAGTTCTTCTTACTAGCTCTTTAACCAAATTTCCAATTCCTAGTTCTTTTTTAGTGGAAATAGGGATTATAGGCACGTTGTTACCCAATATTTTCCTAAGAACGTCCTCTCTTAGAGAATACTGATAACCTTCTATCAGATCTACCTTGTTGGCAGCAATAACAAGGCTGTCTCTCTCCTTACCCAAATTACCAAGGATCTTTAGGCTTTCACTAACCTTAACTCTCATTAGATCAGGCTTATCTGATATATCAATGACCAGTACTTGCTTCTGAGAGCATTTTATGTCAAGTAGATTTAGTTGGAAGGAAGCGATTAGCCTAGGGTCTAGGTCCAAAACGAACCCTATAGTATCTACTACATATGTGTTTAGCCCCTCTATACCACCATATTTGCTTGATAGAGTTGTAAATGGTACATCACTGACTGGTTTATTGAAGCCAGTTAAGGCATTGAAGAGGCTAGTTTTACCTGCATTGTAATAACCAGTCAATACAATTATACTTGCCCCATCGCTTAACCTTCTCATTATCTCAAGCTCTTTTTGATTGCTTAGCTTATCTATCTTCTTTCTTAGTAACTTAATTCTCCTTTGTATGGCTCTAATTTGCTTATGATAAGCGTATTCTCCGCCTCCCCTGAATCCTGCCCTCACTCTCTTGTATTTTATTGAAGCGGATAATTTAGCATATGGAAATGCTTTTTCCAGAGTAGCAAGTTCTATCTGAAGCTTTGAAAGTATGTCACTCGCCGCTTCACTAAATATCATCAAAGTAACATCATATCTATCAATTACCTCTATACCCAGTCTCCTCTCCAGGTTCCACTTCTGCTTACTTGATAAGGTATTATAAATGACGAATACATCAGGATCTAACATCTTTACCTTCTCTCTTATCTCCTCAACTTTTCCCTTACCAAACATGAAATCTACTGCTTCCTTCGGCCTAACTTGCACTATTCTCCCTATTATACTATAACTAAGAGCCTTAAGTAAGGACTCTAGCTCGCTCATCCTTATGGTATACATGTTATGGTCATGTACGTTGGTTTTTACTATCCCGGTCATCGCTCTATATCTAGGCAACTGCCCCCTTACCTCTATTCTATTCTCTAGATAAATGGATAAATAAACTTCATGTTCTAACGCAAGCTTACTAGAAGCAAGGATTCTTCGGTTTCTCTATAAGTTCCTTTGAGCCCTTTTTAGTGGCATCTATTATCATCTTACCTTGAGGAAGCTTTATTATATGGCTTTCATTATCAAGATAAATTTCCCTCAAATTGCTATGATCCAAGGAGGAACCCCTTATCCCAGATACTATTTTGTAATCATCAGGGATGTTCGCTCTCTGTAACACAGCCCTTAATACTTCTTCATAGTTCGATACATCTACATCTTCATCAACTATAATAACCCTCTTTAAGCTCTTATGAGCCGATATAGCCATTAAACCTGCTAGAGTGGGCTGATCCTGCTCAGTTTTCTTTATGGAAATTGCTGCTTCTATCCAACCTGCACCACCAGGCGTCATGGAAACATCAATGACCTCAGCTACTTCAGATACTCTGTCCTCGATCAGGGGTTCTACAGGTAGACCCATAAGAATCTCATGTTCACTACTTGCAGGTAATATTGCCTGATAGATAGCATTTTCTCTTGCATAAATCTCATTTACCTCTAGGACGGGCTGCATTCTCTCGATGTCTTTTCCTAGTATCTCATAAAATGGGCCTTCAGGAGCTCTCATTCCCGGAAGTATTCTGCCACATAGCACTATTTCAGATGACGATGGTGCCCAAGCATCTATCTTATCACAATGAGACATTTCTACAGGAAATCCTGATATACCACCAGCCATCTTGACCTTATCTATATTCTCTGCTGGAACAGCTGAAGCTATCATTACCTCCACTGGGCTACCAATAGATACAGCTACAGGAAGCTCCACATTCTCCTCTTCATACTCCTTTATCGTTCTACTTAGCTTCCTTCCCTCTACTGCTCTTAGAACAAGCCTGTTATTGGATATAGGCATCATCCTATGATATGATGATGAGAAATTATCCTTATCGTCTCTGAAAATCACAATAGAAGATGTCATATAGGGTTTTGGCTCACCAATATAGTGTTTTAGTATTGGAAGATTCTTGATTGCAAGATGAGTCTTATTCCATTTAGGTTCACTTTCCCTCCATTTTACAGGATTTTTTAGTGCAGTCATCACTTTTTCTCTTAATTCCTTTTCATTTGTTAATCCTAAGGATGTTGATAATGTCTCCTTTGATGTGGCAACTCCTCCAGCAATCTGAAATATACTATATCCACCATCCACCAATAATGGCTTCTTGAATAGAGCTGCTTTATGCTTATCTAACCTCTTGAGATAAGCAGCTATTTCATACTTTACGGATAGGGGATCATTTATTATTTCCAATAAGCCCTTATCCTTTAACTTCTCCAGCGCATATCTGAACTCCATATAGACCTCGGGATCTGGACCTTTACATCTTTTTATTCCCTACTTAATGTGCTACATAGGTGTTCCCCCTATGTGGAAATTCGGTGAAAGAACTCATTTTATTCAAGAGCTTCAAGGATTAAAGGAGGGAGATACGGTCAAAATAGCAGGATGGATTTACAGGAAGAGCGAACTTGGAGGAGTAGTCTTTCTGAGACTTAGAGATTCCACAGGTGTTGTTCAAGTGGTTGCTAAGGAAGGATCTATGTCTAAGGAGGAAGTAGAGAGCGCTAGGCAAGCAGATATAGAATCTTCTTTGCTAGTGGAGGGAAGAATAAGAAAGGATCCTAGGTCTCCAACAGGTATAGAGATACTTGCTTCAAGAATTAAAGTGGTCGGGGAGTCTCATGATTTTCCTATAAAACCAGATTCAGGTGAGGAGTTTCTCCTAGATAATAGGCATCTTCACATCAGGACTACGAAAATGAGAAATACTCTCCTTATAAGAAAGGAGGTATTGAGAGCAGCGGAGGAATGGTTTATAAAAAATGGATTTGTAAGATTTGAGGGTCCAACTTTTGTTGGTACTGCTGTAGAAGGCGGAGCAACATTGTTTGAGGTTCCCTATTTTAACAAAAAAGCATATCTAACACAAAGTTCCCAGTTCTACCTTGAAGCCGCTATCTTCGCCTTCGAGAATGTTTATACTATACAACCCAGCTTCAGAGCGGAAAAATCTAGAACTAGAAGGCACCTCACCGAATTTTGGCATGCTGAGGCCGAGATGGCATGGGCCGATTTGAATGGAATGATGGATGTAGCAGAATCTCTTACTAGATATATCTCCCAGAAGGTTGTAGAGAGGGCAGGTCATATTTTAGAGGCCTTGAATAGAAAATTTGAGCCTCCAGATAATAGATTTCCCAGAATAACATACGACGAAGCCATAGAAATCGCTAGAAAAAAAGAAGTCTCCATTGAATGGGGAGATGATCTCGGGACAGAGACCGAAAGAGTAATTTCATTAGAATTTGATCTGCCTGTATTCATTACTAAGTATCCCAAGAAGGCTAAGGCCTTCTATCATAAACCCGATCCTAAGAGACCTGACGTTGTACTTTGCGCCGATTTATTAGCCCCTGAAGGAATTGGTGAGATAATAGGTGGAGGTCAGAGGATAAATTCAGAAGAGGAGCTCTTAATGAGATTAAGAGAAGAGAATTTGAATCCAAGCAACTATAAGTGGTATCTTGATTTAAGGAAGTATGGAAGCGTACCTCACTCTGGATTCGGTCTTGGGATAGAGAGAACTATTAGATGGATTGCTGGTTTACCACATATAAGAAATGCCATACCATTTCCAAGGACACCTACTCGCCTATATCCTTAATCCTCTAACTTCGTCTCCCTAACTTGTTTAAATGGCGTATTAATGACCTCTCTCAGCTTTTCTGCCTTGGCTTCACCTATTACCTTCTTAAGGCTAACGAAATCAGCATTGAACACTTCTTTTAGTGTACCAAACTCTTTAAGGAGTCTCTCAGTAGATTTAGGACCTATACTTGGAAAACTGGTCAACACAGCGAAAGCCTCCTCCCATGACTTAGGCCTCCTCCTCTTTCTTACCGGGATTATTGACGGCTTTTCTCCCTCAACCTTTTTAGCTAGATAGAAAAGGAATCTAGCTGTATCGTCGGGAGAAGCAACATGAACAACAGAAACACCCCTAAGGACCAAGGAGGAGAGGGCTCCTAAATAATGAGGCTTGGAATTAGCTCTTATATAAAAGTGTGGTTCTTCTATTAAAACAATAATGATATTGCAGCTGTTTTTCATCTGATCTATCTGATCAAAGAGCCTTCCATCGTAGATGGATCTTATAAAATCATTTAGAACCTTCCTCTCTATGCATATATTCTCTCCAACCAAATAATCTGCTATCTCAATTCTCTTTCTGTCGACCAGAGCACCCTGCTTCCTCAAAAGTCGCTTTATGATCTCCGGTTCTCGATCATCCATCACTATTCTCAAGATTATCACTTCCTGAGAGCCATGAGTCTCTTATTTCCTTCATTAACTCTCTAATCTCTTGCTTAGGATCTACTTCTCTGATTTCGTCGAGAATTAACTTTACTACACCACTTTCTAGATAGGTTGCTCTCCCCCTAACTATAACCTCCTTTCCTAGTAAGTTGGGAATTATATGCTCGGTAGGAATTGAATAGGTTGCCTCCCCTAATTCATTCGACCTCTCAATAGCATCTTTGGTAGTCATCCCCAGAATAGATTCAGCTTTTTCTCTGAATGCTATAACTCTGGCTATTCCAGTTCCATCGTCTGCGATAAAACTAAGATATAATAGAGGAATAGCGTTCTCTATCTCTCCACAATTAGGACAATAAAATTTTCCATATTCAGGTTTAACTCGTGATCCACAATTAGGACAATAAAAAGATATTTTTGCCAAGTCAGAAATATATGTTACTGTACCTCTGAACTCTCTTAAACCATCTGAAGATTCTCCTATCCACATTCTCTTATACTTAATCTTCTTAGATAATTCTTCTATATTAGGCGATAGCTTCTCTTTCGATCTTCCTAGGATCTCCACCTCACCTGACTTACTGAGCATGAGAATTCCATCTTCTCCTCTGTATGTAGGGCCTAATTTAATCCTAAATGGAGGATCTTCTCTCTCGAAAAGCTTTACCCATTCATTCCATATCCTTAATATGCTTAGCTCTCCATCTGTCTCCACTAAAAGATCCAAAAATCTCTTCTTTTTGGTTATTCCTACCTCCTCTACTGGAAATTTATATAAGACATTAGCCTCTATATCTCTTCTCTCCTCCTTCCCCTCTCTTATTACACTAAACTTCGTTCGAGGAGTACTATGGAGCTCAACAGAATCATCCCTAATGACTACCCTGACATTCTCGAGCAGAACAATGGACCCCTCACTCAATTCATCGGATGTCTTAGCTTTATTTCCCCATAAAACAACTCTTATAGTTCCTCCTTCCTTATCCCTCATTATCAAGGAACTTCTCTTACCCATGCTTCCATCTTCTCTTGTGAACTCTGATATTGGAAAAATACTCAAGATAATCCCCTCGAAATCTATCTCCTCTCCTCCTTTATCATAGATTTCACTTATCTTCAGGGGCTTTCTCTCTAAAATTTTTACATCTTCATATCCTGAAGAGAGTATCTCGATATCTGAATTGGAGTCTAGATGGAGTGTAATTCTCCCAAATCTCTCTGAGGCTCTAGCGCTACTTATCCTTACCACGGTTCCCTCTTTTAGCTCTCCTCTCTTTATCATATCGACTACGCTTTTAGACCAAGCAATTACATCTATTTGACCTGTTTCATCAGCTATTTTGAACTCAACTCTTTCAGAAGGTTCTCCGCTTCTGTTTACATACTCTAAGATGCCATACATTCTCACAATTTTACCTTGGATTGTAGCCTTTCTCATCCCCGGTACAAGCCTATCTATTTTTATCACCAGATAAGAGGGAATTTCGCTGGGTAGGGAGGGGCCAACCCCTAGATCATTGGCTACTAAAGAAAGAGCACCATCTAACTTTACTAGGCCTCTCATCTCTTGAATGTACTGCTCTACCTTTTGGAGAACCTTCTCCACGCTTAAACCAGCTCTAGATGCCACAATATTCACTCTTTTCATGAACTCCTCATCATATTCCAATATCAGACACCTGCTCCTTCCACTTCTACTATAGAGGGCTTATCTAATCCACCCTCTACCCTAAATCTAACTGATAGGAATTGCTTCACCAGCCATATATTACTTTCAGCATGCAAAGTAAGCTTCGAAATACCTACTCTAGATTTTCCAGAGGACATAGCTAAGTAAGGGACAATCATATCCCCAGAATGCTTGTCTAGAGCCATTCCTGTATCTAGCTCCTCAAGCAACCTTAGCGCGGCATTTCTACCAACTTCTTCACTAGGCTTTCTCCTCTTTCCAAGGTCATCAGAGCCTATAACTGGAGAACTATCAGTCCATAGCACTATCCCTGCTCCTGGCCCAAGATGGGAATTCTCAGACCACTCCTCCTCTATATCAACCGATAATCCTCTCTCGATGAGTATTTTAGCTGCTGATTTAGCAATTCTGCTTGTCACATGCCTAGGGAGCTTAACAGCGTGGGTTCTTCCCCTGATCCTCTGAACATTGTCCCTCCGAACTTTAACTATAGAATCTAGGCTAGAGGGAAATATTCTTACTTCAACAATTCCTCCTCCCCTCGGATAATGGCCTCTCTTATGAATGCTCATCTCTACTTTAGCTCCCATGAGAGCTATATTTCTCAGGAATACTTCCTTCATATAGTCTATGGGGGGAGCCATAGGAACATCTGTACCTCCTCTAATCAAGAAGATTACTTCTCTATCTGCACTAATACTAGCAGGTAAAAGAGCTTGCACGATCAAGCTTATACTTCCTGCTGTACCTATGTCTATTTCAAACCTCCCAGATCTTCCATGTTGGGGTATGAAAACTATCCTCTTAGAGCCTATGTAACCCCCTTCAACACGAGCATCAACTAACTTAGCTAAAGCTCTAACGGCATTCAGGTGTTGTGGTCTTAATCCAGGTCTATCTCTCTTTGCTCTTATATTAAATATTTCTACAGGTTTCAACGTTATTGCAGAGAGAGACAAAGCATACCTTAGAATAGATCCCCCACCCTCTCCATAACTCCCATCAATCTTAACTAATTCCATACAGATAAGAAAAGGTCATATTTCCCTTTAAATAGCACACTTACCCATTAGCATGGTGAATGCGGGTGGCCAGTAAAGTGATTAGATATGTCATTGAAGAAATAGATGGGAGATACATTGGCATAGGAATGAATGGGAAAGAACTATGCTGCAATACGATACCTCTATCATCAAGAATGGACACAGAAGCTGATTTAAGGGCTACCTGCTACTCCACTTGGGGTAACTCTATAGAACTCATCTCAGAGTATCACATACCAATAGCTACTGAGATAGCTCATTGCATACATGGACTCTTCTCGGGCCTAGACTCAGAGCTGCAAAGCATTAAGTTAGCTAGGCATCCTAGAGAAAAGTTTTGGAATGCTCTACTACTAATGAGAGCCATTCCTAGAGGTAAAGTCACGACATATGGAGAGTTAGCTAGATCTTTAGGAACTTCTCCGAGAGCAGCTGGGAATTATGCATCGAAAAATCCTTTTCCCCTCATAATACCTTGCCATAGGGTAATAAGGAGTGATATGAGAATAGGTGGCTATAGCTATGGCTCTATAATAAAAGCATCTCTACTGATAGCTGAAGGTGTTAAGGTAGACTTTAATACGGGGAAGGTAAGCCCCACCGAGGTAATAAAAGCAGAAGAGTTGATGAATCTTAGGAAGGTGCTGAAAATTGTCAGTCACGAGTAAACCCATCTTTGGCTCTGATTTTGGCACATCTTATTATAAGTTCGGTCCTTGGTGGCTAATGAAAACAGGACCGGATATGACTGAGAATAGAGGATATTTTCCTAAGGTCTCAAAGATTTCGGCTGAAATAAGAGGCGTAGAAGCTAAAGAAGTTGTAGTAGGCAATAATGTCTCGGAATATCTTGAGTCAAGGGCAGATCTTTCTAGGCTTTACTATCCTATGAGAAATGGAATAGTAGACAGAAATAATGATAGAGGATGGGAGGTCATTAAGGAGCTAATAAGGTACGGGCTCCTAAAGTACCATCCAAGGAAAACAGATACGACAGGCGTTCTCTTTAACGGTTTTTATATAGTGGCTGCGCTGGCAGCTCAGGCCCCTACCTATATGTATGAGAAGCTTTTCGAACTTCATAAGGAGGTAAATCAGGAGGAAGGAGGGGATTTAGTAAGGGCTGTTACGATAATACCCCAACCTCTTGCAGTTGCAATATCTGAGAAAGCTATCACATGCGTAGTTGTTGAAGCAGGCCATGGAAACACTCAAATAACGCCAATAAGCAGAGACGTTATTAAGGCAGCTTTAATACCACTGAATAGAGGTGGAAGTGATTCAGATAGAATTGCAGCTCAAATCCTGAAAGATATGGGATATTCTGACCTTGCTAGGGAAGGAAAGTTCGTTAGAATATTCAAGGAGTCTGTAGGACTGCTTCCTCTTAATTTGGAGAAGGCTGTTAATTGGGCCAAAGAACATCCGAGCGCTCTTCAATCTATATTTAGGATACCAGGTACCACTGTTGAAATAGACATGGGAGAAAAGGTTTGGCAGAGATTTTTGATAGGAGAATTTTTCTTTAATCCTAATCACGAGATATTCGAGAGTTATTATTCAAGAGGATTCACGCTGCCGAAGGATACGCTGGCTGGAGGAGAGATAGTTCCAGGTAATGTGAGTTTAGCTGAGGCAATTAGATTATCAATCTCCAAGACTCCTGTAGAGCTACAATCTTCTATATCTAAAAACATAATATTATCTGGAGGCGCTTTCAATTGGGTTATACCTAAGGGCCTTGAAGGAATAGCAACAGACTCTCCTACAAAGCTAAAACTAATGATGAAATCTATAGGTCTAGAGACTCAACCTAAAATTGTGCCTAACCCGCAATTTAGTGTATGGAGAGGAACTATAATATACGGTATGGCTATAGGCCAAGGCATTACATGGGATTGGCATAAGATGGAGGGATGGTACTACTTAGATTGAGCTAGCATTTCCTTTAGCTGTATAGCATTCTCAAAGCTATAATAAGAGTTATTAAAGAGAACGTAGTTCTCCCCAAGCTGAAATTTCTTTATTAAACTAACTATGTTAGAGAGATTTTCCTTACTGTATTTATAAGAATATACTATTTTCTTATCTTTTCTAGCTCCATGCAGCCTGTAATACCTAAACTTGCCATAAAGCGGCGTTTTACGTAGCAGGTCGACAACATGAGTTATATCATGACTCTTTAAGATGAGGTAGAAATCTTTACTCAATACCCAGCTTTCATCCCTTACTTCCCAAGCTAGTCTAAAATCTCCCTTTATAGAGGAGAAGAACCTATTAGCGTTATTCACGTTCTCCTTTGTAGCTTTAAAGGAAGGAGGACTTTGGAATACTACAACTCTTACATTCAATTTCTTAATTACCTCCTTAAACTCTTCCCATATGCCGAAATTTCTCTTTGTGGGCTTTAGTAATCCATAATCCTCCTCTCGCGGCAATCCAGTTTTACTCCAGATTCTACTCCTCGGATCATGAGTAAAAGCCATCCAGGCTTTTACTGTAAATTCAAAATCCCCGGGAGCCTCTCTCCTCCACCTTTCAAGCGTGCTCAACCTAGGTGGCTTATAGAACGTCTTCTGAATTTCTACTAATCTGAGATTCTCAAAATACTTATTTCTAGATATTTGAAATCCACAGCAACCTATTTTCACATAGCCGTATTTACCATCTATTTAAACCGCCTACTTAGTTACAATAAAGCTTCTCATATAAAAATCATTTTTTATAAGCATCCTCTAATAAACGAACGGTAATTTTTCTCTTAAAAATCCTAGTATACTCGAATATATGATATTAATCCTTAAATAATCTGAGTACTAAACCATGAACTATAAATGAGTGAGTCATCCTCTCAAAGGGAGAAGATATCATATTAAGATCCCCAGCCTCATTTAATATGATAGCAGGCAAAACTGAGGTATAGAAGAGAGTTATAGAGAAAGCTAGTACTTTTAATAGAGGAAATCAATTTACTAAGAATGGCAAGAACAGATTCTACAATAGATATAGATAGATGGATATTACGTAAAGTAAAGGCAAAGGAAGGCAAGGAGTCTATTCCCCGTTGGTGGTATCCCTTATCTAGTTACCTAGTGAGAAAGAAATCCTTATTTTTAGGAAAGACTAATTCAGGAAAGGGTTCTTCAGTATTATATTTAGCTAACAAGATGATCGGCAAAAATAATCCAGTAACCTTACTGAACTCGGATATAGATCAATCAGGCTTAGGACTACCTGGAGCTATATCCTTAGAGCACTTTTAAATTCCTCAATAATCCATATAAAGTTCTTAGAACTAGACTTTATTTATTTCATAGGAAATAAAACATCCGCAGGTCATTTCTTACTTATGATGAAGGGCATCCTAGGTACGCTCAAAAGAATCCAAAACAGATACCGTTCTGATAAACACCACGGATTCGTAGATAAGGATCCGCGAGAGTATTAAAGAACTTTAAGAGAGAGTTCACTGAGCCTGGCGTTATATAGCCATAGAAAGAGAGATGACTTAGAGTACATAATAAGAATATTCCGAAGGAAATTGAGGTCAAGAGGTAAATTCCCTCGTTATAATACTAAAAATACAATGCCCTTACATGATTAGTGCTAGAAACCCTCAATTAGGGGATATTTGCAGGATGGCGTATCAGGAAACTTAGATTGGAGGGAGTTATACTTAAAAATATATTTATAGATACAGGAAGAGAGAAGCTTGAATATACTCCGCTCCTAGGAGATCTGTTGAGAGTTAAGGCTACTGGATAGAGAAATCTTAAATATACTTAATTACGATCTTCATAGAGACTCTGATAACCAGGGGGTGGATATGCAATATTATCCAATCTGTTAAATAAAGATATAAGAACTACTTCATTAGAGGATTATAAAGACCATATACAAGCCTTCTTAAAGACAAAGCCTATGTCGGGATCCTAAAATCTTTAGATCTCAAAAGAGGAGAAATAGAATGTACTCGCAAGATATGACAGGAAGGTATGTGGTACATCCAGAAGATATATCAAGTTTAATTCAAACAAAGAGGGGAGAGTCAGGTAGGAGAAGGAGGAACTATTCATGACCTTTGTCTATATAAAAAATGCAGAAGATTTGATAGACAATGGAGCTACAAGGAAAGATAAAGATGCAAGAAGGTCTCTTTTAATGGCCTTTGATAAGGCCCTAGTATCTGTTGATTCATATAAAGTAATATCTAGTAAATTATCCAGTGAAGAGGTATTCCTTGGAACCTCTTCGATTAAAGTATCCTCATTTGACAATGCATATGTCGTCGGGGCTGGTAAAGCTGGGAGTTTAATGGCCAAGGCCGTTGAAGATAAAATAGGGGATAAAATAAGAGAGGGATTCGTTAATGCCCCAGTAAAAACAGAGAAAGTGGTTAAACTATCTAAAATAAAATTAAATCCGGCAGGCCATCCCATACCGGATAAAGGGAGCTTAATTGGTGCAAAAGAGATCCTCAGAATTGCTAATAAGGCCAGTGAAAGGGATCTAATATTAGCTCTGATATCAGGTGGAGGATCCACTCTTATGGATTATCCTATGGAAGGTATAACCCTTGAGGACTTAAGAGAGATGAATAGACTTTTGGTTTTAAGTGGAGCGGATATAAGAGAGATAAATTCAGTCAGAAAGCATGTATCTAAGATAAAAGGAGGGAGACTAGTTAAAGCTGCCTATCCCGCTACAGTAGTATCTTTAATAATTTCTGATGTGATAGGAGATCCCCTGGATTCCATAGCATCTGGACCAACGGCTCCCGATGAAACGACTTTTGAAGACGCATGGAATGTCTTAGAAAACTACTCCTTGATCAAAAAGATGCCAAAATCGATTATTAAAACGATCAAGGGTGGATTAGAAGGGAAGATCCCCGAAACACCCAAGCCAGATGATAAAGTCTTCGATAGAGTAATTAACGTGATAGTTGCAAACAACAAAAGAGCTATTCAGGCAGCTGAGAGGTCTTTAGCATCGATGGGCTATAACGCCTTATCTTTAGGAGCTAGGGCTCAAGGAGAGGCCCAACATATCGGTAAGTTCTTAGCAGGTCTAGCAATATCCATATCAAGGGATGCTATACCAATCTCTCCTCCGGCAGCCGTTATCTTGGGAGGAGAAACAACAGTAACAGTTACAGGCCAAGGCATTGGAGGAAGGAATCAGGAACTTATACTTGGGGCAGTAAGATCACTCTCTGGGCTCGAAGGAGTGGCCTTGGGGTCCATAGGGACTGATGGTATAGATGGAATATCCGATGCTGCTGGAGCCATATGTGATGGCTACACCTTAGAGAGAGCTCTCAGAGAAAAATTAAAGCCAGAAAATTTCTTAAAAGACAATGATTCTCACACATTCTTTTCATGGCTAGGGGATACTATAATCACAGGTCCTACTCTAACTAACGTTATGGACGTGATGGGTCTCGTCATCCTGGACTGATCTTTGGAAAAGTATTTTTAAGTTAGAAAATACATATAACACAAAAGCGTTGGGGAATAACATGCCCAGAAAGAATCCAAAAGAGGCCAACTCTTCTAGAGGTTGGAAGGGGAGATTGGGAAGGAAAGCAAGAGGAACCCTCTATGTAACTAAGTTCGATAAGATTGAGGGGAGATCACCCTCAATAAAGCCAGGAGATATAATAGAGGTACTAGTACAATCAGTTAATAGAAGAGGGGAAGGGGAAGGAATGTATAAGGGGAGAACGGTTATTATAGTGGGAGCTGCCGATCCGGGACTGACCGTGATGGCTAAAGTTAGAAGGATAACAGAAGGTAAGATCATAACTGAGATGGTGGAATCTGAGTAATGGTTAAAAAGGACAAAACATTAGCTAATATGAAAAGAATTCTCAAAGAATTGGGATTCTCTAATTACGAATCAGAAATCCTCGCATACCTAAGTTTCGCAAGAACACCTCTTAGAGCAAGGGAAATAAGCTCAGCTACTGGTGTTCCCAGAACAAAGGTGTATTCAGCTCTATACTCGCTAGCTGAAGCTAATCTCATCAGTATAAATCCTGGAAGGCCGATGATTTTCTCTGTACCATCACCAGAAATACTATCTTCTCTCCTCTTTGACAAAATTATAGAAGAAGCCACAAGGAAGATATCTATCCTTAAGAAGATCTCTCACTTAGAAGTAGCAGAAGGATTATGGATCCTTGGAGAGGTTATACTTCCTATAAGCAGACTTCTAATAGAAAAAATCTCATCAATATTGATAAGTGATGCTAGAGAATTCCTCATATTAATTATATCCAGCAAGAATAGGAGAATACTTCCTAAGAAGCTACCGCATGCGAAGATAAGTCTGTTAGTAGATACCCACGAGGCCTATGAAGGGATCGAGGTACTAGGTCCTATGGACGTAAGGATCGGCAGTCATAGACTCTTTGCTATAGTAAGTGAGAGAGCGGCCTTAGTATCAGATGATGATCTCGAGAAGGGTCTATATATATCAGAGAAGAAGATGCTTAAGGTAATTACAGAGATGGCTGAATCTCTATATATCTCCGGGCTTCCAGAAAGCTAGATAAATGTTATAACATATAGCAGAGGAAAATTGTGATGAGTTTAATGGATTCGGAGGACAAGGAGGAGTGTCAATGGGAGCTTGAGCTTCTCGAGGTTAACTCACTGCTTGACTTATTAAGACTTGCTGCTGCATCTAGCTCCATTGCAGTCCTCATTGAATTCTGGAGTAATTCTCTAAATGAAAGAGTTATAGGCACATTCGCTAATAACTACGGAGCGGCAAAGCCAGATATGTTCTCCTATACAATCTATAAGGGAAATGAAACAAGAAGCTTCCTTATATATAAAGCAGATGAAGGTGGAGAGCAGTTTAATTTCTCAGACTTCCTATCCGCTGGCAGTATGACATTTCCTCTAATTAAGCTTTCTAGAGAACCTAAATGGTTTTCTGAGAGGATAAAATCATATGAAGGTAGAAAGTAAGGGTATATTGATGCTATCAGTGCTACTTGCAGCAGCATTTTTCGCAATAATTCTCTCATATTACTCCATCTCAAGAATTAAATCCAACCTTAAAGCCTCACTCATCTGCAAGGACGACAGAGCTTTCCTTAAACTAACTAGCTATGGAGATGTGACCAAGATATTCTATGTGAGCATTACGAAGGGAGATGAAATACTGCTTGTAAAGAGATTAGATATTACTTTGAGACAAGGGGATAATTTTTTAGTTGATCTAGGTGTTACAAGCAATAAAGCTAAGGTCTCCATACTGTTTGATAAGGGCATTGTCTCGGGACTAAAGTGCGGAATTACTAAAGCATCTGAACCATGAAAATTTTATCTATAGCTTATACTATCAAGTAGGGGGCCGTGGTCTAGCTTGGTAGGATGCCGGTCTTGGGAGCCGGAGGTCCCGGGTTCAAATCCCGGCGGCCCCATCTATAGAAGGTACTATCTGACGAGAAAATCTTAATTCGCGGAAAGTATCTGAAGATTCTCGACAGATACATCCCTTATAGGCATGTTTGATGAACCTATATAAAAATAGTCCAATTCAATACTATTAAATCCTATAAAAATATGATCCTCTTTCAAAATCAGTAAAAACTTTCGCTAGAAGAAATAGATGGTTATATAAAGGAGAGTTATCTGAAATCAAGGAGAACTATCATAGATACTAATGTGCTGATATATGCATACTTTGAAGATTCCAAAGAGCATAAAATGGTTAGGAGAGTTCCTAGTTCTCTGAAAACATGGATAATATCCTTCATACACCATAATAAAACTATCCTGGTTTAGTAGAGGGATAGGTTTAGGGGCGAAAGAATCGAGGGATATCTTGCTAAGATACACTCTAGATAAGAGGACTCGAATCCTTCACAGCTCTTTAGAGGATATAATTGATTCTCTTATGATAAAAGATCTTTGGATTGGGAAAATGAGTTGATATTACTAATGGTGGATGAGCAAGGCTATTCTCATTGCAACATTTGATGAAAAGCTGAGAAGGAAAGCAAAGAAAAGAGATATGTCTCTAATATTGTATGAATGACTATATAATTAGTGCCGGGGCCGGGATTTGAACCCGGGACCCCCGGATTTCCCAGCAGAGCACCGTGAGCCCCTGACTCGCTTATGAGTCCGATGCTCTAACCATGCTGAGCTACCCCGGCTCAAGAAACCGAGAGTACTATGCATTAATAAAATTGGTCCTTGATAGAAGCAATTCTCAGATATAATAATGAGGCTTCAAATATGATCTACCCATGAAAAGAATGGTCCACGCTCGGTGTGAGCTGGGAACTTCATCTCCATGGGGATTCGTTGATGTTCGCTCTCCTCATTGCATGGACCAACCTTTTATTCTTAAATAGTAAATTTAACTATGTAGTCCATGGCAAATGGTAGTGAGGGGGGAATTTCTATGAGTTTCGAAATAGAGGAAGAGCCTCCAGAGGAAATACCTTACTCATTTAAGGACTATATGCTTCAGCCACTGAGATTTAGCTCTAAAGTTTTCAAAGGGATATATATTAATCCAAAATTGAAATATTGGCTAATAATTCTCCTTATAAGTTCTATATTCACGACGATAGGAAGCTATTCTATACTAAGAAATCTGAATATAGAGGTGAGTGTAGGGGAGAGCATACCTGAGGAAACTGCTAGAGTAGTGAAAGGAATGATGGATCTATTCGTTAAAAATCCGATCATACTATTCCTAGAATCCTTTATCTCAAGTCTGTTCTTTCAAGCTGTAACAGCATTCATACTCTTCATTCTAGTCAAATTACTTGCGAGTTCAGGCAAATATTCTCCAGCCCTCATGATGGTGGGTCTGAGCAATATACCCTCCATTCTCTATGGGATGCTTCTATTCGGGTTAGGCCTAATCATGCCTCCTATTACTTGGACTATAAGAATTACACCTCAACGAGGGTCTTTTGAAGGGGCTGGACTACCTACAGAGATAGTATCCCAACAATCTACATTGAACATTCTCATATCTATATGGACATTAGCTATAGTATATTCTGCATGTAAGCAGGGATTTGGGATGGACAGGAGCAGATCGCTAGTCGCTGCTTTACTAACATGGCTTATTATTATAGCTCCTTCACTTTACCAACTTATCTCTATACTATAAGTCTACCCTTCCCTATTTATTGAGAAAAGGGCAATATCTCTTAGCAATTTTTTTTGAGGGGAGTCTTGGAGAACTTCTAGTTTATCTATTGCCTCCTCCGCCAAATTGGCAGCTATGCCCTCCAGAAGTTCAGGTACTTCCTCTCCTTCGAGAAGGGATGTCAGCTCCCCCTGATTCTCCCAATCTAGTAAATCATCTTTTATTTGATATGCTGCACCTAAATACAAGCCATAAAGACCTAAATCTTTCTCTAAATCGGATTTGCCGGCAATTACAGCACCTAATGAGGATGCTGCTTCGAATAAAACCGCTGTTTTAAGTTTTAAAATTTCTAAGTATATATCAAGAGATAATGCTTTGCTCTCCCTTAAAGCCTGGACTTCCATCATCTCTCCCACAGACATCCTCTTTGAGGTATTAGCAAGTATCTCCCCTACTCTCCTGTTACTGTATCCGTTGGCTATATCCAGAACTAAGGAGAGTATGAAGTCAGCAACTAGGATTGACATTTCAAGACCATATTTCACGTGGAATGAATTTTCTCCCCTCCTCAGGCAGCTCTTATCGATCAAATCATCATGTATCAAGGAAGCTGTATGTATCAGTTCGATTGCTGATGCGGCAGGATTGGGATCCTCAGTATTACCTCCACATGCATCGTATACAAGGAGTAATAATGCCGGTCTAACCTTCTTTCCTCCCCCTAAGAATTCCTTTAAGGGATAATAGAATGGTGTATTTGATTCTTTCTCTAAAATATCATTAACGGCAATCATAGCTCTATCAATATAGTGATCCAATGAAGATTTTATGCGATTTTTTAAGGACCCTATCAGCGGTCACCTCTGTAACTGCAGTTCACTCCTCTAAAATAATGCTCCCTCCTTTTAACTACCTTATCCGAGTACACTACTATTCCATTATTCGTAATTTCAAAGGGATGCCTTCTTATTGAGTGCGCAGTTCCCTCCATTATCTAAATTATTAAGCTTCTGGCAAGTTCACATCCTGCTCGTCAATATCTAGCCTTATAGTACCGCCTATGACATACTTTTACCTCGAGCTCTCCCAAACCTTCTATTTACAACTTCCACTTGGCTTATAAGAATTGAAGTGGTTCCAGTTCCTGAGAGACCCTTCTTCAGAAGTAAAACAGTTTTCATAGCTACTACTGTCCTCATTAGGGGTATAGTGACAGGGTCCATTGGCAACTTGATGATATTTATATCATCCATCATATCTTTTATTTCATTAATTAAGCTATAAGTATCTCCTGGATCTGTTGCCATGTACTTCTCTCTTAGCAGCTCCTCCTATCCCCCGGTATAGTATCTATAATGCTGACTTGCTCTGCTTATCATAAGGCTTGGGATCTCAACTAAAGGCAGACATGTTTATCCTAGCTTGAATTGAGTGCTCTTCTAGGGCTATATAGACCAAATTTTCGCTTCAATTGATTAAAGAATGGAGAAATTACAATTTAAATATAGTCTTACCTGTTTCAGGTCCTCCTGAAAGCAAAATAGCATTTCTCTAAGGTATCCTGCTATTAAATACTTCATCCATGCTGAGTATGTTGGTAGTTAAGCATCTTCATTTGGTCTCACCATCCTATCTACTTTAAAGTAAATAATAATTTCAACTTAAGATCGAAGATGGAACTCATATTTAGAGAAGAAAATGAGATAAAGAAGTTGTTCCGTAATAGGAAGATAGTAGTCTCGGTTTATGGACTGGGCTTTGTTGGCTCCTCTATTTTGGCGGCATGGCTTTCAGCTGGTATTAGAGGGATAGGGGTAGACATAGACAATGAGAAAGTGGAGAAGCTTATGAAAGGAAGATCTCCAGTAGATGAGCCTTGTCTTGAAGATGTATTCAGAGTAGCTAAAGGGGATGGCAGGCTAGAAGTCACTACTGATGGAATTAAGGCATCAAAAGAATCAGATGTTAAAATAATAGCAGTATCAACTCTAATTAGAGAAAATAGGGGACCTGATTTAAGCGCAGTAGAATCAGCAGCTAAATCCATAGCGATGGGACTCAAGAAGGGAGATCTAGTAATCTTGGAGAGCAGTGTTCCGCCTGGCACAACTAGAAGTATTCTCAAACCAATCTTGGAGAGCAGTGGTCTAAAGGCTGGTAGAGACTTTGGACTAGCCTATAGCCCTGAGAGAATATCTGAGGGGAGAGCTCTAAGGGATATAGTAGAGTCATATCCCAAGACAATAGGTGGGATTGATGAAAGAAGCGCGAAAGTAGCAGCAACACTCTATTCACTTATCGTTAAGAAAGGTGTATTAAGAGTATCTAATGAACTCGTAGCTGAGTTTGAAAAATTAGCCGAAGGAGTTTATAGGGACGTGAACATAGCTTTAGCCAATGAGCTAGCAGAACTCTCTAGGAAGATGGGAATAGATTACGACGAGGTTCGACAAGCAGCCAATAGCCAGCCATATTCTCATCTTCATAAACCGGGAACTGGTGTTGGAGGCCTATGCATACCTATATACTCCAGATTTCTCATGTGGAGGGCCGCTTCAATTGGAATAGACCTTAACCTGACAAAGGTTGCTAGAGAGCTAAATGAGGGCATGCCAAAGAGGGTAGCCAATCTTGTAAAGGAGGGATGCAAAAAATTAGGAATAACTAATCCAGTAATAACGATTTTAGGCCTTGCTTTCAGAGGAGATATTGCGGATTCAAGGCTATCTCCTACATATGATCTTGTTAAAATACTATCTGGTGCCCAGATGAAAGTGAAAGAGGTTCATGATCCTATAATAAGATATGATGAGGAACTTTCATTCTTAGGAGTTGCATTAACAAATGACCTTAGGGAGTCCTTAGAAGGGGCTAACATAGCAGTAATATCAACCGATCATTCTGCCTACAGGATGTCACTCACAGAGTTCCTAGAAATAGGCCGAGATTTATCATTAGTCGTGGATGGGAGGCATGTGATAGAAGTAGATTCAATACCGGAAGGCAAAGCATATGTAGGCATTGGAAGACCATGGATTATTGGGAGAGCCTCTCTGAAAGCCACATAAGAAAGTTAATTGTATAGAGCTCAACTAAAGAGTCCATAGCGGAAAGGACGGACCATGGATCTGAATTCACTGTTACTGCTCCATGTCCTCTTATAACTACAGCATTAGAGTTCCCACTAGCTAATGCATCTGAAACGGCATTAGCTAGCTCCAGCGTACCAAAGGGTCTTCTGTCTATTACCTTAACCTCTGATCCTAACAACAGATAACTTTCTTCGGTCCATGCACCAATTCTATCAAGTTCGGCAGGAGTCGGGATTATACCAGCATTAGTTAGCCCCGTTACAATGGAAGGATGGCAATGTAAGACTGCCTTAGCATCCTCTCTTTTCTCATATATTAGAATATGCATTTTCCACTCTGAACTAGGCTTTCCTCTTCCCCTTAGGACTTCACCGTTTTTGTTAATTAGTATTATATCCTCTTCCTCCAATTTTCCTTTAAACTTGCCTGAGGGGGTTATGAAGATGCCGTAGTCTGTTTTTAAGCTTGCATTTCCACCTGCACCTGTAGTAATTTTCCTTTCATAAGCGATTTTCATAATTTCTGCCAGATCTCTTGCACTACCACATGTTTCCATGGTAATAATCTCCCATCATCCAGAGCCTCCTAAGATAACGTACCTTATGCCTATAAGGATACGCTATTATTAGACCTGCTATGAACCCTCCAATATGAGCCCAGTATGCGATACCAGTTGATTCTCCTGCCAATAATCCCGGTATTAGCTGCCAGAAGAACCAAAATAGTATGTAATATTTAGCAGGTATCGGTTCAACTGTTATGAAGTACCATATCATTAAAGCGGTCAGGATCCTAGCTCTAGGATAGAATATGAAGTAAGCTCCTAAAACCCCACTTATGGCTCCGGACGCACCTATGGCTGGAATGTTAGTGGGTATGCCGAATATTGGAAGGATGAACATGTGCATAAGATTTGCAGCTGTACCTGAGATGAGGTAGAAGAAAAGGTACTTAACATGGCCAAAGGCAGCTTCTACATTATCTCCAAATATGTAGAGATATAACATATTACCAAGAAGATGAAGCCACCCACCGTGGAGAAACATTGATGTAAGCATTCTGTATAGATTAGAAGAAGGATTCTCCATGACTAAGGATGATATGAAGCCGTAATTCATTATTATTTGCTGAAAACCTTCTGGTCCACTGAGTACTTCTAAAAGAAAAATTAGAGTATTAGTGAGTATAAGTATATAGTTAACCCATGGAGTTATAGGACTAGGGTTCTCATCTTTAAGCGGAAGCAAGTAATCATCCTCCCAGAGGGCTCAGCTGACCATTTTCTGAGTTATATCTACCCTTTCGCTGAATACTCCTCATGGTTCTCTAGGAGAAAAAGGAAGGAGGTGAGCTTAAACCTTTACTCCCTTCAAGATAGATTTACCTATCTCCTGCCCTCTATCTACGGCCTTTAAGTTAAGCTCTATGAATTGAGGCTTTACCATCATCTTTATTGTCTTCTTCAGATTTTCTATTAGAATCATACCAGTTACTGTAACGAAGACTCCTAACATAAGCATATTAGCGACTAGCCTATTTCCTAATCTCTCTGCCTCGTCCGTAGCAGGGATCTTATAAATAGATCTAACCTTTCCTTCAACGGGATCAAAATACTTTATCATTGAAGAGTTAGCTAGAATTACAGTCTCGTTAAGAGGATATCTCTTTGAGAATGTATTTAGAGACATCTGATTCAAAACTATCCAGAAGTCAGGATTTATTACCTTAGGATAATCAATTTCCTCATCGGAGATCACTACCTCAGATCTAGTTGATCCTAACCTAGCTTCTGGCCCATATGTATAGGTAGCAGCAGCATAATAATTGCTTAATACAGATGCTTGCGATAAAACTGCACCAGATAGTACAATACCCTGTCCTCCAAACCCAGATAGCATCACTTCAATCCTCAAGCCACCACACTCCCTTACTAATGATTTTATCTCTTTTCTTCAGTCTATCAAACCATGGCTTCTCGTACTTCTCCTCAACCTCCTTGATCCTCTTCTCTTCCTCCTCACTGACTATTACTTGTAGAGCGAAATCTGGACAGTACCATTCACATAATCTGCATGCCCTACACTGCTCTATTCTTACTGCTACTGGTTTCTTTACTCCTCTCCAATTTCTCTCTTTACTTATCTCAAACACATCCCAAGGGCATGCCCATATGCAAAGGTAACATCCCTTGCATAGCTTATCGCTGACCGCTATCTGCCGAACCTTAACGGGAGAAGCTATATCAATCACCTCCTAGCTTTCTCCTCTAATTCCTTGAGCCTTTCAGTGTACTCTTTTCTATCTGTCCTATGAAGATACTCCCCGATAACTATCTTTCTCTTTAGTTCCTCTGGACTCTTGTTTTTAGCTGCACTTAGAGGTATTGAGTTCTCCTTGAGCCATTGCATCATATCTCTAGGATCCGGCTTACCCAGAATATACCTACCAGCGAAAGTTGGGCATTGAAAAACTATCTCCACAGCCGCAAATCCTTTATGCTCTATAGCCTTCTTTATACTATTTTTAGCCTGAATAAAGTGATATGTTGTCCATTTAGCCAAGTAAGTCGCTCCGGCTGCTTTAAGGAGTTCCATCAGATTGAAGTTTGGCTCTATGTTACCATAGGGAGTAGTCTGAGTTCTAGCTCCCTCAGGTGTTGTTGGGGCCATCTGGCCTCCTGTCAGAGAATACAGCATGTTTGTCGCTATTATCGCTGTGAGATTTATATTCCTCCTTGCAGCATGGATAAGATGATTGCCCCCGATTCCCATACTATCTCCATCTCCCATCACGACGATTACATTCAGATTGGGTCTTGATACCTTTAGCGCTGTAGCGAAAGCTAAGGCTCTACCATGCAACGTATGAGCAGCATCTCTCCTGAAGTAGAGAGGAGCCCATCCTGAACATCCCACTCCAGAGACAAAAACTGTATGCTCCCACTCCTCTTGCCCTAGCTCTTCAAATGCCATTAGAATAATTCTCTCAATTATCCCAAGCCCGCATCCTGGGCAGAAGGCATGAGGCATTATCTCGGTTCTCATATACTTCTTAGCCAAAATATGCTCAAAATTGGCTTCAGATAACATAAAAATCATCTCTCAGCCATCTTTATAGTACTCAGAATATCATCTGGATGGTGAAGGACTCCTCCAACCTTAGGCACAGATATTACCTTGGCCTGCCCTCTTGAAGCTCTTTCAACTTCCCTAACTATCTTACCCATGTTCATTTCAGGAACTATTATGGCTTTAACTTGGGAGGCAACTTCTTCAATGAGCTTATCATAAAACGGCCATATCGTAATGAGTCTAACTAATCCTACCTTTATCCCTAGCTTCCTAGCTTCTCTCACGGCCCTTAAAGCGGTCCTAGCAGTAGATCCATAAGATACTACTGCTATATCGCTATCATCCAAATATCTCTTCTCATACATAGCTATCTTCTCAACGTTCTTCTCTATCTTGTAGTATAACCTCTTTATCATTCTCTCCGCTGCAGCATGGTTTATTCCTATCCTATGGCCAAACTCATCATGCATGACACTTTCTGCTAATACATTATAGCCATCACCAAAGGCTGGCATAGGAGTTACCCACTCGCTTGGGTTAGGTAAATACGGTATATACTCCTCTGGAGGAACATCAGGTTTTCTCCTTTCTACAATCTCTATTTCATCAAGAGGAGGAATCTTTACAGGTTCACGTACATGAGCAATTACTTCGTCGGCCAGTATCACTACTGGATTTCTATATTGTTCTGCTAAGTTGAAAGATTTTATTGTAAGATTAAACATATCCTGAGCACTAGATGGGGCTAGAGTTATCATAGCATAATCTCCATGGCTGCCCCATCTCGCCTGCATCACATCTCCTTGGGAAGGTAAAGTAACGAGACCTGTTGAAGGGCCACCTCTCTGTACATCCGTTATTACTATGGGGGCTTCGGTAATTATGGCATATCCTAACCCTTCTTGCATTAAAGAGTACCCAGGTCCGCTAGTAGCAGTCATAGCCTTCCTTCCAGCCCAAGAAGCTCCTATTATAGCCATTATAGAAGCCAGTTCGTCTTCCATCTGCATGAAAATCCCGCCTACTTGAGGCATCCTACGTGACATTCTTTCAGCAATTTCTGTGGCAGGCGTTATGGGATAACCGGCAAAAAATCGGCAACCTGCTATCAATGAACCTTCTACTAGTGCCTCATCACCTTGCATTAAGTGAATTCCTGGCCTGACATACAAGGCCTAACACCAAAGCTAAGGTTATCTATCAGAAGAAAAATTTGATGCACTATTTCCTCGCAATGCAACCTTCAGAATCTATCTCTCCAGCTCTTATCCTATGAGATTTGAGTGGTTTTCCATCTTCAGCTACTATGGTTGGTACAGCTACGATAAACAGCTCTTTGAGGCCATTTAAAGTCCTCTCCTCATTTATCATGAGAGCTCTCTCATAGGTCTCCGGCGATACTATTATGACATCAGCTTCTTCATCGGTACCAGCAGGTCCTATTGGCTCAATTATTCTAATAATTTTAAAGTGTATCTTCTTTCTCTCAAGATATTCGCTGATTAATTCTTTTCTCTCCTTGTAGGACATTATCTTTTCCTTATAGGCCTTTGCAGCAAGCAAGGGACCATCTGCTAATCCTATTAGTACATTATCTGCTAGTCTTATCGCTGTATCTATGAGAACTCTATGTCCCTTATGGAACCTATCAAAGGCTCCACCAACTATAGCTTTCTTAAAAGGCTTTTTACAGCAGCCCCTATCCGCCAAGCCTCGTATACCTCCCTACTTTTACCTTCCTCGATTATCTCAGCTCCATTATCTGTTAAGAGTATAAGAAATTTCACGCCTAATTTTTCAGCTTCTCTAACTCTTTTCTCGCTATTAGCTATTAATATGGTCTCTTTAGGATCAAATCCACTGGAGAAGACATCTCCTAATGAAGACCTTGGACCTATCCATGCCGAGTTGATTAGATGATGCACTCCTAGCCTTATTATCTTCTCCCACTCTTTTACAGAATCTCCAGAGGAGATAACTCCGACCTTCAAACTAGCTTCTCTTGCTAATAATATTGCTTCGATTATGCCAGGGATAGGCTTAAGAAAGGCTCTCTTGACATCATGATAAGCTATAACGCCAGCCGCAATTACTCTATGATCTTCTTTCAGTCCAAGCCGTAGCATAAGCTCATTGAAGTGATAGGGATAATCTTCCCCCTTATCCCTTATAATATCCTTCAAAATGCTCATTGCTGTATCATAATCAACTGGAAAGCCCGCTTCTTTCATAGCGGTGAGGGCCCATTCTCTGGCTATGCCCTTCAAGAGATTAGAATCATACAAGACATTATCTATTTCTAACAGAAGGAGCTTCATTCAGTCACCACCTTTGATAATTTCTCAGGCTTATCCGGATCCAACCCTCTTAAAAGGGATATCTTATAGGATAACAGCTGCATGGGTATTATCATTAGGAGAGGAGACAGTTCATATGCTGTATATGGAAGAGAAATCTCTCCTCCGCTGCCTACCCTGATCACATCTCCTCCGAAAGATCTAACCTTCTCAACTACCTCTACTATCTCGGACCAGTTTAGAAAAATAACAGGAGTTTCTCTACCTATAAGCTGTATTGGTCCATGAAGGAACTCTCTAGCAGCATAACCAACATAATGAAGGTTTGATGTTTCCCTGAGCTTAAGAGCTGCCTCAAGGGCAGTTGGATAGTTGGACCCTTTACCGAGAACGAATCCCATTATCTTATCCCTTATCCTACTTGCTATATCCTCTACAGTATTGATGCTGGATATTGTTTGTTTCATCTTGCCTGGTATTTTCTTCAGTTCTTCCTCCAGTGAGCTTACATCTCTTCCTTTTATCCTTGCTAGCTCAAGGGAGAGGAGGATAGATGTAGCTAACTGCGTAGTGTAGCTCTTCGTGGCTGCAATGGCTCTTTCCTTCCCAGCCCTAGTTAATATTACAAGATCAGACATCAAAGCTAAAGTGCTATCTCTTGTATTAGTTATCGATATAATGGGATCATAAGGAGCTTTTTCCTTAAACTCTTTCGCTGCCAGTATAACATCCTTGCTTTCTCCACTTTGAGAGAAAGCTATTAAAGCGGAGTTCTTAAGATCAGATGGAATCCAGCTAGGTAATTCAGAGGCAGGTATTGAGGTTACTCTAGCTCCTGCTATCCTCACTAAGGTCCTATTCAACACTAATGAGGCATGGTAGCTGGATCCACTGCCTGTTGTATAAATGAATCTGTCTAAAAGATGCTGGGCAGCTAGAGAAGCTTTCTCTCCCGCCCCTAATAACGTTCTTCTGACCGCCTCTGATTGTTCTCTTATCTCCGAAGCCATGTAAATTCCTGGTTCTTTCTTATCCATCAGAAGTTCGGTCAAGTAGCCTAGGATAAAGTTATTTATCTGTCGGAAGATCTAAGCTGTATGGAAGATGAAATAATATCTTTCTTTTCAAGGTTTTCTGAGGCTTTTGGTCCATCTGGATTTGAAATCGAACCATTAAAAATGCTGAAGGATAGATATTCTCTATACTCTGATGAAGTCCTATCAGATAAGCTAGGATCTCTGATACTGAAGGAAGTAGGTAGCGATCGGCCTAGAATTATGGCTTCAGGGCACGCTGATGAGGTCGGATTCATAATAGTTTCAATAGAAGATAATGGCTTCCTCAGGTTCGAACCGTTAGGTGGGTGGGTTACTACCACGCTGCCAGCTCACAGAGTTATAATAAGAACGAAGAAAGGAGATTACATAGGAGTTATCACGAGCAAACCTCCTCACCTTATGACTCCTGAGGAAAGAAAAAAGCCCCTCGAATTCAAAGATCTCTATATAGATATCGGGGTGAAGAATAAGGAACAGATAAAAGAGATGGGTATAAGAATAGGGGATCCGGCAGCACCGCTATCATCCTTTGAAGTCCTTAGGAATGGAAGAGCATGGCTAGGAAAGGCCTTCGATGATAGAATAGGAGCTTTTATAGTTATGGAAACCTTGAAGAACCTAAAAGAGCATGGGATAAGCCATCCTAATACTTATTATGCTGTATCCACAGTTCAAGAGGAAGTTGGCCTAAGAGGGGCGGAAACGGCCGCGGACGTTGTAGATCCAGACGTTTTCATAGCAGTTGACGTTGATATAGCTGGTGATTCTCCAGGAGTTTCACCTAGCGAGGCCCCTAGTAAGATGGGAGAAGGTGTTTCAATACTTACTTGGGATAGGAGTATGATACCTAATGCTAGACTCAAGGAGTTTGTTATAGAGGTAGCAGAGGAGGAGAATATATCCTATCAACTGTCAGCAGTTAAAGGGGGTACAGATGCAGGTAGAGTGCATTTACATAAGTATGGAGTTCCCTCAATAGTTCTGGGAGTACCTACTAGGCATATACATTCTCATAGCTCCATAATGTCTCCTGACGACGTAGAAGCTGCTATAAAGCTGTTAATTGCTCTTATAAAACGCATAGACATGGACATCACTAGGGGGTTTACTGAAATTTGAATGAGCTCAGGCTGACAGCACCCATCTCTTGGCTTGATGGGATAGATATTAAAACAGGCAAAATCATACAACAAGATCATCCTCAGAGGGGAGAGAGTCTAGCAGGCAGGATAGTCTATGTTCCTCATTCTATAGGATCGACAGTAGGCGCATATACTTTTTTTGCTCTTAAGAAGTATAAGACAGCCCCTATTAAGATAGTACTTGAAGAGCCTGATAGCATTACCATAAGCGCTGAGCTAGCTGGAATATCTGTAGAACTCAAGGGAGCTAAGGAAATTAAGTTAGAAAATAGAGACATTAGAGAGGAATTTAGGAGATACTTAGAGAAGGAAGCATCAATCTCTGAGGCTGAAGGGTTCGTCAGGATACATTCAGTGCACATATCAGGTGTTTCCTATGCCACAATAGGAGATACGGGAAAAGAATGGCTGAAAAATATGGAAAATGAGATTAAGTTCAAAGTAGCTGCGACAACAAATCCGCTAGGAATGGATTTATATAGATGGAAAGAGATGGGCATCCCAGAGAACTTTGCTAGGGAGCAAATGAATATAGTGGAATCCCTAATCAAAATGGGGGCAATACCATCATTTACATGCACTCCTTATCTTGCGGGAAACCTCCCTCATTATGGAGAGCATATATCTTGGGGGGAATCTAGCGCTGTCTCCTTTATAAATAGTATAATTGGAGCTAGAAGCAATAGGGAAGGCGGGGCAAAAACAATAATAGCTGCAGCTACAGGCTATACTCCATTATATGGCAGACATTTGGATAGGAACAGGAAGCCAACTATAGCAGTTGAAGTGGAAGGAGATTTAAATAGGTTAGTTGATTACTATGCTTTAGGCTATTTCATAGGGAAGGAATATCCCAACTCCGTCCCATTATTCAAAGGTTTGAAGAAACTATACATTCCGGAACTGAAGGCATTAGCCGCTGCTGGTGCAGCATCGGGCTCAATAGAAATATTTCATATACCTAAGATAACCCCCAACTTATTTAAGAGACCGAGTAAATCTATAAGGGTTAATTTAAAGGATTTAAAGGCAACACTGGATGAACTGAGTACCTTTAGTGGTGGATCAGATCTTGTAGTGATCGGTTGTCCTCATCTTTCTCTCGATGAATTTAAGCGGATAGTCTCGTTAATAAATGGCCGTATTGCAACAATAAGATTTTGGCTTTACACCTCTAGGGCCATACTCTCTCAGATAGAGAGATCTGGCTTAATTCATCTAATTAAGAGTTTTGGTGCTAAAGTGTGGGCAGATACTTGCATGGTAGTTTCTCCGTTGGAGGATATGGGTATAAGAAAGGTAACGACGAATTCAACAAAAGCAGCTAAATATTTGAAAACACTAAGGGGAATGGATGTAGAAGTTCTCGGCTTAGAAGAAATAATAGAGAGGTATAGCATACCTGCATAGCTTGTATGCCAAATAGGTTAAGATATTAGAGTATATTCTACATCCTCATAAATTTACTTTTCTTGCTGACTTCAAGTATTCAGTTGGCCTAAAATTCAGAAAAGTTCTTTAGCTAAACTAACTTCATCATGCATATTTCAAAGGTGATTTTGGTGGTATCATTTAATCTAAGAGAAAAAGATTTCATAACTACTATAATGTTAAGTTATTATGATATGCTCATGATAAGGACCTTTGGCCAAGAAGAAGATTGTGAAGATGCAAAGTACGTGAAGAATCCTGTTATAAAGGGTAAGCAACCCATAATATCCAATCAGGCAGAGAGCAGGCTCTGGACTGGGCTATCAGTCTCACGGCCTCCATAAGATAATCTTCTTCCTTTTTCTAGAAAGGCGTGATTTATATGAAGAAGCTTATCACAGTAGCCCTTGGAGGCAATGCCCTCTTACAATATGGTCAAAAAGGAACTCTTGAGGAGCAGCTAGCTAATGCTAGGAAAACTAGCAAGCAGATGGTTGAGCTAATAAGGAGAGGATACAATTTAGTGGTAACTCATGGAAATGGTCCTCAAGTAGGAGCGATATTATTGCAACAAGAAGCAGGTGCATCTCAAGTTCCTCCTATGCCCCTGCATACCTGCGGTGCAATGAGTCAGGGATTGATAGGCTACATGATCCAGCAATCACTGATCAACGAGTTGAGGGCGGCTGGTATAAATAAGCCTGTAGCTACAGTTATTACGCAAGTGCTCGTTGATCGGAATGATAAAGCCTTTCAAAACCTGACCAAGTTCATAGGTCCGTGGTATCCAGAAGATATCGCTAAGGAGAAGGAAAAGCTGGGATGGATAATGAAGTACGATTTAGGAAAGGGATGGAGAAGAGTAGTTCCATCCCCTGACCCCATAGCTCAAGTAGAGATAGAAGCGATAAGGAAGATGGTAAATGCAGGTATATTAGTTATAGCATCTGGTGGTGGAGGAATACCTGTAATTGATAGAGATGAACTTGAGGGAATGGATGCTGTGATAGACAAGGACCTAGCTGGAGAGAGGTTGGCGACATCTCTGGGATCGGACATCTACATAATACTTACAGATATAGAGAAGGTCGCTATAAACTTTAAGAAACCAAATCAGGAATACATAGATGTAATGGCCTTAGAGGAAGCTAAGACGTACTATAATGAAGGTCATTTTCCTCCTGGGAACATGGGACCCAAAGTAAAAGCAGCTATGAGATTTGTAGAAAGGACGGGCAATATTGCGATAATAACTAGCATAAATAGAGTGATAGAAGCTTTAGAAGGGAAAACCGGTACCAGAATCATCCCAAAAAAGAAATGAATAAGTGATGGTATTAGAAAAGAGAAGTCAGGAGATCTTCAATACATCCTCATATCCCTTAAGATCAAGTAAACCATGACCAGAAAAGTTGAATGCTATTACTTTTTCTTCTCTATTCTCTCTTGCCTTTAATGCTTCATCCATAGCTGCCTTAACGGCATAAGTTGTCTCAGGAGCTGGTATTATACCTTCGGTCATTGCGAAAATTCTACCAGCCTCAAAAGTCTCCTCTTGGGCATAGGTGACTGATCTAACTATCCCCTTAGATTTCAGTAGGCTGACTGTAGGAGCAGCTCCATGATATCTAAGCCCACCTGCATGGATTGGTGGCGGAATGAAATCATGTCCTAAAGTGAACATCTTTATTAAAGGAGTTATACCAGCACTATCACCAAAGTCATACCTATACTCCCCATTGGTCATTGATGGAGCTGCCGTAGGCTCAACTGCAATAACATCATACTTCTCCTTTCCCTTCAAGATTTCCTCGATGAATGGAAATGTGAAACCGGAGAAATTGCTTCCCCCGCCAAAGCAACCTATGAGGATATCAGGCTTCTCACCGATTAGTTCAAATTGCTTCTTCACCTCCTGGCCTATTATTGTCTGATGGAGCAGTACATGATTGAGTACGCTCCCTAATGAGTATCTAGCTTTATCACTATTTTTAGCCATATCTATAGCTTCGCTTATAGCTATTCCAAGTGAACCAGGATGATTTGGATCTTTTTCTAGGTACTTCTTCCCAATTTCGGTCTTATCGCTGGGAGAAGGAAATATATCTGCTCCATAAAGCTTCATCACTAGCTTTCTATAAGGTTTTTGTAGATAAGATATCCTCACCATGAACACAATGGCTTTTATCCCCATCATAGCAGTAGCATAGGATAAAGCACTTCCCCATTGACCGGCACCGGTCTCCGTTGTCAAATACTCCAAGCCTTCCCTAGCAGCGCAGAAAGCTTGAACAATCGCGGTATTTAGCTTATGGCTACCAGTCGGTGTTACATCTTCCCTCTTATAATAAATTTTAGCTGGTGTTTTAAGATATTTCTCAAGTCTCTTAGCCCTATATAGAGGAGTAGGCCTTCCTATCCTAATGTAGAGTTCTCTAAGCTCATCAGGTATTTTTATGTATCTCTCCTTGGAAAACTCTTGGTCAACGCATTCCTTTGTGAATATGGGATAAAAATCTCTCGGTCCTAAAGGCTTCTTAGTAGCTGGATGAATTGGTGGTGGAAGATCAGGCAAATCTGATACGATGTTATACCAATAACTCGGAATCTCCTCTCGAGATAAATCTATCCTTATCATGAAGAATCACCCTCAAAGAGAACCTCCAACCCCTCCAACGGAAGCTTTAGGATCACATTATTCTTTTCAGAAGGTAGCAAAACTAGATCAAAAGGCTTAAAGCCAAACTAAATCCCCCATATCATTCACCTCAGAAGGTTATAGTTAGCGACGCTCATATAGTTAAAAATAATAGTATACGAAATTTCCTGCATAGATGAGAAAGCCCCTTCGGGGTGTTAAGAGGTATCTTAATGGAAAAGAAGAACGTCATAGTACTCCCAATAATTGGATTCGTCATATCACTTGGTTTTGGAGCTATATCGCCAATACTTCCATACTACGTGGTCTATCTTGAAGGTGGAATTAGCGAGCTTCCAGAAGAGCTTGGAGTCATAAAACAGGCCTCTCAATATGCTTTAGAGTATGGACTCATGATGTCTGCTTTTATGCTAACTCGAGCCATGCTTGCTAGATATTTTGGATCGCTAAGTGATAGATTGGGTCGAAAGAAACTGATAATACTCGGTTTGGTTATATACTCGGTTCTGGCCCATGCTTATCTCTTATCCTCCAGCGCATACCATCTATACTTGATAAGAGGATTACAGGTTGTCGCATCTGCTATGATATGGCCAGTAGCTGAAGCTCTGCTCATGGATAGCGTGCCAAGTAAGATGAGAGGGCAATCCATGGCTATCTACATGACATCATCTAACTTAGCTATGATAGGAGGTCCGGCCATTGGGGTTGCTTTGTACAAGTTTGGAATATACACACTCGGCATAAAGGACCTATAATGGGCCCTTAAGTTCCCCTTCCTTGGCCTTGCTGTCATGTTTGCCATATCAATAATATCCTCCTTTCTACTGAGAGAGAATCGCGATAAAGCACTGAAGAGGAAGAAAGAATCTCTAGTTAAGATAGAGTTATCAAAGTCAATTAGGAGAAGTATAAACACGTTATATATCATGGGACTAGCCAATGGATTTGCTATGGGATTTATAGCTCCGATACGAGTCTCTATATAATGCAATTTATATCATCAGATCCATCTGCTATAGCAATAGTTACTACAATATCAGGGATAATAGGCTTGGCTGCTGCTTATCCTGGTGGAAGATTGAGCGATAAGATCAGTAGAAAAGGTATCGTGATAAATTCAGGCGCTTTTGCAAGATTGATGACAGCAGTTATCCCAGTAGCAAGAGACCTGGGGTCTTACATTTCTCTCTACACTTAGATCTATAGCTTTTAATGTATATCCCATCTTTCAGAGCACTACAGGCCGATATCTCTCCTAGAGAAATTAGAGGAAAGGTATTTGGGACGGTACAAGCTATCTTTAATATCGGCGCAGTACTGGGCCCAATAGTTGGTGGTCAGCTATATCAACAGTATGCCCCTAAGAAGATCCTATTAATTGGAATTACACTCCCAGGGGCTGCAATTTCATTTCTGGTGAGCGCAATCATAGGGCTTTTCAGCCTGCGACTATTTGCTCTCTATGTTGAGGAACCATCTACTCCCCAACAATGGTGATGAGCACTGTTCTTTCCCTAGGGCGAGTGTCAACTTCCACCATATTATGCTTCACCATACGCCCAGACTTAGTCTTCCATTATTTACTAGGGTAACATTACTTGATTCCATGAGGATAGATCTTAGGTGAGAATGTGCATTGAATGGATGCTTATAACCATTTCCTGGGATATAATTTTCTCTAGTAAGGTCTTCAGATTCTCCAACAAAGATGGATCATTTTCATTCAGTATAATAGCTCCGGTTGCATGAGGAGCAGATAGCAGAGCTAAGCCTCCCTTTATTCCAACTTCCCTAACTATCTCATTAGCTCTCTCTGTTATAATCTACAAAACTATCTCACCTTTAGTGCTAAAAGAAAATGAGGAAGAGTAAACTCTCACCTACAAAGTAAAGCTACCGTGTTTCTTTACATGGGGTACTAATCCCCCATCTCTAAGAATCTTCAGCATAGCCTCTGGCAACGGCTTAGCTTCGAGCTTGAATTTTTTAGTTAAATCCTCTACTATACCTTCCTTCAAATCGATCTCTATCTCATCGCAATCATTGATCCTATCTGTGTCAACTATTATCATAGGTAGCCCTAAATTTATCGCATTCCTGAAGAAGATCCTAGCCACGCTCTTAGCTATTATGGCTCCAACTCCATTAAGCTTTATTATCAGAGGAGCATGTTCTCTGCTAGATCCTTGTCCAAAATTCCTTCCTCCTACAACTATATCTCCTGGTTTCGCGTTCTTGGCGAAGTCTGGCCTCAAGTCCTCAAATGCATGCTTGGCTAGCTCTTTTGGTTGACTTCTCAGGTAGAAGTATCTACCGGGGGCGATATCATCTGTGCTCACCCCGTCTCCAAACTTCCAAGCTCTACCTTTTATCTTCATAATAACGCTTCCTTCATTAGCTTACTATCTTGACCTTAAAATCCTCTGGGAGGAATTCTCTAGGGTCAGCAATTTCTCCCTTTATTGCTGTGGCTGCTGCCGTAGCAGGGCTTGCTAAATATATCTCAGAGTTAGGATTACCCATTCTTCCTCTGAAGTTCCTATTTTGTGTGGAAACTACAACTTCTCCATCCGATGGCACTCCAGCATGTACGCCTGCGCATGGACCGCATCCTGGAGGAATAATCACAGCTCCTGCTTTGATAGATATATCGATCAGGCTCTCCTTAACGGCTTTCTCTAGCACTTTCCTCGATGCAGGTCCTACTATAAATTTCACATTAGGATCGACTTTCTTACCCTTTAGGATTGTAGCTGCAACCAGTAAATCCTCAAATCTTCCATTTGTACATGTCCCGATAAAGACTTGATCCACTTTCAGACCTTCCAGCTGATCTATTGTCCTATAATTATCTACAAAATGAGGTGCAGCTAAAGAGGGAACTAGATCTTCGGAATCTATATACATAATGCTCTCATAACTAGCTCCTTCATCAGCCTTTATCTCCTTATATTTACCTTCTCTTCCCATTTCCTTCAGATATCTTCTAGTCGCGTCATCACTCTCTATTAAGCCCACCTTAGCTCCTGCTTCGACTGCCATGTTAGATAAAGTAAATCTCGATTCCTGAGTTAGATTTCTTATGGTTTCTCCTTGAAATTCTAGAGCCTTATATGTTGCGCCTTCAGCGGTGAGCTTGCCGATTATGTAAAGCATGAGATCCTTTGGAAATACCCCAAATGGAAGTTCTCCACTAGCCTCGATCCTTATGGTCTCTGGAACCCTAAACCAAGTCTTGCCATAAGCCATAGCTACTGCTATATCCGTTGATCCCATGCCTGTGGCGAATGCTGCTAAAGCACCTGAGGTACATGTATGAGAATCAGCCCCAACTATTATATCTCCGGGGGAAACGAAGTCCTCCACAAGTCTTTGATGAATTATACCTTCCCCCTCCCTTGAAACTATGCAACCTACCTCCTTACCAAACTGCTTGATGAACTTATGATCATTAGCTAGCTCCTTTCTGGGAGCCGGAGCAGCATGATCTAAGAAGAATATAACTCTACCTGGCTCAAAAACAGATTTTACGCCTAGCTGCTCCTCCATTACTCTTATAGTTAGAGGGCCCGTTCCATCTTGGGCTGCTGCATAATCTACAGGGCTAATGACAACGTCTCCGGCTCTTACTTTCTTTCCCATTCTCATACTCAAGATTTTCTCAGCTAATGTGAGTCCCAATTAAGTCAACCTTCTCTAACTGATAGAAGAAGGCAAATGTATATATCACTCTTTCTTTCTTGAATAGTATAGAAGGTGGACCTTAAGAGGATAGCTGAGAAAAGTCTCCATGAGATGGTTAGTGAGAATTGGAAATCTATTCCTGAGGATCTTCTTTCATATCTAAGAAGGGAAGGGGGAGGAAATCCAGCTGATAATCCTGTAGCAGTAGCTATTGCATTGATTAAGATAGGCATTTCTCCTGAGAGAGCTGCAGCGCTCTTAGACTGGAAGAGATTCGAGGATTTCTGCCTAAAGGGCTTCCAGATGTCTGGAGTAGATGCTATAAAGGGAGTTAAATTCTCTTTTAATCAGAGGAGATATGAGATAGATATACTCGGAGCTTTAGGTGAACTAATTTTATCAGTGGATTGCAAGATGTGGTCTAAGGGATCTTCTTCTAAGATATATAAGCTTAAGAAGGCAGCTGTAAAACAATTAGAGAGAACTAAATCACTATCTGGTGCCTTCAAAATAGAAGATATAAAAGGCATAGAAATAGAAGAAGGAGAGAGTCTAATAATCCCAGCGATAGTTACATGGCTTGATTTCAGCGATAGGATCCTTCACGGTATACCAATAATCCCTCTCTATATGCTTCCTAGCTTTTTGGATGAAATATGGAAGCTTCTAGATGATATATCCTATTTGAAAACAAATTATAGGATAAAGATCAAGAGATGACCTCATTGATAGTCCTAGCTGCATTCTCAAGGCTAACTGTTCTCCTGATTCCATTTGAATATATGGTAACGCTCCTCTTATCTTTTTCCTTCGGTCCAACGAAGACGATCACCTTGGCTCCAAGTTTCCTTGCATACTCTCTCTGATTTGATTGACTTCTCCTCATAAGATCTAAGGAAACATAGAATCCCTCCTTTCTTAAAAACTCCGCTACCTTCCACGCATATCTCCAGGAATCTCTCTTCACACTCACTACAAATACTTGAATGTAGCTCTTATCTCTAAGGGATAATATGCCAAGCTCCAGACCGGCGTCTATTAATCTCTCTATACCGATGCTGGCGCCTGTGGCCGGTACATCTTTCCCGGAGTAGAGACCTATCAGCTTATCATATCTCCCACCTCCAGCTAGAGAACCTATCTTAGGTTCCTTCACAATTGTTTCGAAGACAGGTCCTGTATAATACTCTAGACCTCTGACAAGGGATAGATCAAAGATTAGTTTATCATCCTCAATTATGCCGAATATGCTCCCAAGATGGTCTAAAGCGGTCTTCACCTTTTCATTGCTAATATCTCTCAAATCCTCGTAGACTTCCTCGAACCTACCTCTAATCCTAGTTAAATTGATTATTTTATCGACTAGGTGACTATTCATTCCCTTAGCGAGTAATTCAGCTCTCACTCCAGCTTCTCCAATTTTATCCAGTTTATCAATAGATCTATATACAGGAGCTGGTTTTGCTATACCAAGCTCTTCCTCAAAGATTCCTGTCAGGAGTCTCCGGTCATTGATCTTCACTACATATCTTCTGAAACCAAAAGTTCTCATTACTTCAATATTTAGCTTGACTATCTCAGCATCAGCTTCTGGACAAGGACTGCCCACTATATCTGCATCACATTGCCAGAACTCTCTATACCTTCCTTTCTGGGGCTCTTCATGCCTCCATACCCTCCCTATATGATATCTCTTAAAGGGCAGAGGAGTCTCAGGGTGCATAGCTATATACCTAGCGAGAGGGAATGTTAATTCATATCTGAGAGCATACCATTCTTTGCTTAGAAAATCTGGAAATATGAACATGAGCCTATTTTCAGTTTCTTCTCCTAATTTACCTTTCACGGTCTCCCATAACTCTAAGATTGGAGTATCGAAGGGATCAAAGCCATATCTCTTGAATATCTCCTCTACCCTTTCCATTACTCTCTTCCTAAGTATCATAAATGGGGGAGGGAAATCCCTGAATCCCCTTGGTATTGAAACCAACATTTCACACCTAAGCTGCTAAGACTTGTTCCCATACGTCATTGATCTTTGCCCTGATCTTATCAGTTAGCACAGGTGATAGATGTAACTTCTTCATCTGATCAGGTGGTGGTATAAGAGCTGGCTCGCTGGCCAGTTCTGGTGGTAATAGCTTCTTAGTTGCTGGTATTGGCATTGCAATGTAAACAGAGATCGTTTTATATGCTGCAACGAGAGGATCTATCAGGAAATTTATCAGAGCCTGAGCGGCTTCTGGGTTAGACGCATCCTTAGGGATGAGCATGTTATCTATCCACGCCACAGCACCCTCTTCTGGTATTAGATAAGACAGATCCTTGAATCCATCCCCATATTTAGCTGTTAAAACGTCGCCATTATAGGCGTGGGATGCAATGAGAGACCCATTCTCTAGATTGGGAATATACTTATCCGTACTGAAATATCCCGCTAAGTAAGGCTTTTGCCTTATTAATGCTTCTTTAATTTCTCCCATAGTAGAATCGCTCCAATCGTCGAGACTCTTACCTAAATAGAGCTTGGTAGCAAACATCACTTCAGGTGGATCCTCGAGCATAGATACTTTCTTCTTGTAATTGGATAGGTAGCTTGGATCGAAATACTGCTTCCAACTTGTTAAATTCTTTACTTTCTTTGAGTTATATCCTATGGCAGTACTGCCAAATCCATATGGCACAGAATACTTATTTCCCGGGTCATATTTTAATTCTCTAAACTTAGGATCAAGGTACTTTATGTTTGGAATAGAGCTTTGATCGAGTTTTCTAACGTAACCCCTCTCTATCGCATTTCTAACGTATTTATCAGTTAAAACCACTACATCGTATCCGCTACCACCTGCCTCTAATTTAGCGAAAGCCTCATCATCGCTATCAAAGAGGTCGTACACTACATTTACACTAGTCTTATCCTTGAATAACTTAAAGACGAACGGATTGTTATTATTGCTCCAGTCATACATGGCAACCTTTCCTTTAATCTCCTTACTGGCTTCGCTAGCTTCTTGCTTTATCTTACTGGGAGAAACAGAGGATCTATAAAAATAGCCTGCAGATCCACCGACAAGAAGGCCGGCAGTTCCTACAACTGCCATCTTAAGGAATTCTCTCCTAGAGGTGAACTAAATCCCCCATACATATCATCTCGTTAGCTTTCCTGAGCAGAGATCTCCTTATAAAGTTTTTCCCTTGATTCAGCTGCTCTAGCGTGATACTCTAATCCCTCTAATCTAGCGAAATGAGCGGTCATTTCAGATACAGAAGCTTGAGATTTTAAACTACCCATTTGCCTATAAGAATAAGAACCGCTAAAACCCCTGAAAAAGGAGAATGGACTCAAACCGGGTCTCTCCAGTAGGGTTCCTCCAGTAGGTAAGATATGATTAGCTCCGGTATATCCATAATCACCAAATACAACGCCTGTCTTCTCAAATATGGCACCAGCCATTCGTGCTTGGAAATCACCAAAGATCTCTAAATGTTCGGGCATGAAGATATCGCTGAATTTAACAAGCTCTTTGCTCTTCCCATAGAGGATACCACTCCTGCTTCTGAGGGATCTAAATCTATCCACATTAAGATATCTAAGTAGATAAGATCTCAGCTCAATGGCCTCTTCACGTGAAGTTGTCAGGGTAAGAGCAATGGAATCAGGTCCATGTTCCGCTTGGGCAAGCATGTCCAAAGCGATCAGCTCCACTGGAAAGCTTCCGTCCGATAATATGAGCACTTCAGAAGGACCAGCCAGTAGATCGATCTTAATATCTCTAGATACTATATGCTTCGCTGCTGTAACGTAAGAATTCCCCGGTCCTACTATTATATCTACTGGACGAAGTCCTATCTCTGGCAAACCATAAGCTAAAGAAGCAATTGCCTGCACTCCCCCAACTTTCAGGAACTCTCTGGCTCCAAACCTAGCTGAAGCATGCTCTATTACATTATAATTCCTAGGAGGAGTTGCAACTACAAATTCTTTTGCCCCTGCAGCTATTCCAGGAGCTATGGCCATGAGAAGTGAGGATAAGAGGGGATAGTTACCACCAGGAACGTATATCCCAACTCTACTGATGGGTTTTCCCATCGAGGGAGAGCGCCTTAACCATTCCATTGAAGTTGAGAACCCTCCTATATGGCACTCCGATTTATTTAACAAGGATTTTGCACAAGAAAGAAGTCTATTGAACGCTTCTTCCACGAAGTAGGGTAACACTCCATTCTCAGGTTCCGAATATATTTCATCTTGAGATAGAGAAATGCCATCGAATTTCTTCGTAAGCCTCAAAACCTCCTTTAATCCCCTCTCCTTTACTTCCTTAATGATATCCTCAGCTTGCCCAAAAGGTAAGTTTCTCCTCGCTCTAAGAACCTTCAATGCATGATTCCAGTTATCTCTTAGCTCTCCAAAGAATGGAAAATCCATATCTTTGGCTTTGTTGCCTGAAGTAATAAGTTTTTCTCTTGAATCAGTTACTGGATTTGAGGGCTGATCAAATGAGCATGATAATAGAAGCTCTCTTTGAGAGCGTGAGAACTTTATCTCTAGCTAAAGAGTACCTTCCGGACGATAGATTAGCTTCCATAGCGGATCATATGGCAAGAATCTACGTAGAGAATTTGCCTGCGAGCGACAAATCGTCATTTCTTGAGAGTTTTGAGCTTATCAAGGAAGCATTAACATCTAAACATCCCACAGATGAGGATGAAGATATAATAAGGCTAGCCTCCTATAACCTGAGGCAGATGGAAAAGAAGCTCTACCTTAACTATGATCAGCTAAGAGATAATTTTATGAAGGAAATAGAGAGCGTACTAGGGAGGGATCTAGCCAATCTGGTCGTTCTCTTTGAAAGATCTATAATATCTCTTAGGAGGACCCATTGGAAAATATCATCTAGATTTCCATCAGCTCCCTAAGTATACCTAGATTGATTTTAACAACCACTCCTTTGCTTTGGCCTTTGAGGCGCGCATTCACATTCTAACGCTTATATAAGGAGCTATGGCTTTTTCATTGATATAGTTACCTCCACTACTATTCTATCATACCCAAATCAATGCATCATACTATTTTACTTAGGAATCCTGACCTGATGTAGAGATCATTCACCTAGATGGTAGTCGTAGAACTCAACATTTCAGAATTAATAAGGTTTCTTATTGTAGGAAGATACTAGTAGGAAAATATCTCCTTTTTATTGCTCTCTCACCCAATATCTGGTCAGCCCTATATGCCGAAGCCCCTGTTAGGGGTAATACTGGCTGGTATATCCTTTTCACCATATAGCTTCCGGGGTGACTTTTCGGATACCCCGTAGAACTAAAACTACTCCTCAATTGCCACATTATTTCTCTCTCCAATGATCTTCATAGCAGCTTTTTCTATATTTTTAGAAGAATTTTGAAATCTTTTAAAATTTTCTCGATTGCATTATATCCCCTTAAATAGCCTATATTTCTAAACATTATTTACTTAGCAATATTTATTAACTAAGCTATGTTAAAAATCTTATACAAAAGGTGTGCTTATGAACTATGTACCAGCATATAAGCTTGCAAATGTCAGAAAAAGGTATGGAACAGGAGAGAATTGCATAGAGGCGCTTAGAGGAATCTCACTGATCATTAGAAGGGGGGAATTTGTCGCTATAATGGGCCCATCTGGCAGTGGAAAAACTACCTTGCTTAGCATAATGGGACTTCTAACGAGACCAACCTCAGGGGTCGTGAAAATACTAGGGAGAGATGTAATGAAGCTCACAGATGGGCAAGCTACTCTCCTTCGTCGTAAAATTATAAGTTTCATATTTCAGACATTCAATTTAGTTCCATGGCTTACTGCGGCCGAGAACGTGGAGCTAGCTTTAGCTATAGGAGAATACCATAAGAATAAAAGAAGGAGGATAATGGAACTTCTTAAGGCTGTTGGGCTAGGGCATAGAGCTAATCACAAGCCCTCTGAGCTTTCTGGTGGAGAACAGCAGAGAGTAGCAATAGCCAGATCCCTTGCGAGCGATCCAGCCATCATCTTAGCAGATGAGCCTACAGGCAATTTGGATACGAGCTCCGGCCTACAAATCATGAAAATACTTAGATCTCTAAGTGAGGAAGGGAAAACCATAGTGATGGTTACTCATGATCGAAGAATGGCTGGGACTGCTGATCGTATAGTAAAGATTAGAGATGGAGTTATCTTAGGAGAGGTGAACCCTAATGTTAAGACATAAGTTTATCCTTCCTATATTTATAGTTTTACTTCTACCTCTAACTTCATTGTTAGCTATAAAGGGAAGCGTAAGCCTTATCGATTATGGCTGGGGGAATCAAAAAGGTTCAATTATAGTACATTCAGGAGATGGCATAGTTCCCCTCTTTACCCTGCTTCAAGTTTCTATAGAGAAGGACCATACTTTAAGGCCCTTGGAAGCCACTTTAACGATACCAAACCCCCTTAAAAATCCAAATGGGGGTAATAAAGAGGCATTATTGCCGGGAATTCAGCTGGCGAAGGAAAACTTCAAGGATGGTGAAGGATTCTCCCTCACGTTCAATGTAGAGGTGCCCACTAAGACCCCTCCTAACTGGTATGACTTCGGCCTCAACATATCCTATGAAATTTTGAACAAAGATGGTGATGTTGTCAAGAAAGGATCAAACAACTTTTACTTTAAACTGGAAGTTAAAGGGAGATCCACTATAGATTTTACCTTAGCTGGGAAAGGAGTCAAAGAAGAATCATCTACACTTTATCTAACCTTGAGGAACATGGGTAAGGAGGATGCAATAATAACTTCTGTTCAGCTAAGTGCTCCTCTTATCAGAATATTGAATCCCAGTATAAGCGGAGGAGCCTTATTAACACCAGGATCGATAGTGAGGTACGATATAGGTGCTTATGTTGGCGAGAATGTTGACCAAGATTTCGATAAGGTCGCGGTTATTATTCATTACTCGAGTGGGGGGAAGGACTATGGTGTCTCGAAAGTCTTCAATATACCGCTTGTAGAGAAAAATGGTGAGGAAGAGACTGCTCCAAGTATAATAATACTATCAAATAAACACTTGCTCAACGCTGGTATATCTAATGATGTAAGATTGATAGTGAAGAATGTAGGAGATGAAACCGCAAGAAAGGTTAGACTCCAACTCTCTTCTAAAACACTGACAATACTGGGTCCCTCTCTCTTTGATCTAGGTAATCTGAATCCGGGCAACTCTAGAAACGTCTCTATAAGTCTACTTCCCTCCGAGGATAGCAAATCATATAGGCTTGATCTACAATTCATGTACAAGGAAAAAGAGGATAACAAGGATACTACAAAGGAGCTTACAACTGAAATTGGCTTTGGCAGGATAGAGGAGGCTAGAGTAGTAATATCTTCTCTAGATGCGAGTTACAGCATAGGAAGATTGAGAATTAGAGGTAATCTAGCAAATGTCGGGAACAGGGAAGCTGATAACGTGAATGTTACGATAGACTCAGGGGTATGCATCGGTACATCTACCTACTTAGGGGAATTAGACAATGGCGAGAGCACCGGGTTTGTTCTCTCATGTAAAGTCGACCTAAGCAAGTTTTCACAGAAGATAGGGGTTACAGTTAGATATACTGCATCCCCAGAAAATTGGAAGAAATCTAGAAGGGAAGTGACAATAGAAGGTCAAGCTACATCAACTTCTGTCAAATCTAGCCAAACATCAGGGCTGATGAATCCAGAATATGGTGTAATATGGGCATTAGCTGGCTTGATAATAGGTCTAATCATAGGCAAGGTGTCCTTTGGAAGGAGGTCTAAAGAGGTTGAAGTTCCGTGATATAATACGATTCTCCTTTAAAGCCATGATGAGTAGAAGGAAAAGAGCAACCCTGACATTGCTAGGAATATTCTTAGGAGTATTAACATTGACGGCTGTTATATCATTCGCTACGGGCTACGGTTTTGCCTTGAAGGACATATTCAAGGGAAGCAGCATGAGGCTCATATACCTGACGACTAGGGAAAAAAGCTTTAATGACATAGATATAAGCAAAATAGAAGACATGGATGGAGTGGAGACAGTTATGCCTCTAATAAGGATCCCCATGAACTCTACCCTCTTAGGTAAGTCGAAAACCTATGTGATAATGGGAATAGACATGAATTATGTGGAAGATATTTTTCCAGGAATAAAGCTAATGTATGGTGATTGGCCATCAAATCAGAAGGAAGAAGCAGTAATATTAGGCTCAAAATTACTTGAAGAAATTCCATCGGATGAAATGGGAGACCTAATAGGGCTGGGCGCTAAATTCTCCTTTGATAACATCCTAACTACAAGGCCTAGGATATATGGAATATTAGCCCCCTACGGGACCTCTATCGTGGCTGATGTAGATAGATCCGTTCTTGCTCCTATAGATTATGCTACAAGGCTCTATGTGAAGCTCACGGGGGAAAAGGGATATACAATCTTGGCAATAATAGCCGATAATATGAATAGCGTGGATTACGTTATAGATCAGCTTAGCGATGAATATGGAGATATAGCATTCCCAATAGCTATGAAAGACGTTCAAAAGCAGCTGGATGCTGTCGTTAATATGTCTCTTCTCGTCTTGGGAGCTATAGCTGCAATGACCATAGTTGTGGCCTCAATAGGCATAATGAATGCAATGTTCACAGCTGTGACTGAGAGGACGAGAATAATAGGAGTAATGAGGGCAATGGGAGCTTCTCAGAGGGATATATCTCTATCATTCCTCTTTGAAGGGGTTTTAATGAGTAGCATTGCTATAATATCTGGAATGCTACTTGGATACGGGACATCGCTTCTTCTCGCTATGATTATGGGTCCTAGAGAGATGGGAGGTCCTCGCACCACTACATTTTCAGTAGCCCCTATCCTTTTACCAGAGCATGCTGCAGCAATAGCGGGAGTTACATTGCTTATCACGATACTGGGAGCTTTACCTCCTGCCCTTCAAGCTGCAAGACTAGAACCTGCTAAAGCTCTGAGATTCGAGTAATTTCTTTATAACTCTTCTATTAAGACCTCAGCCCAGGAGTATATCTTCTCAGCAAGTTCTTGGCTTGCATCAAGAAACCTCTCATCTACATTAATGGCTCCCATTTCATTAGATATTATTAGATTGTACTTGAACTCGAAATTCTCCAGCTCTGGCTCGCCTATATAAGGTCTATATATACGAGGAATCATAAGATACAGCTTTAACACATTGTTATAATCGGAGAGAGAAGGAATACCCAGTTTTGAGAGGCATGCCTTGAGCGAGAGGATCATTGATTTTTTAATGGATTCTAAGAAGCTTATAGAATCCCCCCTCCTTATATCCTGAGCAGCGCTATCTATCAGCTCTTTGGCCTTCCTTAGCTCCTTCAATGAACCTCCTCTCTTAGTGGATGATGATTCCATATTTAACGTATGGCATTAGTTAAAGATCCTATCGTTGCAGTTCTCACTAATGCGAGATACTTATATGAAAATAAGAACAAAAATTATCTCTAAAATTAAGCAAATCTTTTAGTAAATTATCATCTATTACTAAGATATCTGATAAGAGATAAGAAACGTTATCAAGGATTTAATAGAGAAAGAGTACACCTTATTAGATCGCAATAAGGATATACATTAACTGCTAAGGCATTCAACTCTATAAGGTCTCCTCCTGATAATATTAAAAATACGCTATCTAAGTATATTATTTGCACTGATAATAACGGTCATAAGTTTAGGCTATATTTCATCGGCATAATATAATGAATTAAAAGTTTATTTTTACAAATATGCTTAACTCAGCTAGAATATAGATAACCTAAAGTAAAATAAAGCTGTATCTTATTTATAATAGCTGAGCCTTCAGTAGCAACAGCATATCCTAGATATGAGCATTAGACAATAAGATTAAAGATAGAAGAAGTTAGCCTGTACATAAATATAAAGATTCAATTAAAAATTAGCGAGCCCGACGGGATTTGAACCCGCGACCCCCCGGTTAAAAGCCGGGTGCTCTTCCATACTGAGCTACGGGCCCGTAGCTAATGACGACCAACCTCTAGATAAACCTTACCTTATCGATAGAGTCCATAAAAGAATTAAAATTTGGGGCATTAGAGAGAGTGCTATCAGATACTTAGCTATCTCACTGGCTCTCATTAGTAGAGATAACATGACCATGAGATCTCTTCCTATGAAGACAACCTCCTCCTCTCCTTTATAACACCTAATTTTTACAGAGGTTATTGGCCTTAGAGATTCCCTAACTAACCCTATAAGATGGGATGCTCTCTCTTTCAGGCAGTTACTATCTCTGTCTCTGCATGTACTTCCCACAGGATTATAGGTTACTTTAGTCGAGAGAACCTCATGGGTATCTGTAGTTGCCACTATGAGACTAACACTCTCAGGTACCATCTTATCTAACTCATCTCTGAGCTCAGGTACCATATTATTACCATCTATGGAGAGGTAAGAAACGATCCAATCTTGAGTTTTAACGCTCGCTACTCTTACCCCCCCACTTCCGATGCTCTTCCAGTTAGGATAATCTTCTGCATACCCGACCTCTACCTTCTCATAGCACCTTTCAGTCAGAACACGTCTGCCCAGCAATATTAGGCCATTCAAAAGTTCTTTCCCTATTTCTGTATCTGGAAAAGCCATCTCATACCTATCAGGCAGGAGAGAATCATGCCGATCAATTATAGATACATTAACGCCCAGCTCTCTTGAAACGATCTCCTCTATCTCATGAGGTATATCCTCAAAGCTTACTAAAGGATGTCCTGAGACTGTGAAGAGTATAATATTACCGAACCTTTGAGCACTTAGCTCAAAACTCTTAGTCGTAGTAAAAACGGGGGCGCTGACGCAGCACGAATCAGCATTTTTTAGGCTCTTGAGCATACTGTCAATTAATTTATCTAGATATTTGCTGGAAGCAAGGTTCCTCTCATGAGAGCAAGCTCTCCTGAGGAATATGGATCTCACTCCATTATTGCTAAAAGAATTAACTATCTTGCCAGGAGCGTTGTAGCTTCCCATCTTAAATGGACCAGGATGAATATCTGCTGTAACCAAGGCTAAATCTCCCAGCTTTATTAGATTATACTTAGCTAGTCCCTTAATACCCCTCTCCTCTATAGATCGCTCAAGCTTCCGACCTGATCCACTTAGAACTATTTCAGCTAATGCCTTAACACTATCAAAATCCTTAAAGCCCAACACAGGTTCAGAAATTTTTCCAATAACCTTTCCAACTAAATATGCTGATATAACTGCCGTTACAGAGAATACGAAAGTGATCACAGGAAACTTGCTCATGAACAAAGTGATCACTGAGAGAACTATTGGTAAAATCCTTGGTCTAATTCCCTCTCCTAATGACCATGATATTAAAGATGCAAGGAAAATAGAAGTATAAATCATAGAATAGAAAGGAATATGAATTATCTCTAAAAGAGAGCCTGCAACCAGAGGTAAGATTACAAAGAAACCGCTCCACATGGATCTCCTAGTATCGAGATAGGGTGCGCTTCTCCAGATCATTACAAGGGATACCATAAAGAATATTGATACCAAAATTGCGTATTCTAGAGCAAGCAAGCGAAGTTCTAATACATAAAACCATGAGTAAGGAAGTAAAATTGCAAAAATATTAAATAATAATGCTATATAAATGCTTGGGAGCGTAAAAAGATTTTTACTCCTCTCAGTGGCAATATTTAGGATTGCATTATACCTCACTTCTATAACACCATCCCGTCATAAAGCAAAAATCTTTTTATTCAAGTGATAGTAAAGTGACAAGGAGTCATATGTTAGACTCCGTATTCCTATAGGACGGCTTTGTGGGGGTGTTATCCTATGCCTAGAGTAAAAGGTATTACCGCAAAAGAGATAGAAATATTGAGGAAACTGGTAGAGAATGGTAGAGTTACATATACTCAGATAGCTAGAGAGCTTGGGATGAGTCCAGCTGGAGTTATGAAGAAAGTTAGGAAGCTCGAGGAACTTGGTATAGTAAGGGGCTACACTGCTCTTGTCGATCACGCTAAACTTGGGAAGGGAAATAAATATATAATATTGCTTGAGACAGAACCTGGTAAGCACACTGATGTGGCTAAGAAGGTAACTGGGTTGCTTGGTAACTCTGTTTTGGAGGTACATGAGATAACTGGGCAATTTGATGTCGTTCTCAAGGTCATTGCAGGAAATCAATCGGAGCTTAACGATATACTACGAAAGATCCAGAGCATATCCGGCCTCAGAGATACCAATACTTCCTTAGTTCTTGAGACCGTGAAGGAGAGACCCTCTGTTGTACCTGAGGAGATACCAGGGATAACCACTAAGAAAAAGTGACTTATCTACCTATAATTCAACCCATTCTTTACCTAAAGGCTCTGCATTAATCCCCCATTTTTTCAACCAATTAGCGAACTCCTTACTGAAACCGTATACGGTCAATACCTTACTTGGGCTAGATCTTGCGACGATATTCACAAGTCCATCGAAGTCTGCATGGGCACTTAGTGGGAAATCCTCCCTCCTACTTGAGAAAAGGACCCATCCCGTCACTCTAGCTTTCCTTCTTGATTTGGCTCTATGCGTAATTAAAACATGGGGTTCCTCAGAGCTAAGGCTGTATTTTAGGTTAAATCTCTCCTTAAGAGGGGTACTCACCTTAGCTATATTCTCGGATACTACAATCTCTACATTAGTGTACTTATTGAGTAATGCTATTACCTCTTGGGATTTACCGACTAAATAAGCTTCTATTGTTGGAGAATTTCCCTTATAAACTTCTTCGGCGGCCCATTTAGCTATCTCCAGCCTAACTCTCTGGGGATTGGGAAACCTGTACTTTGAGGACCCGTAAGTAGATTCTATTACAAGTACATCTGCATCTGGGACTTCAGCAGGCCTTTCTACTGTAAGACCACCATAAGGATTTATATCCCCCGTATAGAAAATGGATTTACCCTCGCAATTTATCAGAAAACCAGCAGATCCATAGATATGACCTGCAGGGTACGGATATATATCAATTTCCCCAAGGCTTCGCCTTTCATTGAAGTTAAGTATCTCGAATCCATTAGCATTATATCTTCTAGCTATAATATCAGCTGTACCTTGGGTAGTAAACAGTCTGCTTCTTGATCTCCTCACGTCCTTAGGTATATGATCCGAGTGAGCATGAGATATAAGAACTGGAATACCATTAACAGTCCTCATTGGATCTAATAGTAGTTTCTGTCCGCAGAGGAGTTCTATACCATTGTTGAATCTTATCTTCATTAGACATTATCTCCATTGCAAATTTATTAGTGTGCTATTCTTCAACGATGGTGGAGGAGGAGTATGCCTAAGAGGAAGAAAGACAAGAATTTCATGCCAATGTCTGTTGCTGGCATCCTTACATTCAGTACTGATGAAGCAGGAGGTCTGAAAATTCCTAAATGGTTTCCTGTATTACTATCTATCCTTACCGGAGTCGCTATAATAACTCTGCACTTGATCTAAGAGCAGGTAATGCCAATGAGGATATCCGAGGCTCAAGAACTTATAAGAGAGATATATGGCGAGAAAGACAGGGGAAGAGGTATTAGAGGGACAGCTCTTCATCTAGGAGAGGAAATGGGAGAACTCTTCAGGGCTTTGAGATCGAATGATGAAGGCAATCTAAGAGAAGAATTAGCTGATGTATTAGCTTGGCTCTTAAGTATATCTGATCTCCTATCTATCAATTTAGAAGAAGCTTTTTTGGAAAGGTATGGAGAAGGCTGCCCTAAATGCGGCTCCATACCCTGCAAATGTCCAGAGGTGTGAAACATGAGATTCCTTCATGTCAGCCCAGAGGATGCACTAGTCTATGCTAGGAGATTAGCTGATCAACTAATCGATTCAGGATTCAGGCCTGATACTATAGTAGCTATATTAAGGGGAGGAGTCGTGGTAGCTAGACTCCTTAGCGACTTTCTTGATATTAGAGATATAAGAAGCATAAGAGCCATTCACTATAACGCATTAGATCTGAAAGAAGGAGCTGAAGTGGTGGAGCCACTACCTACTAGGCTTGATGGAAAGAAAGTCCTACTGGTAGATGATGTAGCTGATACTGGTGAAAGCCTCATTGTAGCAAAGCAGCATCTATTGGAAAGGGGGGCAGAGGAGGTTAGGATAGCCACAATGCATTATAAGCCATGGAGTAAGATAAAACCAGACTTCTATTCTGAAGAAACGGAGGCATGGGTGATCTACTTCTGGGAATATGCCGAAACTGTGAGATATTTTTTCACGAAATATCTAGCTGAGGAAGGATATGATTACGTCATTAGAATTCTTGAGGAAGCAGGAGTTCCTGGAGATGTTATAGAATGGGTTGTTAAAAATGAGGGATATATACGAGAAGGTTGTTGAGTTGGCTAATAGAAGAGGGTTCTTCTGGCCATCAGCTAGAGATGTATATGCAGGGGCACCTGCAGGGTTCTTCGTCTATGGGCCCTTAGGTCTAAGGATGAAAGACAAGATAATTGCTTTATGGAGAAGTAAAATAGTCCTCTTAGAAGGAGTTCATGAAATCGAGACACCTAATATACTACCGATTAAGGTATTTGAAGCCTCAGGCCATCTAAAGCACTTTTTTGATAAGTTAATAGAATGTAAGAGATGCCATTCTAGATTTAGGGTTGATAAACTTATTGAGGAGTCATTGGGGCTAAAAGAGCATTTAGAAGGGCTATCTGATGAGGAACTTATGAGGATAATCAAAGAAAAAAATATTAGATGCCCAAAGTGCGGCTCAACTAAGTGGACTGAGATAAAGAAATTCAATCTTATGTTCACAATCGCTGTGGGTGCTGAGGCTAACGAACCAAATGCTGCTTTAAGACCAGAAACAACTCAGGGAAGCGTGATCGAGTTCAGAAAATCCTATATCGTTATGAGAGGAAGGCTGCCTTTCATCTTAGGCCAGGTCGGTAAGGTATTCAGGAACGAAATATCCCCTAGAAGGGCATTAATCAGGATGAGAGAATTCCAGCAGCTCGAAATACATATATTTTTCAATTCCGATGATCCAGATAGGATATACAAAGAGAAGTTAGAGCCTTACTTAGACTATAAGATAAGGTTTCTCAGAAAGGAGGATAGAGAAATTGGAGAGATAGTGGAGATGACCGCTAGGGAGGCATTAGAGAGTGGATACACAATAAATTCTCTAATTACTTACTGGCTAGTCCTGTATCAGAAGTTCTTCAATGAATCTCTAAAGATTCCATTAGAGAGAATAAGGTACAGAGAGCTTATAGAAGGGGAAAAAGCCCATTATGCTTTGGCTCACTGGGATCTAGAGGCGTATACAGAAGATCTAGGGTGGACTGAGCTCGTAAACAATACATATAGGACTGATTATGATCTATCCGGTCATGTGAAAGTATCTGGCAATGATCTGAGGGTATCCGACGCTGAAGGGAGGAAGATCTTGCCTCACCTATATGAGCCATCCATAGGATTGGATAGAGTTTTATTCCATGAACTTATGCTAGCATATAGAGAAGATGGTGAAAGAACATGGCTTAAACTTCCTAGATATCTAGCACCCATAGAAATAGCCACTTTCCCATTAATGAAGAAGGACAGCATGCCTGAGAAAGCAAGGCAGATATATAGAGAGCTAATAAAAGAAGGTTTTATAGCATTCTATGATGAATCCGGTACGATAGGAAGGCGTTATAGGAGAATGGATGAAATAGGCACACCTATCTGCGTTACAGTCGATCATCAAACTATGGAGGATGATACAGTTACCATGAGAGACAGAGATACTATGAAGCAAGTGAGGGTAAAGATAACAAACCTACCTGAAAAAGCTAGGAAGTTCCTTAGAGAGAATATAGCCATAGAGGACCTTCAAGATTGAGAGCCATTTAATGAACTGCATACAGGGCAGTTAGGATCTCTTTTTACCCTTATTTTACTGAATTCCATGATGCTCAGGTCTCCTATAAAGAGGATACCTTTTAACGAAGGCTCAATGCCAGCTAAGTATTTTATGGCTTCTGTCGCTGCTATTGATGACACATAAGCAGGGGTAGTTCCTATTACAAGCATATCTTTCTCATCCTTAGCATTGGGGAATATGCAATAAAGGCAAGGTGTTTCACCAGGAACTATGAAAGTGGTGGCAAAATAAAAGCCAGATATGGCTGAATATATGAAGGGTATTCTATTTTTGACACAAAATTCATTTATGAGGTATCTGGTATTAAAATTATCTGTAGCATCCAAGACTAGATCCGCTCCTTCAAGTAACTCTCCTATATTATCCTCTCTTAGCTTATGAGGGAATCCTTTTACCTCTACCTCTCTATTCCTCCTTCTAACCTCTTTTTCAGCTACTAGTGCTTTAGGCAAACCTATATCTTCTTCGCTGTATAAGATCTGCCGATTAAGATTGCTCAGGCTCACTATGCCTCCATCTATCAAATGAAGATTGACTCCAGCTTCTGCTAAATAGAGAGCTAAAGGTGATCCTATGCCCCCTAACCCCACTATTGCTACCAAGGAAGATCTGAGCTTTTTCTGTCCTTTTTCACCTATAAGGGGTATCTGCCTATTATATCTCATTAACGAGACCCCTCTATAAGCCCCTTAGCTTACTTAAATAGCCTATCCCGAAAGGAATTCCTCCATAGATACCTGCTTTTCTCTCTTCAGATCAATTTCCACTAAGTGCCACCATAAAGGAAAAGCAACATTGTAAACCTTGGTACTTCCAATCTCCGCCATTCTCTTACCATTATGAACGTGTCCATGTATAGCTATATCAACAAGTCTTTCTCTCATATATCTCTCAAACTCTCTGTGGCCTAAGTACCTCCAAGCTCTAGGGTTCTCTCCTCTCATAGTCTTATTTGTGGTAGCATAATGTGTGAGTAGTACAGCTATATCAACCCTGTCCCTTAAATTCATTAGGAGATTTCCTATGAGCCTGACTCGGTCGCTATAGAGTTTATCTATTCCCGGTATGTTCCTCTTCTGCCATGTGGTGGGCATCTCTAAGCTACCCCTAGAACCAACTAACCCTATTCTGAGTCCCTCGATGTCAATTACTATAGACTCATCATCTAAGAACATTACCTCTGGATTTTCCTCCTTAATTTCGTCCTTTAAGCTATCATACTCATCATTCCCAAAGACAGCTATTATCCTAGCTTCTAATGTAGAGAGTAGGTCTACTACCTTTCTATAATACTTTACATTTCCCCTATCTATCATATCGCCAGCAATGAGTAGGAGATCTACCTTTTCATCAATTCTATGGACCGCTTTCTCCAGATCTTTGAACCAGACAGGAGAATGGACATCTGAGACTGCAAATACTCTCATTTTTCCTCCAATGAAAGAATCCACCATCTAATTAAACAATTTGCTCATAGGATAATAAGTGTATGAAGAAAGGCAAAGTTAAGAGTATCTTAGAATCAATGGTGTGGGACCCAAGGAATAATCCTAAGAACTATAGGATAGTGTTTGTCAGTAGAGGGAATCCCAATAATTTAGAGGAGGTATTAGGAGACAAAATAAAGGTAATGAGCGATAGAATTATGCTAGAAGATGGAAGAGTAATACCTCATCACAGAATAGTCGCTATTTGGAAGAATAAGATGATCATTTACCTGAGAAAGGATATGATTTAGTTTTATATATAACTATTGGATATATGTTTTTATAT